>JAZNQY010000156.1:0-11178 GCA_045590375.1 Oscillospiraceae bacterium | reverse complement strand
ATCTCATCAGGAGGTAGAATATATGAAAACCATCTTAGTTACAGGTGCTAGCGGATTTATCGGAAGAGAAGTAACAAGTGCTCTTCTTCAGAAAGGTAATAACGTAATCGGTACAGACACAAAGGCAAGCCCACTTATCGGTCAGCCCAACTTCAATTTCCTTCAGGCAGATATCACAGATAAATCAAAGATTTCTCCTATTCTCGAAAGTGGAAAGCTTGATGCTGTAATTCATCTCGCTTGCTCAACAGATAACGACCTCGATTCAGTTATCACAGATGTTGAAATGAAGCAGAGTGCTCAGGTTGACAAATATTTTTACAAAACTGCTGTTGACGCAGGTATAAAAGATATTCTTATGCTCAGCACAATTCAGGTTTATGCTCCTCAGAAGTCAAGAGAACCTGTTCGTGAAACAAACGATGAAAAGCCTTTCTCAAACTATGCAAAGATGAAGGCCGACAGCGAAAAGGAACTTGGTAAATCTCTTAAGAAGGGTAACTCAAAGGGCGTTGTTATGAGAATCGCTCCCGTTTACTCAAAGGATTACAACCAGAACCTTCACGACAGAATCTATGACTACAAGGACGGCGTAGGCTTCCTTTACGGTGAAGGCAACTACGGATTCTCATTCTGTTGTATCTACAACCTCGTTGACTTTATCAACGGTGTTTTAAATCAGGACGGTTCTTATCAGTATCAGGGTATCTACAACGTATGTGATACAAACATCACACTCGCTAAGGATATTGTTGAATTTGAAAGAGATTTCCACAAGCTCGGTGCTGTAATTTCAAGAAACTACTCATCAGACGCTATCAAGGCTGCTCTTGCAAACTCAGGTAAGAGACCTAAGACTGACTATCGTTATGTTGACCTTTCAACTCTTACAAACAACATCAACTTCAGTAACACAAAGGCACAGAGAATTTCAACATTCCGTTGGAACCTCGACAACACAAAGTAAGAGGCGAGTCGCCTCGGACAGTTCGTTGCGAACTTTGTTCTGAAAAACAAAAAAACAACTCGGAAATGACAATCGTTGTTTCCGAGTTTTTAATTTTGTGATATATAAATATTTTAAAAAAGATTGCCCGTATTTCAAAGCAAACGAGCGACGGCATACTTATGGTATTCCGAGCGAGTTTAACACAGAAATACGGGTAAGATTTTTTAAATACTGTGGCGATATTCAATGACATTTATTATTTTTCCGTCATCCATAATAACTCTCGGAACACGCATTGATATTCCACATATGATTTCATAGCCGATTGTTCCGTAGATATCAGCAAGTTCATCAGCAGTTATCTTTTCGTTTCCGTCTTTACCGAACATTGTTGCTATATCCCCTGCTTTTACATCTATTTCTGTAACATCAAGCATAAGCTGGTCCATACAGACCCTTCCTACGACCTTCGCTCTTTTTCCGTTTACTATCGCTTCTGCCTTATTGGAGAGAAGTCTTGAATAACCGTCGGCATAACCTATTGTAACGGTTGCGATTTTCATATCGTGGGGTGCTCTGAAAGTTCTTCCGTAACTTAAATATTCGCCTGCCTTTATTTCTTTTACATATGAAACCTCTGCTTTAAGTTCCATAACAGGTTCGAGTTCGAAAGGAAGGGGCTTTTTAAAATTCGGCATAAGTCCGTAAAGCATAACGCCGAAACGGGCAAAAGAACTTCTTTCATCGGGGTAATATGTTCCCCCTGCGCTGTTAAGAAAATGAATATCCGGAATTTTTATTCCTCTTTTTTCAAGTTCATCAGAAACCGAGAGAATAAAATCTCTCTGAGATTCTGTATATGAAATATCGCCCTCGTCATCGCTGTCAGCAACGGCAAAATGTGTGAACATTCCCTCAACCTTAATATTAGGGAGGGCACAGATTTTTTCGATTTCATCTGCTGTTTTTATGGGTGAATCGTTTTTCAGACCTATTCTTCCCATTCCTGTATCGTGTTTTATATGTATTCTGACGGGAGATTCTGCGTTTTCGCTGAGTGCTTTTGCGTGGTCATAAGAAACAGCTGTGTTTATTATATCGAAACGCGAAAGTTCTTCTGAATATTCGGGAGATGTATAGCCAAGAATGAGTATATCACCCTTTATTCCGTAACTACGGAGTTTTTCTGCCTCATGAATATTTGAAACAGCAAAATTTTCTATACCCATAGAAGAAAAGAGTTCTGACATTGTTTCGTCATCATGTCCATAGGCATTGGCTTTTACAACTGCCATAAGCTTTGTTTTACGGGGCAATAGGGATTTTATCTTTTCTATGTTTCTTCTTGCCCTGTCGAGATGTATTTCTGCATAAGCACGACGTAAAAAACTATTCATCAAAGGGTTTCAACTCCTTTACAACCGATAGGAATTTGTGTATAATATAATCAAATTCATCGGAGGATTTTATTTATGAAAGAAAAAGTAGTATGTTTTACAGGTCATCGCCCTGAAAAACTGCCCTGTCAGGAAAGGGGCAGTATCCAGACGCTGATGCTGAAAAGTTTTTTATATAAAGAAATATATGATTGCATACAGAACGGTTATACCGTTTTTGTTGCAGGACTTTCGATGGGCGTTGATATGTGGGCATCAACCATTGTTATGAGTTTTATGAAAAAATATCCCGATATAAAGCTTATAACCATTTCTCCTTACAAAGCATTCGGAGAGGACAGAAAAAACGCTGATTATTGGGAATATCGCAACACTCTCGAAAAATCATCTGAGGTTATATATATTTCTGAAGAATACTACAAGGGATGTATGAAGAAAAGAAATCTCGCTATGATAGACATGTCTGACCTTATTATAGGCGTTATCAAGGAGGATCGCAGTGGAACATCGCAGACGATAAGATATGCGATGAAAAAAGGTCTGAAATCACACATAATAAACATAGGCAACGCTTTTGAAGCCATCAAAGAAGATACACCTTTTCTCGTATAGTCTTATTACACATCCTTTAAATTATACGATACAACCCCTTTTTTGTCAACCAAAGAAAAAATTCAAAAAAATTTGTTTTTTCCTATTGACAAAGTTTAAAGTTCTTTCGCTTATGGACTTTCAACATTTTCAACATAGTTTTCAACAATTATGCATAAACAGAGTTCTGTGAGTGTATATTTTTTGAAAAAACGCCTTTTTGCGTGTTGGTATTTTTTGTATATACATATTGTTAACGGGAAGTGGTCTGATGTCAAAAAAATACAACAGCGTAGCTATGGTGTTTTTAAAAACTCTGATTTTAACAACTGTCCTTGTGGGAGGGACAGTTTTTATTTTGTCGTTTTTTGTTGAAAAAGCAGAAGAAAAGCAAACAGAAAAGATAGTATATGAGACCGTAAAAGAAGCGAAAAAGCCCGATAATTCGCTTAATATGACGACTCTTATGATACTCTGTGAAAACGGAGAAAAATCGGGAACAACCTTTATGATAGCAAGGTTTTTATCGGCTGAAGAAAGGATTTTCCTTATTCCCCTGCCCTCTGATACAGTATGTCAATCAGGAACAGAAACTATGACTATATACGATTTTTTCAGAAGATACGGCTGTGAAAAAACGCTCAGGGCAGTAAGCGAAGCTATGAATATTCAGATAGAAAAATATGTTTTTCTTGATAATACAGGCTTTGCAACGGCAATAGACAGCATATCGGGTGAAGTTACCTACAATATTTCTTCGCCGACAAAATACTATAACGATATACTTTTGGAATATGTTTTTATAGAAAAAGGAGAGAAAAATCTTTCGGGGAACGAGATAAGGCAGTATGTTTCATCGCCTTTGTTTTCAGAAAAGTTCCGTTCTGAACAGATGGCGTTTATTTTAGCTTCGGCTATGGAAAAGAAAGACGGCGATATATATGGGTTTTCAGAAAACGCAGGTCTTTTAAAGGATTTTATGGAGCATAATTTTTCTTATGATGAATTTCAGAGTCGTGCTGAGTGTATAAATGATATAAAGGAAAGAAAAGAGGATTTTACTTCTGTCATACTTCCGAAAGGAAAATGGGAGGAAGGAAAATTCTGTCTTTCGGTGGAATTTAAAAATTATCTCGCAGAAAAACTTGACACCCGAAAACTCGCTGAAATATCAGAGGGCTATTGACAATAGAAAGAATAATATGTTAAAATAACTGTATCTTCAAGGGAGTAGATGGCGCAAAAAAGGTTGCGTGATAAGTCAACATACTGACTTTTTAGTCTGGCTTATCTTAAATTTCAAGACTTGAGTACATGGTTTTCTGTGTACCCGAAGTCTTTTTTCTTTTATCGGGTGCAGAACATGGCTGTATCCGATAATTTTTGAAAAGAGGTTTTTATATGTCATTTTCGGAACTTTTACTCATAGCGATAGGTCTTTCGATGGATGCTTTTGCCGTCGCTGTTTGCAAGGGGCTTTCTGTCGGAAAAACAAAGGTCAGACACTACATAATAACAGGGTTATGGTTTGGTGGATGTCAGGCGCTGATGCCTTTTTTAGGGTATTTACTTGGCACAACATTTGAAAAATACATAGTCGCCTTTGACCATTGGATTGCGTTTATACTTCTTTCTGTCATAGGAATAAATATGATAAAAGAGGGCTTTTCAAAAGAAGAAAACGAGACTGACGCCTCGTTTTCATTTAAAAATATGTTGCTTCTTGCTATCGCTACAAGTATAGACGCACTCGCTGTCGGTGTTACATTCGCTTTACTTCCTGATGTAAACATCTTTCACGCAGTATCGCTTATCGGGATGACAACATTCATCCTTTCGGCTATTGGCATTAAAATCGGAAGCGTTTTCGGAATGAAATATAAATCCGCCGCTGAAATAACGGGTGGAATTATTCTTATTCTTATGGGAACAAAAATTCTTCTCGAACATTTAGGCGTTATTTCTTTCTGATAACTTTACATTTTTTTAAAAATGTAATATTATATATATGTATCAAAAAATTTCAAAGGAGATTTAACATGGTTATTATCGAAATGGCAAACGGCAAAAAAATCAAACTCGAACTCTATCCCGAAATTGCACCCGAAAGCTGCAAGAACTTTGAAAAGCTCGTTAATATGGGATTTTATAACGGGCTTATTTTCCATAGAGTTATCAAGGGCTTTATGATTCAGGGTGGTTGTCCCGATGGCACAGGAATGGGCGGCCCCGGTTGGACAATCAAGGGCGAATTCGCTTCAAACGGTGTTAAGAATGACCTTAAACACGAAAGAGGCGTTCTTTCAATGGCTCGCTCAATGATGCCCAACTCAGCAGGCTCACAGTTCTTTATAATGCATAAAGACGCTCCTCACCTCGACGGCGACTATGCTGCCTTCGGCAAGGTTGTTGAAGGAATGGATGTTGTTGATGAAATCGCAGAAACAAGAACTTCATTCGGTGACAGACCCGTTGAAGACCAGATAATGAAAAAGGTCTATATTGAGGCTTAAGCAATAATCGGGCTATGTAAGCAGATTACTGCTGTCATGAAGTCCGAAACTTATCGATAAAGCGTCGTTTACCTTCTGCATTGAGGCAGTATCGAGCTCGCCCATTCTTTCACGCAGACGACGCTTATCTATTGTTCTTATCTGTTCCAAAAGCACGACACTGTCCTTTGCAAGACCGCAGGTTACTGCTGAAAGGTCTATATGCGTGGGCAGTTTTGCTTTTTCATGGCGACTTGTTATTGCTGCTGCGATAACTGTCGGACTGTGACGGTTTCCGACGTCGTTCTGGACTA
Source organism: Oscillospiraceae bacterium (assembly GCA_045590375.1). GTDB lineage: Bacteria > Bacillota > Clostridia > Oscillospirales > Ruminococcaceae > RGIG4131. The sequence goes on along the minus strand of JAZNQY010000156.1, from coordinate 5,435 downwards.
TGAGAACAGGTCTTATGCCTCCCTGTTCAGACCCCACAACGGGACTTAAATCGGCATAATAGATTTCTCCCCTTTTAATTGACATAACTATAATACTCCTGATTTAAAATACTCGATGATCATCTGATGATATTATTACCATAATATTCAGAAGATAATCATCAAAGAAAATTAGGGGACATATTTTCTTAATTACAGTTTATGCAAAGGAGAGAAAACAGTTACTTATTCGGAGATGTTAAAAATGGTTATACATTTTCATACGCACGCTTTCAACGATAAAATCGCTGAAAAGGCAATAGCAAAGCTCGAGGTTGTTTCAAATCAGAAAGCATATTCAGACGGAAAAATTGATGCTATCGACGAGATAACAAAATCGGGCGTTATCGACAAGGCAGTTCTTTTGCCTGTTGCAACAAAACCCACTCAGCAGACAATCATCAACGACTGGGCAAAGGAAATGGGTGATAAATACGAAAATATAATTCCTTTCGGAAGTGTTCATCCTTTCGCTGAAGATGTTTTTGAGGAACTTCACAGAATAAAGGAAATGGGTCTTTATGGGGTAAAGCTTCACCCTGACTATCAGGAATTTTTTATAGACGATGAAAAGGTTTTCCCCGTTTATGAAAAATGCGCCGAGCTTTCTCTCCCCGTTGTATTCCATGCAGGATGGGACCCCTTATCACCCGACCTCGTTCACGCACCACCAAAGGCATCAAGAAAGGCTCATGACGCTGTTCCTCAGATGACAATGATACTCGCTCATATGGGTGGAATGAAGCATTGGGAAGAAGTTTTAGAATATATCACAGGGCTTGACAACATCTATCTCGACACAGCATATACAGTGAACTTTATGCCGACAGATATTTTCAGAGAAATAGTTTTGAAGCACGGTGCTGATAAAATTCTTTTCGGAAGTGATTTCCCGTGGCATAAGAGCAGTATGGAAAAGGAATTTATCGAAAGCCTTGATTTTTCTGATGAGGACAAGAAAAAAATCCTTGGTGAAAACGCAAGGAAACTTTTAGGATTATAATAAAACTTGCAAATTTAAAAATGTTGTTGTATAATACATTTTGTGAGTAGACTATGCGATAGAGTGGCTTTTTATCAGAGCCATTAGGAAAGTCCGGGCATCACAGAGCAGGATAGCAGATTACTACTGCCGAGGGCGACCTCAGGGAAAGTGCAACAGAAATATACCGCCTGATTTTTCAGGTAAGGATGGAAAGGCGAGGTAAGAGCTCACCGTGATGCGTGAGAGCGCATTGACATGTAAACCCTATCCGATGCAACGCCGGTTGGTATAATATGTCTTAACGTCTGCTCGGCGGGCATATTACAAAGGCGGCTTAGATAGATTATCGCACACGACAGAACTCGGCTTATCGGTCTGCTCATACCAAAAATTAAAACGCTTGAGGCGATTTGTCTCAAGCGTGATTTTTTTATTTCTTTTTTGTTATGAAAGGAATTTCTTTCTTGTTGTAATACATAACTGCGATTACTATTGCAATAACTGAGTTTACTGCTGCGAATGCGAGCGCTACCGAATTAAGAGCAATACCTGATTTTGACTTTTCTCTTTTCTTTCCACCTGCTGAAAGAGCCATGCCTGTTGCTGAAAGAGCATAGGTTATAACGGGGAAAATGGGAGCAAAGATAATTCCTAAAACGCCGAGAACAGAGCCTGCGTTTGATTTTACCTTTATAGGCTCAACCTTTTTGATTTTATCAACAATCTTGTCGGCAATTTTTTCGACAATATCCTTTACTGTTCCGAGAATCGAGATAATTTCCAGAAATTTTTTCATAAAATCTCTCCTTTGATAAGTTATACATATATTTTATCCTAAAATCTTAATCAAGTCAATAAATTTAAAACATTTTTTCAAAGGTACAAGCATAGACTTTATTGAAAAGAGGTGTTTTGTATTTTGAAAAACAACGAAGAAAAAGAACTTACCAAAAAATACATGGACGAAATGATGCGTCTTTACAGAGAGCGCCTTCCCGAACCTGACGAAACAGAAACCGAGGCAGAAAAAGCGAGGGAAAGAATAAGCGTTTTTTCATCTGAGGAAAGTCTTTGCCAGAACGACGTGAACTGTGGTGTTCTTCAGGTTGAAGTTACTACTGCTAAGGGAGATATTCCGATAGAAAACGCAAAGGTAACGGTTTATGATGAAACGGGCGAAAACATAATAAGATTTATGAAAACCGATATAAACGGAATTTCGCCTGAAATTTCGCTTACTGCCCCTCCTCGCAGTATATCGGAGTCACCCGAGGAGTCTATGAAAGAAAAGCCTTTTTCTGAATACAGAGTAAGGGTTGTTTCTGACGGATATTACCCTGTTTTAAACGAAAGGGTTGTTATCTTTTCGGGGATAAAATCAATCCAGCCCGTAAATCTCATTCCGATAACAGAATTTTCTGATAATCCACAAAGAGAGATAGTTTATGGTGAAACCGAGGAGGACGAAGAATGAAAGGTCAGCCATTTATACCCGAAACAATAACCGTTCATTTAGGAAAACCCTCACAGGATGCTCCGAATGTTACGCTTTCTTTTCCTGATTACATAAAGAATGTTGCTTCGAGTGAGATTTATCCTACATGGCCCGAAAATGCAATAAGAGCAAATATTTATGCTATTGTTTCTTATGCGCTAAATAGAGTCTATACAGAATTCTACCGAAGCAGAGGGTATCCATTTGATATAACAAACTCAACAGCCTATGATATGGCTTTCAGAGAGGGCAGGGATATTTTTCAGCCCATATCAAGAATTGTCGATGAGCTTTTCAACACCTACATAAGAAAAGACGGCAACATTGAGCCTTTCTTCGCTGTTTTCTGTGACGGAAGGCAGGCTACCTGCGATGGTCTTTCACAATGGGGGACTGTTTCTCTCGCTAATCAGGGGCTTATCCCCTATGAAATTCTTCAAAGATATTACGGGAATAACATCAATATAGAAAAGAATGTTCCTGTTCAGACAAATTCACCTTCTTTCGAAGGGATAGACCTTACTCTCGGATACTCAGGAAATTCCGTTAAAACAATTCAGACACAGCTTAACAGAATTTCAAGAAACTATCCCGGTATTCCTAAAATCGCAGAGGTAAACGGTGTTTTCGGAGTTGACACGGAAAATGCCGTTAAAAAGTTTCAGGAGGTTTTCGGAATGTCGCCTACGGGAGTTGTAAATGAGGCGACATGGTATAGAATTTCATATATCTATACAAGTGTCAAGAAACTCGCAGAACTTACATCTGAAGGAATAAAGCAGAGTGACATTGAAAGAATCTATGCAGAAGAACTCAAAAAGGGCGACAAGGGAAAAGGCGTTCTTTCTATTCAGTATTATCTTGCCGTTATCGGTGCTTATTATGAAAGGGTTTCGCCCGTTGACATAACGGGGAATTTCGGTCAGATGACGGAAGACTCAGTTAAATCATTTCAGGAGGTTTTTGGTCTTCCACAAACGGGAGTTGTTGACGAAAGAACATGGAATGATATTTACAGGGCCTATGCAGGAATTGCAGAGAGTTCTCCTCCACCACTACCCGAAACGGGAATTGCTTTATATCCCAACACAGTTTTATCAGAAGGGATAACAAGCGAATATGTAAGGCTTTTACAGCAGTATCTTTCGTATATCAGCAAGACATATCCCGAAATACCTGATGTTAACCCGACGGGATATTTTGGTCCACTCACTAAAAACTCTGTAATCGCTTTTCAGAAAAGATTCGGCATAGACCCTTCGGGAGTTGTGGGCCCTATAACATGGAACGAGATAACGGGCGTTTATTCAGACCTTAAATTCGGGTTTGACAAAAGGCCACAACAGTTCCCCGGATATACCATTTCATAAAGGAGGTTTTTAAAAAAATATGCCCTATACCGAAAAAGACAGAAAAGAACACATAAAAGAACTGCAACAGTATTTAAGATATATTGACATTCACAACGGCAAAAGTGGAATTATCCCTGATGGAATATATGGCGAAAACACAAGAAATTCTGTTACAGAATTTCAGAAAAACAAAGGCTTTGAGCCAACGGGTGTTGTCGACAATGAAACATGGGACAGCATTATAGATGAATATAATCTCATCATCCCCTTTTATGAAACACCAAGTAGCATTTCCCCTTTCAGAGATAATTTCTCGGTAATAAAAAAAGGCGATACGGGAGATGTTGTATATTTCATTCAGATAATGCTTTCTGTTATGAAAAAGGATGATATTCCATATCCTAAAATCGACGGAATATACGGCGACGAAACCGAAGATGCAGTAAAAAAATATCAGTCTCTCTCGGGGCTTACGCCGACGGGAGAAACTGATATATTTACATGGAATAATCTGACTGAAAACTATTCAAAAGGATAGTTATTTATGATATTTTCCACCTGAAGAAATCTGGAACGCACGGTAAATCTGTTCGAGCAGCATTATTCTTGCGAGCTGATGAGGGAATGTCATCTCTGACATTGAAAGCCTTAAATGACACTGCTGTTTTACTTTTTCTGAAAGACCAAATGAACTTCCGATAAAGAAGTTCACTGTGCTGTATCCTAAGACACCCGTTTCATCAAGTTTTTTTGAAAGTTTTTCAGAAGAAAGTTGTTTTCCCTCGATACACATAGCGATATTGAAGGATTTTCCCGAAAGGTAACTTTCCATCATCGTCGCTTCGTCTGAAAGTGCTTTTTCAATCAGTGCTTCAGAAGGATTATCGGGGAGTCGGCTTTCATTAAGTTCTATAATATTTATTTTCGAAAAACCCTTTATTCTTTTTTCATATTCTGCCGATGCCTCACGGAGATAACCCTCTTTGAGTTTTCCGACAGACACTATATTTATTGTCAAAATAACTTCCTCCCTCATTTTAAAACAGCGTATGCTTTCTCTCGGCTACGCTGTTTTATTCTACTATTTGTATAATCGTCTGATATTATTACATATATTCATTTACAAATAGTAATTATATCTAAAAATATTACTTATTGTTAAATAGAATTTACTGTTGCAGAAAAACCTGTTGTTCCTGTTTTCTTTGCAGAAACAATGCGTGGGGTTTTATTTTCGTTTTCTGAAAGATGGTATTCAACTGTATAGGCTTTCATTATTCCCATTGTATCAGCGTAGTAGGTTATGACACATTTTTCCTTTGAATATTCTTCTACCTTATATGTATGCCATTTTCCTCCTCTTGGAATACGCTCATAATCTTTGTAGTATTTAGATTGTATTGTAGCGTCCCACTCGACATCAGAAAGACCTATATTATCCTCGACAGCTTTTGTCAGATCTTCCATAGAAGAAATATCATCGTGGTTTACCCAGGCAAATTCCTTGAGGGTTACAAGGGGTGTCTTTCTATCGAAAAGAACGGAATAATCGCCTGAAAAATCC
>JAZNQY010000155.1:0-14806 GCA_045590375.1 Oscillospiraceae bacterium | reverse complement strand
TACTTCGATTATTCATGGCAGTGGGCTTATATGGATAAGTTCAAGGAAAAAGGCCTCACAGCGCTTTTAGGCACAGGCTTTGACCCAGGCGTTACAAGCGTTTTCTCAGCATATGCTCTTAAACACTACTTTGATGAAATTCATTATATTGATATCTTGGACTGCAACGGTGGTGACCACGGTTATCCCTTTGCAACAAACTTCAACCCCGAAATCAATCTCCGTGAAGTTTCAGCAAACGGTTCTTACTGGGAAGACGGCAAATGGGTTGAAACAAAACCTATGGAAATCAAGAGAGAATATAATTTCGAAGGCGTTGGTATGAAGGATATGTATCTTCTTCACCACGAAGAAATCGAATCTCTCGCAAAGAATATCCCAGGAGTAAAGAGAATCCGTTTCTTCATGACATTCGGTCAGAGCTATCTTATGCATATGAACTGCTTACAGAATGTAGGTATGCTCTCTACTACTCCCGTTATGTTTGAAGGAAGAGAAATCGTTCCTATAAAGTTCCTTAAAGCACTTCTCCCCGACCCTGCATCATTAGGCCCTCGTACAGTCGGCAAAACAAATATCGGCTGTATCTTCAAGGGCGTTAAAGACGGCAAGGAAAAGACAATCTACATCTATAATGTCTGTGACCATCAGGAATGTTATAAAGAAACAGGCGCACAGGCTGTTTCATATACAACAGGCGTTCCTGCTATGATAGGAACAGCTATGGTTATGAGTGGAACATGGAACAAAGCAGGCGTTTATAATGTCGAAGAATTCGATCCCGATCCTTATATGGATATGCTGGGTAAATATGGTCTTCCCTGGGTTGTTGACGAAAATCCCGTTACGGTTGAATAAGTTATGGAAAAGAAAATTCTTGATATATTAAAAAATGCACCCACCCCCTCGTATGTAATCGACGAAAAGAAGATAAGAGAAAATCTCTCTATTCTTAAAAGCGTCGAAGAAAAATCGGGTGCTAAGATACTCCTTGCGCAGAAGGCTTTTTCAGCCTTCTCGCTTTATCCTATGATTTCTGAATATGTAAGTGGAACTGCTTGCAGTGGTCTTTATGAAGCAAGACTCGGTTTTGAAAATATGGGTAAAGAGAACCATGTTTTTTCCGCTGCTTACAGAGAAGATGAAATGGACGAAATAATCTCTTATTGTGGACATATCATCCTTAATTCAAAAAATCAGCTTTATAAATACAGAGATAAGATTCTTTCGGCAGGAAAGAAGATAGGTCTCAGAATAAACCCCGAATGTTCAACACAGGAAGGTCACGAAATCTACGACCCCTGTTCGCCCAAATCAAGACTCGGAATAACACTTAAAAACTTCGCTGAAATCGACCTTACAGGCGTTTCGGGAATACATTTTCATACCCTTTGCGAACAGAATTCCGATGACCTTGAAAAAACTCTCGATGCTATCGAAGAAAAGTTCGGAAAATATCTTTATGATATGGAGTGGATAAATTTCGGTGGTGGTCATCATATAACAAGAGATGATTATGACATTGAAAAACTTCTCTCCTGCATCAAGAGAATAAAGGAAAAATATAATCTCGAAGTATTTATAGAACCGGGCGAGGCGTTTGCTTTAAACGCAGGTTATCTTGTAACAACCGTTCTCGATATAACAGAGAACGATATGCCCATAGCAATTCTCGATACATCGGCTGCTTGTCATATGCCCGATGTTCTCGAAATGCCCTATCGCCCTCCCCTTTATATGTCGGGAGAAAACGGTGAGAAAAAGTATTCATATCGTTTAGGTTCACAAACCTGCCTTGCAGGAGATGTTATCGGTGAATACAGCTTTGACGTGCCTCTTAATATAGGCGACAAGCTCATCTTTATGGATATGGCAATCTATTCTATGGTAAAGAATAATACCTTTAACGGAATGCCTTTACCCGATATTGCGATACTTCGTGAAAACGGAGAATATGAAATTATAAAGCGTTTTTCATATAATGACTTCAAGGAGCGTTTATCTTGATTAAAATAAGTTCACTCCCTAAAAACGACGGCTTTTATATGCCCTCAGAATATTCACAGCACGACGGAACAATCCTTATCTTTCCCGAAAGAAAAGGCTCATGGCCACACAATGCCGTTCCTGCCGTTAAAACATTTACTGAAATTATAAATGCCATTTCAGAAGACGAAAAGGTTTTTCTTATAGTCAGCGATAACACTGAAGAAAAGGCGAAAAAAATCTTTTCAGAAAATGAAAATGTCATCATAACAAAAATCCCTCAGGACGACGCCTGGGCAAGAGATACTGCGCCTACATTCGTTACCGATGGAAAAAATGTCCGTGGTATAAACTGGCGCTTTAATGCCTGGGGTGGAGATTTTGACGGTCTTTATAAAGACTATGATAAAGACGACAGACTCGCCGTTTCTTTTATGGACTCTATCGACTGCGATTATTATGACGCGTCGCCTTTTGTTTTAGAAGGTGGCTCAATTCATTCTGACGGTGAAGGAACAATTATGACGACCGAGAGTTGTCTTTTAAGTATGGGAAGAAACCCTGACCTTTCAAAAGAAGAAATTACAGAAACATTATGTAAATATCTTGGTGGAGAAAAGGTTTTATGGCTTCCTCGTGGAATTTACAATGATGAAACAAATGAACATGTTGACAATGTCTGCGCTTTTGTGGGTCCTGCCGAGGTAGTTCTCGCATGGACAGATGACGAAACCGACCCTCAGTATCCTCTTTCAAAGGCTTGTTATGATTATCTTTCATCGGAAACCGACGCTAATGGAAGAAAAATAACAATCCATAAACTCCCCATTCCGAAAACACCCGTATGCGTTTCAGAAGAAGATATGGAGGGCTATGTTTTCGAGGAAGGCGAAGATGTAAGAGAGATAGGCGAACGCCTTGCTGCATCTTATGTCAATTTTTATTTCTCCAATAATTCAGTAATTCTCCCTCAGTTTTCGGGCGAAAACGAAGAAAGCGACAGACTCGCTGTTTCTATAATGGAGAAAGTATGCAAGGGAAGAAAAATCGTTCCCATAAAGGCAAGAAATATTATTGTCGGTGGTGGAAATATCCACTGTATTACTCAGCAGATACCGAAAGGAGCGTTGAAATAAATGCGTAAAGTTACCGTTGCTGCAATTCAGATGAATAACAAGAGAATTGTCAGTGAAAACATAGCAAAAGCCGAAAAACTCGTAAGAGAAGCAGCAGAAAAAGGTGCACAGATAATTCTTCTGCCCGAACTTTTTGAAAGACAGTATTTCTGTCAGGAAAGAAGATATGACTACTATGATTTCGCAAAGAAAACAGAAGAAAACGATGCTGTAATGCATTTCAGAAAAATCTGTAAGGAGCTTTCTGTTGTAATGCCCATAAGTTTTTATGAAAAAGACGGCAACACACTTTTCAACTCTGTTGCAGTAATTGATGCTGACGGAGAAATTCTCGGTGTTTACAGAAAAACACACATCCCCGATGACCACTATTATCAGGAAAAATTCTATTTCACACCGGGTAATTCAGGCTTTAAGGTATGGGATACAAGATACGGAAAAATCGGCGTAGGAATATGCTGGGACCAGTGGTTCCCCGAAACAGCAAGAGCAATGGCGCTTATGGGTGCCGAACTTATATTCTACCCAACTGCAATAGGTTCTGAACCTATCCTTGAAAGCGACAGTATGCCTCATTGGAGAAGAGCTATGCAGGGGCATTCGGCTGCAAACATCGTTCCCGTTATTGCTGCAAACAGATACGGAAAAGAAGATGTTTTACCCACAGAAGAAAACGGTGGACAGGAGTCATCGCTTATCTTCTACGGCTCATCATTCATAACCGATGAAACAGGAGAAATTCTTTCTTCTGCCGAAAGAGAAGGCGACACTGTTTTAACAGCAACCTTTGACCTTGACGATGTAAGGGAAAAACAGCTTTCATGGGGAATTTACCGTGACAGACGTCCCGAAACATATAAGATAATCACAGAAAGATAACAAAAACACCGTGGTACATAAGCTACTACGGTGCTTTTTATCGTCAGTCCTTCATAAAAAAATCAAAGCTTTTAACCTGATTTTATACACAAATATCGTTGAATTATAAGGAATTAAATGGTATAATTATTTTGTATGGGCAAAATCTGAAAAATAAAAAGAAAGAAGATTTTTTATGAAAAAGATAATTATCATAGCATTGTCTTTTGTTCTTGCACTTATAATAGGAATTTTCGTCATCAACGTAAGTGAAAAGGAAACCGATGTTACCGAAGAAACAACGAGAGTAGGACTTATTCTCAACGGTCCGAGAAATGACGGAAGCTGGAGTCAGTCGCATTACGAAGCGCTCTGCGCTACGGCTAAGGAAATAAATTTACAGATAATCTGCAAAGAAAACGTTTCAGCAGAAGATGCACCCGACGTTATAAGAGAGCTTATTCTGAGCGACTGTAAAGTAATTGTTGCAAACTCGGCTATTTTCGGTGATGCTGTAACATACGCCGCAAAGGCATATCCCGAAACATATTTCTTCCACGCATCAGGAACGAATTTCGATAAAAACTTATGCACCTATTTCGGAAGAATGTATCAGATACGCTATCTCACAGGAATAGTTGCAGGACTCACGACAGAAACAAACGAAATAGGTTATGTTGCAGCTATGCCTGTTTCTGAAGTAAACAGAGGGCTCAACGCATTTACATTAGGCGTAAGAAAAGTAAATCCGGATGCAGTAGTTTATGTCCGTTGGACAGATTCATGGAGTGATGACGAGACTGCTGCAAAGGCCTCAGAACAACTTATAAAAGACCATAACATAGATATTCTCGCTATGCATACAGACTCTCTGGAACCTTTGCGTATTGCCGATGAAAATAATATTTACAGCATAGGTTATAACCTTGAAAATAAGAAAAGTTTCCCCGATAGCTACCTTACTGCTGCTATCTGGGACTGGAAACAGTTCTATACTCCTCAGATACTCAGATGCCTTCAGGGTAAATTCGAAGGAAAAAACTACTGGGCAGGTCTTGAAACGGGAATGATAAATATTGCTGATATTTCACCCATGATAAATCCTGAGGCGAAAGAAAAGGCTATGGCAGAATACGAAAAAATGAAGAACGGAACATTTGACGTTTTCTATGGCCCTGTTTATGATAATGAAGGAAATCTGCGTATAGCAGAGGGTGAAAGTATGACCGATAGCGCTATGCTCAATGATTTTGACTGGTATGTCGAAGGGGTGTATATTGATGAATAAATCGAAAAGAATTCTTATAATATCAGCGATTGCCGTTTTTCTTCTGGTAATCTCTGTTATTATCGTTTCGGGAAAAGATATATTCCCCGATAAAAAGCATACAGTAGGTCTTATTCTTACAAGCACAAAAGACGACAACGGCTGGAACAGTATGCATTACGAAGGCGTTTTATATGCCTGTGAACAGCTTGACGCAAAACTCATTGTAAAGGAAAATATCGCCGAAGGCACAGGCGACTGTGAAAAGGCAATAGAAGGGCTTATTGACGACGGTGCTGAAATGATTATCCTTTCGAGCTATTCATATCCTTTAGAGGCAAAGGAAATCATCGACCGTCATCCGACAATATCATTCTATGGAATTTCATCCGAATACACCTCAGACAATATGACATCTTATTTCGGAAGAATGTATCAGGCAAGATACCTCGCAGGAATTGTTGCGGGAATGACAACAGAAACAAATGAGATAGGCTATGTTGCAGCTATGCCGAATAATGAAGTAAACAGAGGAATAAATGCTTTCACTTTAGGCGTTAAAAGTGTTAATCCTGATGCTGTGGTTTATGTTAAATGGACAGATTCATGGGATGATGCAGAAAAAGAAAAAGAAGCAGTAAACAAAATTATTTCAGATACAGATGCTGATATTTTAACATATCATCAGAATCAGCATAATGTTGCTGAAATCGCTGATTCTATGGATATTTATTCAATAGGCTACAACAAGGCAGTAGAAGGCTTATCAGAAAAATATCTTACCGCTGCTGTATGGAACTGGAAATCGCTCTATTATCAGATTATAAGAGAATTTATGCTTGGAAAAGCAAATTCCGTTGACCATCACTGGTATGGCATAACAGACAGTGAGGTTATCGGGTTATCAGAATATTCCCCTCTCGTTTCTGCTGAAACTAAAAAAGCAGTTGAAAATGCAAAGGACAAATTCGCTTACGGAAATTACATCTTCTCGGGCGAAATCTATGACAACAAAGGAACTCTGAGATGCGAAGAAGGCGAAATGATAAGCGATGATGTTCTTCTCGCCAGAATGGACTGGTATGTTGATGGGGTGGTGGTTATCGAATGAAGAAAACCATAACGAAACAGGTTGTTATCAGAACAGCAACCCTCATTTTAGGTGGGCTTGCAGTTTTAGGAATTATCTGTATAATCATGTGGTTCAAACTGCGTGAAATAACAACAAGTCAGGTTGAAAGCCATGTTTCAGGCTATGGGGCTATGGCAGCACAGATAATAGACAACCATCTTAACGACGAAATAGCCTCTCTTGAAATGATGACCTCTGTAATCGACAAGAAAACAGGAATACCCGATTATGATTTTGAAAATGAATATGGCATTTCCTATGGTGTTATGAGAATTACAGGCGAAGCAACATATGGACAACAGATTGACTTTTCTGAATCAGATGCGTTTTTTGAAGCACTCCACGGAAATCCTTCGGTAAGTTCTGATTCAGAAAAAACTCTTTTCGCTGTTCCTGTCTATAACAACGAAAATGTAAAATTCGTTTTCTATAAACTCTGTGATAATGATGTTCTCGCAGAACATGTAGACCTTACCTGTTATGGTGGAATAGGCGAATGTATGCTTATAGACATCGATGGAAACATAGTATTCCGTTCACGGAATGCAAAGGACAAAAAAGAACTCTCTTTCTATACATCTGAAGAAAAGACAGAAACTATGGAAGGCATAAGAGAAACTATGAATGTAAATATTTCTGCAGCAAAATTCTGTCCTTCGGATGAAACGGTTATTTTCGCTTCAGAAACAAACTATCCTAACCTTTATCTTATAGGATATGTTCCCTACGCAGCACCTGCCGGTGATATAAAACTTATAGTTCCCCTCGTCTTATGGACATTCGGTCTTTTATGGGTTCTTATCGTTATAGTTTTCGTTTATCTTATGAGTGCCGAACAGAAGGTTCAGCAGAGTGAAGAACTCAGACAGGCAAAAATTTCTGCCGAAAAGGCAAACAGAGCGAAAAGTGATTTTCTCGCTAATATGTCGCACGAAATAAGAACTCCCATAAATGCTGTTATCGGTATGAATGAGATGATTTTAAGGGAGTCAGGAGAAAGCAACATCCGTGAATATGCAACCAATATCGACACAGCGAGTCATAACCTTTTAGGAATTATAAATGATATACTCGACTTTTCAAAAATCGAATCGGGAAAAGTTGACATTGACCTTCAGGATTATAAACTCAGTTCGCTTTTAAGAGATATGTCAAATATGATAAGCCTTAAAGCAGAACAGAAAAATCTTGTTTTCAATGTAAATGTAAACAAAAATACTCCCGATTTGCTTTATGGTGATGACCTTAAAATCAAGCAGATTATTTTAAACCTTCTCACAAACGCTGTAAAATATACTCATAACGGAAGCGTAACCCTTGATGTAGGATACAGAAAATCAGAAAACGATGATGAAATAATGCTTGATATTTCGGTTTCTGATACAGGTATCGGAATAAAGGAAGAAGAAATGTCATCGCTTTTTGAAAACTTCAGCCGTTTTGATATATCGGCAAACAGAAATATCGAAGGAACAGGTTTAGGTCTTGCGATAACATATAACCTTGTAAGAATTATGGGTGGAGAAATCGCAGCAGAAAGTGAATACGGAAAAGGCTCTGTATTTAAAATTTCCGTCCCTCAGAAAGTAACGGGCAGTGATGTTATAGGAACTGACTGGAATATAATTCCCGAAACAGAAACTGTTATATTGAAATCAGAATTTATAACACCCGATGCATCAATCCTTATTGTTGACGACAACAAGATGAACCTTATGGTTGCTAAAAATCTTCTTAAACATACAAAGGCGAAAATAACCGTTTGTATGAGTGGTGAAGAGACAATAGCACTCGTTAAGGAAAATAAATTCGACATTATTCTTCTCGACCATATGATGCCTCATATGGATGGTATCGAAACTCTTAAAATCCTCAAATCAATGGATGATAACAAGAGTTCTGACGCTGCTGTCATAGCACTTACAGCGAACGCTGTTTCGGGCGTTAAGGATATGTATCTCGCAGAAGGTTTTGATGACTACATAAGCAAGCCTGTAACAGGAAGTATGCTTGAAGAAAAGCTCCTGAAATTCCTTCCCGAAGAAAAAATCATCTATACGGAAAATGATGTAAGTGAAGAAAAAGCACCTGAAATCATAAAGAATGAGGTTTCGGATGAAAATACCGCTTCTCCTGTTTTCGATGCGAATATCGGCAGGACTTATCTTAGCAACGATGATGAACTTTATGCAGAAATCCTCGATATGTTCTGTGAAATGTATGACGAAAAATCAGAAGAACTCGAAAAGTTTGTTTCCGAAGAAAACTGGGCGCAGTATACTGTTGCTATCCACGCACTTAAATCAAATGCCCTGAATATAGGTGGAAAAAGACTTTCAGAGTTCTGCCTCAGACTTGAAAAAGCAGGAAAGAAAATCAAATCAGGCGAAGAACCAGAGGAAAATATTTCTTTCATAAAGAAAAATCATCCCGATATGATAAGCCTTTTCAAAGAAACAGTGAGTCTCGCAAAAGAATATCTCAGAAAATAAAAAAGACCGTACTCAGTAAAAAACTGAGTACGGTTTTTGTTTTAGAGATTAGACCCGTTCCAGCCCCATGTGTCCATCATCGTATAACTTACATATACGCAATCGGGCGAAAGCGAGAGGGTTTCTGTAAGTATCCCTGTTATTCTTGCCGTAAGGTCTGAAAGGGCGCTCTGCGATGCATTTCCGTAAACACTCACTTCAACCATAGCAGCAGGAACATTCTCTCCTCTGAAAAAGAGTTTTTTCTCTCCCTCAACACACACCATAAGCCACATTTCTGACTTTCCCGGAATTGCTGTTATCGCTTTTCCGAGTTCGGTTTTTATGATGTTTACTTTTTCATCTGAAACTTCTCTGTTTGTTTTTACATTTATAAAAGGCATAGGTAATTCCTCCCTGTGTTTTTTAAAATTATACCATATATATTTTGTTAAAACAAGTAAAAAATCCACCCGAATATACGAGTGGATTTTTCATCAGTCCTCAATCTGTTTTCCGAGGAATTGTGCTGCTGCCTGAACAAGACTCAGATGAATGTCCGTTGCTGTCGAATCGGGGCTTGGTGCTAAAAAAGCAACTGCACCCGTAACATCCCCTGATGTTAAAATCGGCGCGCAGGCTATTGCCGAACGGTCTATCCCCTCAACAGGAAAAACCCTCTGTTCGCCACTTTTATAGATATAGGTCTTTCGTTTTTCAAGGATTTCTTCAAGCCCTGCCGAAACCCTGCGTTCGTTGAATTCTCTTTTCTGAACGCCCGAAACTGCGATAACATGGTCTCTGTCAAACACAACAACGGGGCAGGAAGCGAGCTTTGTTATAACATCAGCCACAGCCACAGCATTCCCTGACATTTCACCTATCGCCGAATATTTTTTGAAGATGACTTCCCCGTCAGCACTGGTGTAAATTTCAAGAGGGTCACCACCACTGATAACATTGACAGTATAAGCCTTTGCAGGACGGTTTTTCGGCCTGCATATATAGCGTGTTTCAAATGAGTTACCTATACTGTCAAACTGAAAATTTACGGTTTCCTCTCTTTCGGGCAAAGTCCCCGTTTTTAAAAGTGTGTCAATATCGGATTTCAGTTTTATCTCGATATTCTTGTTTTCATAGACATCTATTCTTTCTATTATAAGAGAGATATCCGACTTTTCAAGTCTGTCTTTTTCAAGGATATCATCGAAAACATCAAAGACAGTTTTAGACATTCTTGCGATTTCAACTATCGAACTTCTTTTTCTGATATTTTCCTTTATCTGATTTTTGCATCCGTTTATTCTGTTTATGGCGTCTTCTTCGAGTTCTCTGTATGTTTCCTCGATAAGTTCTTCGTTATCGGGATTTTTCATAAGTTCACGGATTTTCTGCTTTTCGATTGCTTTCAGTTCTTCTTTCGCACTGTTAAGTTGCTTTTCAAGGATTTTTATTATGTTGTCGCTTTCTTTAACAGTCTGTTCCTCGCCCGAAACTGTATTCTGAAGTTTATCAATCATATCCTCACAGTTGTTTTTTACAAGCCTGATATAATCCTTTACAACAGCGTCAAGAAAATCAAGGGTTGTGTTGTGTGCCGTGCAGGCATTTAATCCCCTCTTGTGATAAGAACCACAGATATATGACGGAGTGAGTTTTATTGAACTTCTGCTGAACATCGGTTCCCCACAGTCCCCACAAAATACCTTACCCGTGTATGGAGTGGGATATTTTTTAACCCCTCTGTAAGAGGTTGTTGTTCTTTCCTTGAGTTGTTCTTGTGTATCAAGAAAAAGTCTGTCATCGATTATCGCTTCGTGGTGCTTTTCGATAACTATATGGTCGCTTTCATCAACCTTTGTGTCTTTTCCCTTGATAGTTCTTCGGGTGTATTTGTGTCCCCTGAATGTTCCTATATAATAATCGTTGCGAAGTATTCCCTGAACGGTTATGATGCTCCATTCATTCTTCACCTTGCGCTTGTATTCCTTTTCGGATTCTTCGGCGCGTTCTCTTTCTTTCGCCCTTGGGGTAGGTATATTCTTTTCGGTAAGATAATTTGCTATCTTCTTATATCCCCAGCCCTCAACGGAATAGAGCCTGAAAATTTCTTTTACAACCTCTGCCTCATCAGGAACGATTTCGATTATGTTCTTCTTCTGATTTTTTATGATATATCCATAAGGAACAGCACAAAGCCATTCCCCCGCTTTCTGTTTCATATCAATAACACTGCGGACTTTCTTGCTTGTTTCGGTAACGGGCATTTCGTTGAAAAGAAAACGGATCGCAATGTTTGTCCACTCATCATTTGTGGGATAATCAATGCCATCCATAATACTTATAATGCGTATTCCCTTATCTCTCATCTTTTCAAGTTCGTTAAGACCCAAACTTGTTCTTCTCGAAAAACGGGAGAAATCCTTTACAACAAGAATTCTTGATTTCCCTTCAAGGAGATTTTTTCTGAGAGTCATATAGTTCTCACGCTCTTCAAAGGTATAACCCGATTTATCTCTGTCAACATATTCTTTAACGGTGCATCTCGGAAAATGCTGTTTTACATAAGAATTGATAATCTTGAGCTGATTTTCGATAGAGGTGTTTGAATCGCTTTCTCTCTCGGTGTCAACCGAAATTCTCGCATAGACGGATATTTCTTCCGTAAGTTGTGAATCAGCTAACTTTACCATATT
This sequence comes from Oscillospiraceae bacterium, assembly GCA_045590375.1. Lineage (GTDB taxonomy): Bacteria > Bacillota > Clostridia > Oscillospirales > Ruminococcaceae > RGIG4131. The sequence continues at coordinate 3,260 of JAZNQY010000155.1, read as the reverse complement.
GAATTTATCCCCTTTCTTTGTTTTTACAACATTGTATCATAAAATAAAGAGTTTGTCAAGGGAAAGGGTGCACTACCGATAAAGAAGTTTTATGACAACAACAACTAAAACCCCCGTAGAATTTAATCTACGGGGGTGTTGCTATAAACTTATTCTTCTTTTTCTTTTTGCTTTACTGTTACAGAAAAATCTTTTAATGTCTTGCCTTCTGAGGCAATTGCATCGATATAATTGCTCACGCTTGTCATTTCGAAGTTATCACAACTCTGAGAAATTATCTCTCCGTTTATATAAAGTCCGGGGGTAAAATTCGCATAAGGAGATACTGCCGTGTCTATAAAAATCGCTGTTCCGTTTTCTGAAGCATGGCAATCGAGAGTTCCGCCGTTTATTGTTATATCCGGTGCAAAAACGCATACTTTTGCATCTGTGATTTTAACTGTTCCCTCATCGTTTATTGTAAGCGTTCCGAAAGCCGAGTCAGCAAGAGAAAGTGCAATATTTTCAGGATTTCCCTTTATTTCAAGAGTACCTTTTCCCGAAACAATTACTTTTGCATGGTTAGGATAACAGGAAACAGAAGTGCAGCCTTTGTTTTCAACATACAGTTTTGCATTGTCGTCTATTCTTATTGTTTCAACCGAGTCAATCGCCATGCCACCAGAATAAGAATTTGTATAATTTTCGTCCATAATCACTTCCATATAACTGTCTCCCGAAAGCATAAGGTTTTCGATGTATTCTACTTTCCTTATTTTGATTTGTCCGTTTCCTGAAAGCGAGATATTGTCATATTGAATATAATCGCCTATGAATTCACCGTTTCCGCTGACATTAAGGCTGGTACTTAAATAATAAACTGAATAAAAATAATGACCTTCTCCTGAGAAAGTTTCGGTTATCTTTGCATTTTCTATGATTTTAATATTTTCAGCACCTAACCTATAGGTTTCAAGCGAACCATCGCCCTCAAAAACGACATACATTTCTTTAGAACCTTTTTTAAAAACAAGTTTTGAAATTTCTGCATTTATTCTGTTTTCACCTATAAGTTTTATGGTAAGTTCACCCATTCCCGAATATGCTATCGCATAGTTGGCGTTATCGACTTTGATATTCACATTATCAAGAATAAGAACTCCCTTTTCATAAGTTACTCCCTCAACTTTTTCGCCCCTTAAAATATCTTTTCCGTCGATTTCGAGTTGAACATCATCGGGATAATATGAACTGAAATAAGGGAAAGAACTGATTTCTTTATTATCGCCCCATAACATAGACTCCGTTTCATCGGGCTTTTCATTCGGCTCATCAGAAAATCTTGATACAATAAGTTCGTAATTCTGATACTTATCAACATTGTAATTTTCAAGCAGAGAAGAAATATTGAGAGTTCCTGTAACATCAAGTTCTGATATTTCTTTTACATCGTCATTATGATAAACCTCAAATTCTATTTTATTATCTTTTGCTATAAGGCAAGACTGATAACACCCTGATTCATAAACTCCCCAGCCTCTATATACATTTTCATATCTTATAACGGGAGAATAATATCTTTTGGTATTGGTTTCTTTGTCATAACAGATATAAAAATCATATTCCTTCATATTAAAAGGAATATCATAATCCCAATAAAAACTATCAACCCATGCCCATTCATCTTTTTCAAAATCAAAGTAATACAAATAGCCTGCTATTATGAGTTCGGGGAAATTATCATCAGAAAGGTCGACAAAAATTCTTCCTACTCCGTCTGGATAATACCAATACTCATTCGTTATCTTTTTTTCTGACAATCTCACTGCCCGCTGAAGAGTTGTTTCATCTCTGAAAGTTATATTCCGGTCGAATTTTATACTGCTGAATCCTTCTGTCGGAAAAGAGGCTGAAACTTTTGTTTCATCATATACAAAAGAAAGGCATTTCTCAACCGAATCGGGAATGTAAATTTCTTTCAGCGTTTTTGTTTTGAATGCATTTGTCTTGATTTCTTTAAGACCTTCGTTTAAAGTTACGGTTTCGAGAGAACTTTCATAAAAAGCGCCACCTTCGATTACTTCAACCGAAGACGGAATTGTTATATGAGTAATCGCTGAATGTGAAAAAGCAAATTCGTCTATCTTTTTTATGCCGTCAGACAGGGTTATTTCCGATAACACAGATTCAGAAAACGAACGCTGACCTATTATTTCAACCCCATCAGGAACAGAAAACGAGCCTTTTCTGCCCAAAGGAAAAGTAACAAGAGTTTCCCCGTCAGAAGAATACAGCACTCCGTCAACGGATTTATATGTATCGCTGTTATGAATATCCACTTCTTCTAAGTTTCTGAAACCTCTGAGAAAATCGGTAACATCTGAAACACCTGACGGAAGAGTGATTTTTTTGATTTCGTCTGTTCCCTTAAGAACAGGAAGCTCTGTCATTGTTTCAGGAAGAGTAAGGTCTTCTATACCCGAATCTTCAAGAGCCCATCTTGCGATTGAAACAACGGGCATACCTTCTATTTCTTCGGGTATAACAACAGAACTGCTGTTTCCTGTGTATTTTGTTATTATAACCTCGCCCGACCTTACCGAGTATTCAAATTCGGATACCGCTTCTTCTGTTTCGGATATGGTCGTTGTTTCGGTTGTGGTTTCTGTATCTGATGATACACTATCGGATTTTTTATCACACCCCACAAAACAGATTATCGTCGATAATAAAAATAACGCAATAAGTTTCTTCATTCCCTTTATCCCCCTTCTTTTAAAATTGTATCATAGCAATAAAAGGAAAGCAATTACAGAGTGGTTACAAATTATTACAATTTGGATACAAGAATAAAAAAGATATAATACAGAAAAACACATGTGTTTTAATGGTATTTGCATAACAGTAGCATCGATTTTTCAATTAGCACAAAATAAAATTATATTGACAATAGCAAAGCCGTACCCGATATATTCCGGATACGGCGGTACATATTGAACTGTTCGATAAATTGGAATTTGGTAAACTGCCAAACTGAAATTTTACTGTTCTTCCCTTAACAGAGAATACATTTTCATATCAATCACTTTTCCATTCTTTACGGCATTATTTCTTAATGTTCCCTCATATTGAAAACCTGCTTTTTCAAGAACGCGACAAGAACCTATATTATAAGCAAACGGCTCTGCATAAATTCGAAGAATATCACTATTCTTAAATACATATTCACAGATTTGTTTTACCGCATCTGTCATAATGCCTTTTCCCCAATACTCTTCTGC
>JAZNQY010000154.1:0-4386 GCA_045590375.1 Oscillospiraceae bacterium | reverse complement strand
AGAAACAGAATATAATATTTCATTTTCAGAAGATTTTATATTGAAAAAAAATGTTATTTTTCTTATTATTTCTGGGTTGTTATCGAGAAATTCAAAGGATTTATATGAAAATAAAAGTCCTGATATGATTTTTACAACAGATTCGATTATTTGTGATATTGCAGTAGGATACATATCATTAAGACCTTCATAATATCCTCTGTAAACTGATGTTATGCAACTGATAATTACTGTGGGCGCTATCATAACGACAGAAGGCCATGCGAAAGGCAAATTTGCTATATATTTACAGAAAGGGTAGGAGAATAAAATTACAATTGCTGAAAAAACAAAACCGATAGTCGAAAAGAGTCTGAAGGATATCAATTTTATTTCATGTATTTCAAGATAGTTATTTTGGGCGTTTGCTTCGGATACAAGTTTTGCAACTGCAACAGGAAGCCCTGTTACAGAAAGAGCGTATACAGGCATAAAAATGCTGTATGCACATGAAAAATATGCCATACCGTTTCCACCAAGAATATTGGTGAGAGGAATTTTGAAAAACGCCCCTATAAGTTTGGCTATTATTGCAGAAAATATAAGTATAGCAGCGTTGTATACAAATGATTTTTTTTTCATATTTTCACCTCAAAAATAAAATCAAATTCATTTAAAATAATATTGCAAAATATATGATTATATGATATAATATTAAAGTATATTATTAGAAACAGAGGTATTATTTTATGGAATATGTATTTTCTGATAAAGTATCGGGTCTTCAGGCATCTGCTATAAGAGAAATCTTAAAGTTCTGTGCATTTCCTGATATAATCTCATTTGCAGCAGGAAATCCTGCTCCTAACGCTTTTCCTACAGAAACAATAAAGAAAATATCAGATAAAATGCTTACTGAAAATCCTATTCTTGCATTACAGTATAATATTACAGAAGGTTATACTGCTTTAAGAGATACTCTTAAGGCTGATATGCAGAAAAAAGGTATATTTAATCCCGAAACAGATGAACTTATAATTACTTCGGGTGCACAGCAGGCTAACGAACTTGCTACAAAGGTTCTTTGTAATGAGAAGGATAAACTTGTGTGTGAATCGCCGAGTTTTATAGGAAGTCTCAACAGTTTCCGTTCTTACAATGTCAATCTTATAGGCGTTCCTCTTGAAGATGACGGAATGAATATGGAAATTCTTGAAGACGAACTCAAAAAGGGTGGGGTAAAACTTATTTATGTAATCCCTAATTTCCAGAATCCTACAGGGCTTACAATGTCGCTTGAAAAGAGAAAAGCACTTTATGAACTTGCTTGTAAATACAATACAATGATTCTTGAAGATAACCCTTATGGTGATATCAGATTTGCAGGAGAGGATATTGTTTCTATCAAGTCTATGGATACAGAGGGAAGAGTTATCTATTCGGGAACATTCTCGAAAACACTTGCACCTGGACTCAGAGTAGGTTATTCTATCGCCCCCAAGCCTGTTATTCAGAAGATGGTCGTATGTAAGCAGGTATCTGATGTTCATACAAATATCTGGTCTCAGGTTATCTGTGATAATTTTATGAAGGAAGTCGATATGGAAGAACATCTTGGTGGAATTCGTGAAATTTACAGAAAGAAATGTGATCTTATGCTTTCTGAAATGGATAAGCATTTCTCAAAGAAAGTTACATATACACGTCCTGAAGGTGGACTTTTTATCTGGGCAAGTGTTCCCGAAGGAAGCGATATGATGGGATTCTGTAAAAAAGCTGTTGAAGAATACAAGGTTGCTGTTGTTCCCGGAACTGCATTTACAATAAATGAGAACGATAAATCCTATTCATTCAGATTGAATTTTTCAACACCCACAGACGAACAGATTATAAAGGGCATTGAAATTTTAGGAAAACTCACAAAAGAAATCTTCGGGGAGTGATTATAAATGGAAGATAAGAAGTTAATATTCAGTGGTATTCAGCCGACGGGAACTTTTACTCTCGGAAATTATATCGGTGCTATTCGCAATTGGGGTCCTTTGCAGGAAGAATACAACTGTATTTATTCGATAGTTGACCTTCACGCTATAACCGTAAAGCAGGACCCTGTAAAACTTCGTCAGAATACATTACAGGCTTATGCACTTCTGCTCGCTTGTGGCATCGATCCTGAAAAAAGTATTGCTTTTATTCAGAGCCACGCAAAAACTCATGCAGAACTCAGCTGGGTACTTTCTTGTTCAACACAGTTCGGGGAACTTTCGAGAATGACTCAGTTCAAGGATAAATCACAGAAACACGCAGATGATGTAAATGCAGGTCTTTTTACATATCCTGTTCTGATGGCTGCTGATATCCTTGCTTATAATGCTGACCTTGTTCCTATCGGTGCTGACCAGAAACAGCATCTCGAACTTGCAAGAAATATTGCTCAGCGTTTCAATAATAAATATGGTGAGTTCTTTACCGTTCCCGAGCCTTATATTCCTAAGGTAGGAGCAAGAGTAATGTCTTTACAGGAACCTACCAAAAAAATGTCGAAATCTGACGAAAATGTGAATGCAACAATTCTCATACTTGATGATAAGGATACGATCATCAGAAAGTTCAAGAGGGCTGTTACCGATTCTGATTCTCAGGTAAGATATGCCGACGGAAAAGACGGAATAAATAACCTTATGACAATTTATTCTGCTGTTACCGGAAAGAGTTATGAAGAAATAGAAAAGGAATTTGACGGAAAGGGTTATGGTGATTTCAAACTCGCAGTAGGTGAGGCAGTTGCTGATAATCTTCAGCCTGTAAGAGATAATTTTGCAAGACTTATGCAGGATAAGGAATATCTCAAGAAATGCTATACAGAAGGGGCTCAGAAAGCACTTTCTATTTCACAGAAAGTTGTATCAAAGGTTTACAGAAAAGTAGGCTTTGTTGATTTTAGATAATTATAATCGAAAGGAATGTAAGTTATGAAGAAACTTATGCTTGGCAATGAGGCTTTCGCAAGAGGTCTTTATGAAGCCGGATGTGACGTTGTATCAAGTTATCCCGGAACACCATCTACAGAAATAACTGAAGAAGTTGCTAAATACGAAGAAATATATGCAGAATGGGCACCCAATGAAAAGGTTGCAATGGAGGTTGCAATCGGTGCATCAATGGCAGGTGCGCGTTCTTTCTGTGGTATGAAGCATGTTGGTCTTAATGTTGCTGCCGACCCTCTTTATACTGCTGCTTACACAGGTGTAAACGGAGGACTTGTTGTTGCTGTTGCTGATGACCCTGGAATGCATTCATCACAGAATGAACAGGATTCAAGGCATCATGCTGCTGCATCAAAGGTTCTTATGCTTGAACCTTCTGATTCTCAGGAAGTTAAGGATTTTGTCAAGGAAGCATACAGACTCTCAGAAGAATATGATACTCCTGTAATTGTAAGAATGTCTACAAGAGTTGCACATTCACAGAGCGCTGTTGAACTTTGCGACAGGAAAGAAGTCGGACTTAAAGAATATGTAAAAAATCCTCAGAAAAATGTTATGATGCCTGCAAACGCAAGGGGCAGACATGTTTTTGTTGAAGAAAGAACAAAGAAGCTTATTCAGGAAGCAGAAGCATCTATCCTTAACAAGATTGAAATGAATGACGGACAGATAGGTGTTATCACAAGTGGAACATCATATCTTTATGCAAAAGAAGCACTCGGCGATAGCGTTTCATATCTTAAACTCGGTATTGTAAATCCTCTTCCTTCATACATAATCAGAAGTTTTTGTAAAAAATTTGAAACAGTTTATGTTATAGAAGAACTTGATGATATCATTGAAACACAGTGTAAGAAACTTGGTTGTGAAGTAATAGGAAAAGAAATCTTCGGATTTATAGGTGAACTTTCACAGTCAATCATCAGAGAAAAAATCAAGGGTATTTCTCCTGATTATCTCACAATTCCTACTGAAATACCTGTAAGACCTCCTGTTATGTGCGCAGGTTGTCCTCACAGAGGCGTATTCTATAATCTTGCAAAACACAAGATTACAGTATCGGGCGATATCGGTTGTTACACTCTTGGTGCTGCACAGCCTCTTTGTGCTATGGATACAACTGTATGTATGGGTGCATCTATTTCAGGACTTCACGGTATGAACAAGGCTCGTCCTGAAATGGAAAAGAAATCTGTTGCTGTTATCGGTGATTCTACATTTATGCATTCGGGTATGACAGGACTTGTAAATATCGCTTATAACGCAACAAATTCAACAGTTATTATTCTTGACAATTCAATTACAGGTATGACAGGTCATCAGCAGAATCCCACAACAGGATATAATCTTAAGGGCGATGTTGCGGCTAAAGTTAATTTTGAGGCACTCTGTAAAGCACTTGGCATTGACAGAGTAAGAG
>JAZNQY010000153.1:0-6526 GCA_045590375.1 Oscillospiraceae bacterium | reverse complement strand
CTTCCCACAGGGCTTAGAACAGAAATAAGACACATAATGCAGTCTACTTATTTTGTAATCCCCGAAAGCAAAGAAGCGTTGCTCAAAGGCTTTGAAAGAGTTAAGGAAATAAAGGGCATACTTGATAAAGAAAGATTCTCTTTAACAAGGGATTATATCGAAGCAAGGTCGCTTGCTACTATCGCTTATATCATTTTAAAAGAAGTTATTTAAGAAAGGACTTTTAAGATTATGACTCTCCCACAGAATTATATTGATGATATTATCATAACAGCCTTAAAAGAGGACATAAACTATATTGACGTTACAACAGATTATCTCATAGACGACGACAGCATTTCAGAGGCTTATTATGTCGCTAAGGATGACGGTGTTTTATGTGGAATTGATATTGCTAAGAGAGTGTTTATGCTCCTTGATGACAGTACCGTTTTTGAAACAAAAATCAAAGACGGCGAAAAGGTTAAAAAGGGCGATATACTAGCAGAAATGAAAGGCTCTACAAAAACACTTCTTAAAGGCGAAAGAACAGCTTTAAACCTTTTACAGCACCTTTCGGGAATAGCTTCTGCTACTAATCGTTGCGTTGAAAAGGTTAAGGGAACGAGAGCGCAGATTACAGACACAAGAAAAACACTCCCCGGTCTTCGTGCTTTACAGAAATACGCTGTAACAGTCGGTGGTGGAAAAAATCATCGCTTCAACCTTTCTGACGGCGCTATGCTTAAAGATAACCACATCGACGCAGGTGGTGGAATCCCTCAGACTATATCAAAACTCCGTAATAAAATCGGTCATATGGTTAAAATAGAGGTTGAAGTAAGAAACCTTTCTGAACTTAAAGACGCTATCTGTGCTGGCGCTGACATCATAATGCTCGATAATATGTCTTATGACGAAATGCGTGAGGCAGTTAAGATAAACGACGGCAGACGCCTTTTGGAAGCGAGTGGAAACGTTACCGAAGAAAACATAAGAGATGTTGCCGAAACAGGCGTTGACATCATTTCTTTAGGCGCTCTGACACACTCTGTAAAATGCTTTGATATTTCAATGAAAATCAAAAAATAGTTAAGGAGTTTTTTATGAACTATTCCTCTCTGCGTGAAAAATATCCCGAATTTTTATATAAGTCGTATTCAATAGAAGAAAGCGAAACAGAGATAAAGGTTTCTTATAATTTTGAAACGGTTTCTTTATGTCAGTTTAACCCTTTCTGGATATTTAAAAAGCCTTCGGGAAAATCATTTGAAGGCAACAAAATTTTAGAAAAACTCATCTTTTCTCTCGGTATGGTTGAACTCGTTTCTTACTGGAAAGCAACTTGTTCCCCTACTGTTAAAATCCTTTGCAAAAGTATTTCAGAGGGTGAGGCTGAATGGTTTAAAAAGCTCTATTTCAAAGGGCTTGGCGAGTTTTTTTATATAAATAAAATTGAAGCTGACGCATCGGATTTTATGGATATTGTTTCAGAGGGAGAGGCTATAATCCCAGAGGGTGAAAAGGTTTCGGGGAATAAAAATCTCATATCCATCGGTGGTGGAAAAGACAGCGTTGTTTCACTTGAAACACTCTCTTCTCTTAAAGAAGACAATTTCTGTTACATCATAAATCCCGATGAAGCAACAAAAGCTACTGCTAAAATGGGTGGATATAAAGACGATAAAATCATAGCCGTTAAAAGAGGGCTTGACAGAAAAATAGTGGATTTAAACTCACAGGGTTTCTTAAACGGACACACTCCGTTTTCTGCGATAGTTGCGTTTTCATCGGTTATTTCGGCTTATCTATGGGGCATTAAAAATGTCGTTCTTTCAAACGAAAACAGCGCTAATGAAAGCACAGTAAAGGGAACTGATGTAAATCATCAGTATTCAAAAAGCTTTGAATTTGAATGTGATTTCAGGTCTTACGAAGAAAAATTCGTATCATCGGGCGTTAATTATTTCAGCCTTTTAAGGCCTTTATCTGAGTTTCAGATAGCAAAATTCTTCTCTGAAAAATGCGAATGTTATCACTCGGTTTTCAGAAGCTGTAACCTCGGTGGAAAGACGGACTCATGGTGTTGCAACTGCCCTAAATGCCTTTTTATAACGATTATTTTAGCGCCGTTTTTATCCCACGATGAGATAAAAGAAATATTCGGCGAAAATCTTCTTACAAAAGAAAAAATGCTCTCTGACTATGATAAATTATTGGGGCTTTCTCCCGAAAAGCCTTTTGAGTGTGTCGGAATGAGAAGCGAGGTTATACTTGCATCTTACCTCACGCTTAAAAAATATCAGGAAGAAAGAAAGGCGCTTCCCGTTCTGATTTCGCATTTTTCTGAAATTATGGATGAAAATTACGACATAAAGGGAGAGTATCTGAAAACGATTTCACAGTTTAACGAAAACAACAATCTTTCCCCTGATTTTGAGAAAATTCTAAGAGAAAAATTCTCTCTTTAAAGAGGTTTTTTAATATGTTATCACTTTTAAAATCACTCACAGAAAACAAATCCGTTGCGATTTTAGGGTTCGGAAGAGAAGGGCGTTCCACCTATAAAGCCCTCGTAAAATCGGGCTCAAACGCAGATATTACCATCCTTGATAAATTCGATTTTGAGGATAAAAAGGACTTTCCCGTTTCTATAATAACGGGCGAAAACTATATGGATAATCTCTCTCGGTTTGACCTTATTTTCAAAAGCCCCGGCGTTGTAATTCCAGTGGATGTTCCCCGTGAAAAAATAACTTCGCAGACGGAAATTTTCCTTAAAAAATATAAAAATCAGGTTGTGGGAATAACGGGAACAAAGGGCAAAAGCACCACGACAACCCTTATTCACCACATTCTAAAAGAAAAAAGAGGGAACGCTGTTCTTGTCGGAAACATAGGTATTCCTGCTTTTGACAAAATAGATGAGATTGACGAAAACTCGATTATCGTCTACGAACTTTCCTGCCATCAGCTTGAGTTCACAGAGGTTTCTCCACATATTGCGATACTTTTAAACCTCTTTCCCGAGCATTTAGACCATTACGGCTCGATCGAAAATTATTACAACGCAAAACGAAATATCTATCTTTATCAGGATAAAAACGATATGCTTTTTGTTATGAAAAGGTATCAGCCCGAGGGGATAAAATCACAGATAATTTCGGTTTCAGATATGGGCGCAGACATAACTTTTTCTCGTGATACACTCACTTTCAAGGGCGAAAAAACACCTATTAAAAGAAGCGAATTTTCTCTTATAGGTGACCATAATCTTTACAATATTTCCGTTGCCTACGGCGTTTGCAGAACTTTGGGCATCTCCCCCGACGATATAATTTCTGCCGTTAAGACCTATAAATCACTCCCTCATAGGCTTGAAGTTTTTTTAGAAAAAGACGGTATCCGTTATATTGATGACTCTATCTCAACTGCCTGCGAAACGACAGTTCAGGGTGTTTTGTCGATAGGCGATGTCGGCGTTTTAATCCTTGGTGGAATGGACAGAGGGATTGACTATGCTCCCCTTATTGAGTTTTTAAGGGCGCAGAAAGTTCCTAATGTTATATGCATGTATGACAGTGGAAAGCGAATTTTTAATGAAGCAAAAGAAATCGAGGGAACAAATCTCGTTCTCGTTTCAGACCTTAAAGAAGCCTGCGATATGGCGAAAAAGCTCGTTAAATCAGGAAGTTCCTGCCTTCTCTCCCCTGCTTCAGCAAGTTATGGAAACTTCAAAAACTTTGAAGAACGAGGAGAAAAGTTTAAGGAATACATCAGAGGATAAAAGAAAAAGACAGCTTTTAAGCTGTCTTTTTTTGTTTTGTCGGTTATTTTCAAAATAAATTACGAAACAAATTGTCCCGTGCGACCACGGAGCCCGTGGAGGCAGATACCCGACAAATGTGGTTACCGAGCCATAAAATGTTTTTCATAGCAAACTACGAAACGATATGGTCTGTGCGACCACGCACTGTTCCACGTGGAACAAGTTGACTTTCAAAAAGAAAGATGATATAATTTAGCCACAGACATAGCCCATTGTAAGCAAAGGAGAGATGAAAATGAAGAAATTTATGACAATACTTGCTATTCTTACGATGCTTTTTATGATGACTGCTTGTGAAAACACAGTAGTAAACAAAACAACTATCCCTGCTACAAAAGTCAGTGAAACAATCCTGCCCGATGGCTCAAAAACAGAAAGAATAAACAGAGGCGACGGTTATTACTATATAGACGAATATGACCCCGACGGAAATCAGATAAAATCAAGTTGCTATACCGATGAGGGAACACTCGATTTTTACTCTACAGCCGAATACGATTCAAACGGAAACAGCATAAAAGTAAGTACATACAATGCTGACGGAACGCTTAAATTTTACCATACATCTGAATATGATTCAGACGGAAATAAGATAAAGGACAGCGAATATACCAGCGACGGAACTCTTCAGGTTGTTTTTGAATACGATTCAGAAGGAAACCATATAAAAACAAGCGAATATAATCCCGACGGAACACTTATAGAATAAACCAAAACCCCCGAAAAATCGGGGGTTTTTCTATTATCAAAATATTTTAAGTCTGTTCCCAACATCACCATAAAACGAAAAGACCGTGCTTTATACAAGGCAAACGACCACGGAGCCCGTAGAGGCATATTAAACCTACTAAGCGAAAGACAGGCGAGATTTCTCGTTTTATAAAGGGCTTTTCTTTATCTTCCCTGCGTCACGAGGATATTTCTTCGGTGTTTCCTTAACCTTTTCTATAGCGATAAGTCTGCGATTGTCGCCCGAGGGGAGAGAATAGTTCCACGTGGAACATATCTTTCCTCCGAGGATTTCAACTGCTTTTTCAGCGTCCTCAGCATTTTCATTAGGGCCTTTGAGCGCTAAAAACTTTCCTCCGACTTTAACAAACGGCAGGCAATACTCACACAGAACAGGCAGAGGAGCTACTGCTCTTGCCGTCGCTATATCGAATTTCTCACGAAGGTCGGGATTTTTTCCTCCGTCCTCTGCTCTCGAATGAATACAATCAGCCGAAAGACCAAGTTCATCTGAAACCTCGGAGAGAAAATTTATTCTTTTATTGAGGCTATCGAGCAGGGTTATCTCTATATCATCACGATAAATTTTCATCGGAATAGCAGGAAAACCTGCGCCCGTTCCGACATCTATTATTGATGTTCCACGTGGAACATCAACCTTTGTGAGAGGAAGAATGCTATCCAAAAAATGTTTTTCGGCTATTCCCTCATCGTCGGTAATGGCTGTGAGGTTTATTTTTTCGTTCCATTCTACGAGCATTTCTGCGTAGGTCTTAAACTTTTCAATCTGAATATCAGAAAGAGTCAGATTTTCTTTCGCAAAGATTTCACGGAGTTTAGTTTTCATTTCTGTTTCCTCCTGATAACCAGACTAAAAGCACCGAAATATCAGCAGGCGAAACGCCTGAAATTCTTCCTGCCTGAGCAACACTCATAGGCTTAACCTTATTGAGTTTTTCGATTGCTTCAAGGCGAAGTCCCCTTATCTGCGAATAGTCAAGGTCTTCGGGGAGAGCTTTTTTCTCTAACTTTCTCATCTGCTCAATCTGTTCGTTCTGCTTTGCGATATAGCCGTCATACTTTATTTTGAGTTCGACCTGTTCCTTTATTTCATAGGGGAGTTCTTCCCTCTTCTTGTCAAACGGCGCAAAATCAGCATAAAACATCTGTGGGCGACGGATAAGGTCTGAAAGACGAACACCCGTTGTAATAGGCGATGTTCCACGTGAAACCAAAAGTTCATTCAGTTCATCAGAGGGACGGATTGTCGTTTTCGTAACTCTGTAAAGTTCATCTTTGATCATTTCTTCTTTTTTAAGAAACTCTTCGTAACGCTCATCTGAAATAAGACCTATTTCGTGACCTATCTCTGTAAGTCTTTCATCGGCGTTATCCTGACGAAGCACAAGACGATATTCGCTTCGTGATGTCATCATTCGATAAGGGTCAGAACATCCCTTTGTAACGAGGTCATCAATGAGTGTTCCGATATAAGACGACGCTCTGTCGAGAGTTATCATTTCTTCGCCCTTTATCAGTTTAACAGCGTTTATACCTGCAATAAGTCCCTGCGCAGCAGCTTCTTCATAGCCTGATGTTCCGTTGAACTGTCCTGCACCGAAAAGTCCCTTAACGGCTTTCATTTCGAGTGTATGACGCATAGCGAGAGGGTCGACGCAGTCGTATTCGATAGCATAGGCAGGACGCATAATCTCTACATTTTCAAGACCCTTAATAGTGCGTAAGAATTTAAGCTGAACATCTTCGGGGAGCGACGACGACATCCCCTGAAGATAATATTCGTCGGTATCAAGTCCCGTAGGTTCTATGATAAGCTGATGTCGGGGCTTTTCTGAAAAGCGGACAATCTTGTCCTCGATAGACGGACAATAGCGAGGACCAACACCCTCAATCTTTCCGCTGTAAAGTGGGCTTCTATGTAAATTTTCAAGAATTACCTTGTGGGTTTCCTCGTTTGTGTATGCTATG
>JAZNQY010000152.1:0-28346 GCA_045590375.1 Oscillospiraceae bacterium | reverse complement strand
AATAAGGGAATATATGAGCCTGACTGAAATTCATCTTTTTTACAAAATTGTATGATTTTTCAAAATCTTCTTCTGTTTCATCAGGGAAACCTACCATTATATCCGTTGTTATAGCGCAGTTTTTAAATGCTGAACGCAGCTTTTTTACAATTTCTGCGTATTCTTCAGAAGTGTAATGTCTGTTCATAGCCTTTAAAGTTCGGTCACATCCGCTTTGCAGAGATAAATGAAACTGTGGGCATAATTTTTTCTGCCTTGACATTCTCTCTATGTCTTCATCAGAAATGACTTCAGGTTCTAAAGAGCCGAGTCGGACTCTTTCTATTCCGTCAACAGAACAGACCGTTTCTATAGCATCTATAAGCCTTAAACCAAACTCTTTTCCGTAAAACGAAAGATTTATTCCGACAATAACAACCTCTTTGTATCCGTTTTCAGCAAGAATTTCCACTTCTTTTTTTATTTCGTCAACAGGTTTCGAGCAAATTCTGCCTCTTGCTTTTGGTATAATGCAGTAAGTACAAAACTGATTACATCCATCCTGTATCTTTAAGAATGCTCTTGTTTTTTTCTGAAATCCACCAAGACACATAGGTTCAAACGCTGAATTTACAGAATTGTCATCGATATAAAGTTGACTGACTTTACACTTGTAATACTGCCTTAATGCAGATAAAATTTCTGTTTTATTTCCGTTTCCTATGAGAATTTCAGCATTAAGTTCCTTAGCTTTATCGGGAAACGCCTGAACAAAGCAACCTGTTAAAACGATAACGCTGTCCGGATGAGATTTTCTTATGCGATTTACTGTTTTTCTGAGTTTTTTATCACTTTCAGAGGTTACAGTGCAGGTATTTATAAGAAAAATATCAGCGTCGTTTTCAGATTTGGCCGTTTCATAGCCTTCAGAAACAAGTAATTCTTTCATACATTCTGTTTCATAAAGGTTAACCTTACATCCGAATGTTATATAATGTATTTTAATAGTAACCACCTCGTAACACTTGTACAAAAACAGTACATATTTATTGTATAATTTTAACAAAAGGTTTTAACCTTATTTTTGGAATTAAGAAGATTATACAATATTTTTTTTAGTTTTTCAAATTTTCTTGACAGGGAGGAAATTTATGCTTATATTAAAGGTGTACCCAAGAGAAAATGAAAAAAGTAAATCAAATAATGGAGGTAGATTTAAATGAAAAATGTAAAAGTAATGCTCGCAACAATCGATGATGTAAAGAATTTTGTAGGTTCGGTTATGAAAGCCGATTACGATGTAGACCTTAACTCAGGCAGATATTCAATTGACGCAAAGTCAATCATGGGTATCTTCAGCCTTGACCTTTCAAAGCCTATCGAACTCGTTGCTCACACAGATGACGCAACAGCACTTTTCGCTGATATCAAGCAGTTTATCGTTGAATAATTTTTGATTGGGTAAAATCATACGCTCCCGTAGTTTACGGGGGCGTTTTTGTTTTATATTATCTTTTTCAAGCATAACATTTAATACTGATATTTTGGAGGAAAAGAATATGAAGAAAAAGATATTTACTTTATTAATTATTTTTGCGATTTTTTTATTTAGAACAAATCTTATTTCATACGCAACCGAAGAAAAAATTTCTTCGGAAATACTTATCGACGGAAATACAGGTCAGGTATTATATGAAAATAATTCCGACAAACCTGTTCATATAGGAAGCCTTAATAAACTTATGACAATTCTGATTGTTGCCGAAGAAATAGAATCAGGTAAATTGTCTTTAAACGATGAACTTACAGCAGGGAAGAATGCTTTTAATGAAACAGGCGCAGTAATATGGCTTGAAACAGGCGAAAAAATGTTGGTTTCAGACCTTTTAAAAGGTGTTGTAATAGGTAATGCAAATGATGCGTGTATAGTTTTTGCAGAAAAAATATCAGGCTCAGAAAAAGACTTTGTAAAACTGATGAATCAAAAAACAAAGGAAATAGGCATGAAAAATACTGTATTTACCGATTGTAAAGGAACAGGAGAAGGAAATCAGCATTCTACAGCATATGATATATCTTTGCTGACAAAGGAACTTATAAAGTATGAATTTCTCATACCTTATATGACAACATACATAGATGAACTCAGAAATGGTTCCACCCAACTTGTAAATACTAATACACTTGTCAGAAACTATGATGGTATTCTTGGCGTTAAAGCAGGATATAGTGATAAAACAGGTTACTCTCTTTCTGCTGTGGCTCAAAGAGGAGATTCTGTGTTTATAAGTGTGGTTATAGGATATGATGAAAAAGAAGAATGTATAAAAAAAGGAAAAAATCTTCTTGATAAAGGATTTTCCTCCTACGAAACAATAAGACCGACCGTACCTACGGAACTTATGAGTGGTGTAAAGGTGAAAAACAGTACAATTAAAAATATACTTGTGAAGCCTGAGATTCTTTCTGAAACGACAATTCCGATAGGGTGTTATGATGATATAGAATATGAAATAACTCTACCTGAATATCTTGAAGCACCGGTTTTAAAAAATCAGAAAATAGGTGAAATCACATATTATCTTTACGATAAGGAAATATACAAAACAGATATAATAGCGACAGATTCTGCTGAAAAAATGACCTTTTTCAATGCCTTGTTGATTTTGCTAAAAAGTGCAATATCTTTTTAGTTGTATTTCAACAAAACTATCGGCTATTTCCAAAATATCTTGCAAAAATTCTGCTTATATAGTAAAATATATTTAGCATATTATTTTGGAGGCTAATCGTAATGTTCGTAAAATTGAATTCAAATTATGTCAATGAATTTGTCAGCGAAGCTGAAATCAAGGCTATACAGCCTGAGGTTGAAGCTGCTGCAAAAACTCTTGAAAATAAAACAGGAGCAGGTAATGACTTTTTAGGATGGTATGATCTTCCTATAAACTATGATAAGGAAGAATTTGCCAGAATAAAGGCTGCTGCTGAAAGAATCAAGAAGAATTCTGATATTCTTATTGTTATTGGTATCGGTGGTTCATACCTCGGAGCGAGAGCGGCTATTGAGTTCCTCAAATCGCCTTTCTATAACTCTCTCAAGAAGGATACACCTGATATTTATTATGTAGGAAACAACATCAGCCCTACATATCTTAACGATATTCTTTCAATCTGTGAAGGAAAAGACATCTCTGTAAACGTTATTTCAAAGTCAGGTACAACAACAGAACCTGCACTTGCATTCAGAGTTTTCAGAGATCTTGTTGAAAAGAAATATGGTAAAGAAGGCGCTAAAGAACGCATCTTTGCTACTACAGACGCAAAGAAGGGAACACTTAAAGAACTTTCTGATAAAGAAGGATACGAAACTTTCGTTATCGCTGACGATGTAGGTGGAAGATTTTCAGTTCTCACAGCAGTAGGTCTTCTTCCCATAGCAGTTGCAGGTTGCGATATTGATGCACTTATGGAAGGTGCTCAGATTGCACAGAAGGAACTTTCGGTTGATTTTGAAAACAACGATTGTTTCAAGTATGCTGCTTACAGAAATGTTCTTTACAGAAAGGGCAAAGCTCTTGAACTTCTCGTTACATATGATCCAAGCTTTACAATGATGACTGAATGGTTTAAGCAGCTTTTCGGTGAAAGTGAAGGCAAAGACGGAAAGGGACTTTTCCCATCAAGCGTTACATTCTCAACTGATCTTCATTCACTTGGTCAGTATATTCAGGAAGGTGAAAGACTCTTCTTTGAAACAGTTCTTGATATCAAGACACCTAAGAAGGATTTCTTCCTTGAAAATGATGAAGCAAATCTTGACGGACTCAACTTCCTTACAAATCAGAATATGTCCGTTGTAAATCGCAGAGCTTTCCAGGCAACAGTTCTTGCTCATTCAGAAGGAGGGGTTCCTAACCTCGTTCTTGAACTTGATGATACAAACGAAAAGTCTCTCGGTTACCTTATTTATTTCTTCGAAAAGGCTTGTGCAGTTTCAGGTTATGTTTTAGGAGTAAATCCTTTCAACCAGCCCGGTGTTGAAAGCTATAAGAAGAACATGTTTGCTCTTCTCGGTAAACCCGGATATGAAGGCGATAAGGCTGCTCTTGAAGCAAAACTCAACTAATTTTAATTATTGTCCACAAGTGCAGGTTATGCATTTGAAATATATTGCCGTTAATTCGGCGGAATGGAGTGTTATTCTATGGTAAAGATTATCACAGGAAAAAAAGGTTCTGGAAAAACAAAAGTTCTCATTGATATGATTAACGAAGCCGCTAAGTCAACAAGCGGAAATATAGTATGTATCGAAAAAGGCCTTAAACTTACATACGACATCAATCACAGTGTAAGACTTACAGACATGGAAGATTACAACCTTGAAGGTATTGATATGTTCTATGGTTTTGTAAACGGAATGATTGCAGGAAACTTTGATATCAAGGAAATCTATGTTGATGGTATTCTCAAGGTAGTAGGCAGAGATTATGCTGAACTTGGTATACTTTTCGATAAGCTTGATAAGATTACAGGCGATGATATCAAATGCATTATCACAGTTTCAGCTGATGACGACGAACTTCCTGATAATGTAATGAAGTATAAAATGTAATTAATTTAATCAAAAATATATGGCGCAAAGTTATTTGCGTCATATATTTTGTTTTATTAAACAAAAAATTGGCTAAAACTATTGACAATGGGAAAAATAACTATTATAATATAATTTGTGATATTCGAGAGGTGTCTTTAAATGATATTGGATTTAAGGCGTATTTTTGAAATTCCGGGCGAAAAACAGGAATTTGATTATGAAATTGCTGTCGGATGTGCCGCTGATTACAAAAATATCGATTTGGCTTTGCCTGTTTCGGTTAAAGGCGTTATCAAGAATAAATCCGGAGTAATCAGTCTTAATTATAAGGCAGATTACAGGCTTCGTCACAAATGCGACAGATGTCTGATTGAGTTTGAACGTGATTATTCTGTATCGACAGATGCAATAGTTGTAAAATCACTTTCTTCTGAAGATAACGATGATTATATCGTTGTTGGAGGGAATGAACTTAATCTCGATGAGCATATTTTATCCGATTTGATTTTGCATTTTCCGTCAAAAGTGCTTTGCAAAGAGGATTGTCTGGGTTTATGTCAGTTTTGTGGAACTGATTTGAATGAGTCAGTATGCGACTGTCAGAAATGAAGTCAATAATTTAATTTTTTATAGATATTAAGGGGAGGTGCTTTAAAGATGGCAGTACCAAAGAGAAAAGTATCCAAAGCAAGACGTGATAAGAGAAGATCAGCTGTTTGGAAGTTAGAAACACCTGCATTCAGCAGATGCACAAATTGCGGAGCTCTTATAACACCACACAGAGTTTGCAAGAACTGTGGTTTCTATAAGGGTGTAGAAGTGATCAAAAAGGAAGCGTAAGACTTCTTTACAGAGAAGGAGTGTAAGCTCCTTCTCTGTTTTTCTATGTAAGGAGGGATTACTATGGCATTACCTGTTGCAGCGATTGTCGGCAGACCTAATGTCGGTAAATCGACTTTATTCAATAAGCTTATTGGTCAGCGACTTTCTATTGTAAAGGATACTCCCGGTGTTACAAGAGACCGTATTTACGCTAAATGTGAATGGTGTTCCAAAGAGTTTATGCTTGTCGACACAGGTGGGATTGAGCCTGAAACTGATGATATCATTCTTTCTCAGATGAAAAGACAGGCCGAACTTGCTATACAGAAAGCCGATGTTATTATATTTGTCACAGATTTGCGAAGTGGAGTTACTGCAAGCGATGCAGAAGTTGCTTCAATGCTTCGCAAAAGTGGAAAACCTATTGTTTTATGTGTGAATAAGTGCGATAGTGTAGGTGAACCACCTATCGAAATTTATGATTTTTATACTCTCGGTGTAGGAGATCCTATTGCAGTTTCATCTGTTCATGGTCATGGAACAGGTGATCTTTTGGATGAAGTTTTTGCAAAATTCCCTGAAGATGCAGGAAAAGATGATTACAGCGATGAATACATCAAAGTTGCTGTTATCGGAAAACCTAATGTAGGTAAGTCATCTCTTATTAACCGTATCGCAGGCGAAGAAAGAGCGATAGTTTCTGATATCGCAGGAACAACCCGTGATGCGACGGATACAATCGTTGAATACGGAGAAGATAAATTTGTATTCATAGATACTGCAGGTATCAGAAAAAAATCAAAAGTTCTTGAAGAAATTGAAAAATACAGCGTTCTTCGTGCTTATATGGCAGTTGACAGGGCAGATGTATGTGTTATCGTTATTGATGCCGAAGTCGGATTTACAGAACAGGACAGTAAAGTTGCAGGATATGCTCATGAACAGGGAAAAGGCTGTATAGTTGCAGTGAATAAGTGGGATATTATTGATAAAGATAGTTCTACTATGGATAAATACCGTAAAGAACTCGAAGAAAAATTCAGTTTCATGTCATATGTTCCTTTTGCATTTATTTCAGCAAAAACGGGTCAGCGAGTTGAAAAACTCTATGAACTTATAAAGTATGTAAACGAACAGAATTCCATGAGATTATCAACAGGTACACTCAATGATGTTCTTGCTTACGCAACATCACGCGTTCAGCCACCTTCGGATAAGGGTAAAAGGCTTAAAATTTACTATATGACTCAGCCTTCTACCAAACCACCTACATTTGTAACATTCGTAAATAAGGCAGAGCTTTTCCATTTTTCTTATCAGAGATATCTCGAAAATCAGATAAGACAGACATTTGGTCTTGAAGGTACTCCTGTAAGATTTATTGTAAGAGAACGTGGAGAGAACGATAAATAAGGAGCATTTTTATGATTGATAATATTTCAAGTTTTTCTATTGCACTTGCTATAACAGCAGTTATAGCCTATCTTCTTGGAAGTCTTAATTTTGCCATTATCGTATGTAGATTGTGGAAAAAAACAGATATCAGAACAGTAGGTAGTAAAAACGCAGGTTTCACAAACACTCTCCGTGTTTTCGGAAAAGGCCCTGCAATTTTAACTATGTTAGGTGACCTTTCAAAAGGCGTAGTTGCTGTTATAATTGGTATAACTATTTTCAGACTTTTCAATACGGGACTTGTTGTTCCTGACCATTTGAGAGATGTTGTAACAGAAGAATATTCAACTGTATTTGTTGGATATGTAGCAGGTATTTTTGCGATTATCGGACATATTTTCCCTGTATATTATGGTTTTAAGGGAGGAAAAGGAATTCTTGTTTCTTGTTCAATTCTTCTTGTTATCGACCCGATAACATTCTGCATTGAAATTCCTTTCTTTATTCTTATTGTTATAGTAACAAGATATGTTTCTGTTGCATCTATTTCAGCAGCAGTTTTATACCCTATAACAACATTTGTTACTCAGACACTCAGTGGAAAATATCCTTATGTATGGCTTAATGTTGCGTTAGTATGTGTTACAAGTGTAATACTTATCTACATGCATAAAGAGAATATCAAGCGACTCAGAGCAGGCACTGAAAATAAATTCGGTAAAAAGAAAAAGCCCAAGGAGGAAACCTGATATGGCTAAAATTGCTGTTCTTGGTTCAGGCGGATTTGGATTAAGTCTCGCTGTTATGACAGACGCTCATAACCACGATGTTACTGTATGGTCGGCATTTGCTGATGAAATTGAAATGCTTAAAAAGGAGAGAGAACATAAAGCCCTCCTTCCTGGCGTTAAAATTAATGAAAGCATAAATCTTATCACAGATATATCAGGAATAAAGGATTGCGATATTGTTATTTTTGCAATACCATCGTCTTTTGTAAGAAAAATTGCAGTAATGGCTGCACCATTCGTTAAGAAGGATGCAGTCGTTGTAAATGCAGGTAAAGGGCTTGAAGACGATACATTCAAACGTTTATCAGAAGTCCTTTCTGAAGAAATTCCGAATAATAAGATAGTATCGATATCAGGTCCTTCTCATGCAGAAGAAGTCGCTCTTGGCTATCCTACAACTGTGACAGTAGCATCTCTTGACAGAGAGGCGATGTATTATATTCAGGATGAACTTTCAAATGAATCTTTCAGAATATATGCTTGCGACGATATTGTGGGAGTTGAAATGGGTGGTGCTATGAAGAATATCATCGCTCTTTGTGCAGGAATATGCGATGGTATGGGATATGGTGATAATACCAAAGCAGCACTTATGACAAGAGGAATGACCGAAATTGCAAGACTTGGTGTAAAACTTGGTGGAAGACCCGAAACCTTTTCGGGACTTTCGGGAATGGGCGACCTTATTGTTACCTGTACAAGTATGCACAGCCGTAATCGTCGTGCAGGAATGCTTATAGGTCAGGGTGTTGATCCTGCTGAGGCAGTAGCAAAGGTAGGAACTGTTGAGGGGTATGTTTGCGCTAAAATAGTATGGAAACTTGCTAAAGAAGTAGGAGTTTCGATGCCTATAACAGAAAAACTTTATGATGTTTTTGTTGAAAATAAGAGCATCAAACAAGCACTTTCAGAGCTTATGAAGAGACCTACCTGTCACGAAACTGAATTCAGTTGGTTTTAACTCATTATAATTATAAAACAAAAACCAGAGAAGAAATAAAATCTTCTCTGGTTTTTTATTATTTAATATGAATTTTTAATCTTTTGTTCTATAACAACGCTCGTCCTCATATATTTCTAAAAAGGAGAGTGAAAATTATGGGAATAACCAAAATAAAAGACCTCATATTCTATTTCAGTGAGAATGTAAGAAAAGTCCTTTATCCTTATGAAATGTGTGAAAATATAACAGAAATCAGACTTCGGACAGGCAGAAATATCGCTCTTAGAATAGGGCGTGAAAATATTTTGCTTGGTGGATACATCGTTTTAAAGGAAGATATTGAATACAGTTTCAAGGCTATCTGTAATTATTCTGTATATAGTTATTCAAGAGAACTTTCTGAAGGATTTATTACATTAAAAGGTGGACACAGAGTAGGTATATGTGGAACAGCAGTTATCGAAAACAAAAAGGTAAATAACATAAATTATATTTCAGGGCTTAATTTCAGAATTGCCAACGAACATAAAGGTGTTGCTGATAAAATTATATCCGATATTTTCAGCAAAGAAAAATGCGGGATTATAATCGCAGGAGCACCACTTTGTGGAAAAACAACAGTTTTACGGGATTTGTGCAGACAATTAGGAAACAAATACAAAGTATCTCTTATAGATGAAAGGGGAGAAATAGCATCAGTTTATAAAGGTATTCCACAGAATGAAATCGGAAATTTCACAGATGTTTTTGATGGATATCCAAAATCAGACGGAATACTTATGGCGATAAGAACCATGTCTCCCGATTATATATTTGTTGATGAAATAGGTACAGAAAAAGATTATAATGCTATTCTTCATTCAGCTTATTGTGGAGTAGAAATAATAGCAACTGTACATTCCTCATCGCTTAATTCTCTTAAAAAAAGAGAAAATATAAATAAACTATTAAAAACAGGCGCTTTCAGATATATCGTTTTTCTTGAATCCGATATGGGATTATTCAATAAAATGATTATTGAGGAGGTTTCAGATGTTTAAATTATCGGGAGTATTGTTCATATTCATAACATTTGTTTTACTTGGATTTTATTTTTCGGGAATTTTAAAAAGAAGAGTTGAGATATTCAGACAGACAAGGCTTATGACGGATAAAATATCAACACTTATAAAATATCGTTCTTATAGTGTTTTCGAACTTTGTGATGAAATAAAACATGATGATATTCTTTATGAAATGAGTTTTGTATCATTTTCTGATACAAATAATATTCCATTTTCTGAATTATGGCGAGAGTCCGTAGAAAAATGGAATGTTCCATTGAAAAGTAATGAAAGAAATATTTATTTAGAAATAGGAACGATACTCGGTACAACTGATAAAGAAGGACAAATTTCTTCTCTTATGCTTTTTGATAAAGAAATTTCAAAA
Organism: Oscillospiraceae bacterium; assembly: GCA_045590375.1. Lineage (GTDB taxonomy): Bacteria > Bacillota > Clostridia > Oscillospirales > Ruminococcaceae > RGIG4131. Next base: position 18,388 of record JAZNQY010000152.1, on the reverse strand, counting down.
ATGTTGTCTGAAGCTGAAAAAGAGTTTTCAGAAAAATCAAAGCTGATAAAAATGCTCGGAGTTCTTTCAGGCGCATTTGTATCTATAATGCTGATATAGCCGGAGGATATAATGGATATAGATTTAATTTTTAAAATAGCAGGAATAGGGATAATAGTTTCGGTATTGAATCTTATATTAAAACGTGCAGAAAGAGATGAACAGGCGATGATGACAACTCTTGCAGGACTTGTTATCGTGCTTATGATGATTATAGACGAAATAGGAACTCTTTTTGAAACTGTGAAAAGTGTGTTCGGTTTATGACAGAATGGATTTTTGGTATTCTTTGCCTTTGCATTTTTGCAACAATACTCTGTAAAGTGTCAGACCGTTATAATAAGGAATTTTCCCTATATATCGCTATTTCTGTTATAATTGTTGTTTCTGGATTTGTTTTTTTGACGCTTTCTCCGATTTCAGATCTTATTGAAGAACTGTTTACAAGAGCAGGACTAAGTAATGATTTTATAATTATACTTTTCAAGTCAGTAGGTATATGTTATATTACAGAATTATCTTCTGAAATCTGTAAAGATAATGGACAAGGGGCTATTTCTGTTATTGCTGAATTATCGGGAAAAATTGCACTTATAATAGTTTCTTTACCACTTACAAAAACAATAATCGAAATTATAACCGATCTTTCTGCATATTAAGGTGATGGATGATGAAAAAAATTCTGTGGATTATTATATTTCTTTTTATTATGACTTTTTCTTCGGTAAAAGTTTATGCAACAAACGATTATGTGAGAGAAAAATCAGATGAAATAAACAATATTGAAATTTCAGGAGATGCAGGCGATTTTATTTCTGAAAATGATATTTCTGTTTCAGAGACCGAAGGCATAATGAATATCACTCCGGAGATGGTTTTTGAATATATCTGGGAGAATTTCAAGAATTCTCTTGCTAAACCTTTTAAAATGCTTGTAACCATTGTTGTAGTGGTTATTCTGGCAACTTTTTCTGAAGGAATAGGTGATATTTCAAAGAAAAACGGAATGACAAGAGTTTATAATATGTTATGTGTTACAGCATGTATAGGAGCGATAATATATTACATAAAAGACAGTCTTTATGAGGCTATGCAGACTATAGAAGACAGTGGACTTTTTATGATGTCCTATATTCCTGTTTTTTCAGGTGTTGTTGCAACAGGTGGTGGAGCAACCACAGCTACGGCATATCAACTTATTGTTGTTTTTGCAACAGAAATGTTTGTCAGTCTCTCATCTGAAATAATCATGCCACTTTTAAGCCTTTGTCTTTCAGCAGGGATTATAGAGTCAATAAATCCTGCCATTTCGCTTTCAGGAATAGTTAAGGGAATATCCAGGGCTGTGAAAATAATAATGGGACTTTCTCTGACGATTTTTTCAGGACTTATTACAGTTCAGAGTCTTGTAGGAACAGCAACAGATAGCGTTGCGTTAAGAACAGGTAAATTCGTTGTATCAAATCTTGTTCCTGTTGTAGGTAATGCAGTGTCTGATGCATATTCAACTGTAAAAGGAAGTATAGGTATTTTGCGTAATGCAACAGGAACTTTCGGAGTAATTGCAGTATTTCTTATAGTTGTTCCACCGATAATGTCAGTTTTTTCAACTACATTATGTATCTATATAGGTGAGATTTTTGCGGATGTTTTTTCTGTAAAACCTATTTCTTCTTTTCTTAAAACAGCGTATAATACAATGTCGGTCTGTCTTTCTGTTATGATATGCTTTGCTATGATGTTTATTATATCAACAACAATTGTTATGATGGTTGCTTTCAATATAGGGGTGTAAATTATGTCTGTTTTTTCTTCTGTCATAGGACTTGCATGTTTTGTTTCTCTTGCTATATCTTTGGTTGATATGATTTGTCCTGAAAAAAAGTTTGAAAAACAGCTTAAAGTCATATTTTCACTCCTTTTCGTTATTTCTGTTGCAACCCCCTTTCTGAAAGGTGATATAATTCTTGATTTTCCCGAAATAGATATAGTATCGGCTGATGTTTCGATTGAGAAAGAACGATATGATGATGAAATTGTAAAACAGATAAAAGAAAATGTAGAAAAAGGTTTGCGTGATGAGCTTATTTCTAAAAATCTCTATACAAAAGAAATTTCAGTAAGTGTTAATATTTCGGACAACAACAGCATATCTATTAGTAAAGTTATATTTTATACGGAAAATTCAGAAATGGATGAAGAAATATATTCAGAAATAAGAAAAATTCTCGGAGAAGAAACAGAAATAATAAGAGGACGATAGTTTTATGCAAAAATTTATTGATTTTCTGAAAGAAAGAATAGGAAAAGAAAAAATTCTTAAAATTGCATTTATATTAGGAATTGCAGGAATGATAATGATTCTTGTTTCGGATTTTTTTCCGTTTGAAAATACATCTCCAGAAAAAAACGGATCCATAGATATTTCATCTTATAAAAACGATTTACAGAAAGAAATAGAGGAAATGCTTGAAAAAATAGATGGTGTAGGCAGAGTCGAAGTAATGATTACCTTTTCAGGAACAGAAGAATATATTTTTGCCGAAGAAATAAAGGCCAGTAAATCTGATAAATTCAGCTCACAGATGCAGAATGAATTTGTTTTGATAGAAAAAAACGGAGAAAAGGAGGCATTAATAAGCAAGGTAAATAATCCACAGATAAGTGGAGTTGTAGTAGTATGTGACGGAGGTGACAGTGATAAAGTCTGCGAATCTGTTTATAGAACTGTATCTACAGTTCTTGGAATACCGACAAAAAATATATATGTAACAAAACTTAAATAGGAGATGATTTTATGAAAAAGCCAACAATTATCCTTGGAAAAAAACACATTATAATCGCATCCCTCAGTCTTGTACTTGGAATAGCAGTGTATCTTAATTATCTGTCATCAGAAACAGGATTTGATATGTCTGCTTTGAAATCTTCTGATACAAATGAAGTTGCAAATTACGGAGATGCCGAATTTGTCGACTCCTCAGACAGCGAAAATTATTTTGCTAAAGCAAGGATAGAAAGAACCCAGAAGAGAGATGAGGCAGCGATGACATTACAGACAATGCTCAGTGGTGGTGATCTTACTGATGAAGAAATTGCAACAATGAAACTTGACGCTGTCGAAGCATCAAAACTTGTTGAAAGCGAATCTGTTGTTGAAAGTCTTATTAAAGCGCAGGGTTTTGAGGATTGTGTAGTATATCTCGATGGTGAGAGTGCAAGCATTGTAGTAAAGTCAGACGGACTTGAAAGTTCTGAGGCGGCACAGATAAAAAACATACTTTTGGGAGAAATTTCAGTTCCTGCAGAAAATATTACAATTTTTGAGGTAAAATAGTTGTACCTTTTCAAATTTAGTGGTATAATATACATATATCCTATTTTGATAAAGGAGTTTTAATATGGACGATATCAAAAAAATGCAGCAGGGAACACTTAAAGTTTCAGAAGATGTTATTCTTACGATAGTTAATCTTGCAGTCAACGAAACAGAAGGCATTGAAGGTCTTGTTCCCGTTACCGATAATATGGGTGGGGTTATTTTTAAGAAAAAAGAACTTAAAAATATAAAAATCAAGAATCTTTCTGATTCAATCGAAATTGAAATAATGGTTATCGCTAAATACGGATGTAAGGTTTCCTCCGTCGGAGAGAAACTTCAGGAACGTATAAAGAACGATATCCAGTCTATGACAGGGATAAGAGTTTCAAAGGTTTCGGTTGTATTTACCGATATTGCTTTTGATAAAGCTGAAGAAAAAACTGAATAATTCATGCATACGGCAGGCACAGAAACTGTGCTTGCCTTGCTGTGTATATTAAGGATGTGTAAAAATGACAAGACATGAAGTTAGAGAACAGGCTTTTATCCTTATTTTTGAAAGCCTTTTCAGAGATGATACTCCCGATGAAATAATTGAAGTTGCGAAAGAAAATGAAGAGTTTTTAATTAACGATGATGTTATTTCTATGTTTAAAGGAACAATAGAAAAATTTCCTGAAATAAAAGAAAAAATATCAAAATACAGTGAAAAGCGTCAGTATGAAAGAATTCCTAAGGTAAATATTGCTATTCTTTCACTAGCTATTTATGAGGCAATATATACTGAAATGCCTGTTAATGCTGCTATAAGTGAAGCAGTAATTATTGCAAAAGATTATACATACGATTCTGATGTTTCGTTTATAAACGGAATTCTTGGAGCTTTTTCAAGAGATCCGGAGAATAATAAGTAATGTATTATTTAGGAATTGATACGAGTAACTATACAACATCACTTGCTTTGTATAATTCAGAGGATAATTCTGTTATCCAAAGCAAAAAGCTTCTTCCTGTAAAGACGGGAGAGTTGGGGCTAAGACAAAGTGATGCATTATTTCATCATACAAAACAACTTCCTGAACTTTTTAAGGAATTATTCAAAGGCGTTGCCGGTGAAATAAAAGCTGTGGGAGTATCTGTAAAGCCGAGAAATGCTGAGGGTTCTTATATGCCTTGCTTTCTTGCAGGAGAATCTGTTGCAACAGCAATAGCGTCAGCGAATAATATTCCTTTGTATAAAACTTCTCACCAGGTAGGTCATATACTTGCTGCTTTGTATTCGGCGAATAAATTGTATTTGGTAAAATCTCCATTCATAGCATTTCATGTCAGTGGTGGAACTACCGATTGTCTTTATGTTGAACCTGATGAAAATGAGATAATAAAAATATCCGAAATCGGAACATCCCTTGACCTCAAGGCAGGACAGGCTGTGGACAGAGTAGGTCTTATAATGGGGCTTGATTTTCCTTGTGGAAAAGAACTTGAAAAAATTGCTCTTATGAGTGATAAAGATTACAAAATAAAAACTATTCTGAAAGATAGCAATTGCTGCCTTTCGGGAATTGAAAATAAATGCAGAAAAATGCTTGATGATGGCGAAGAAAAATGTAATGTTGCCAAATTCTGCCTTGACAGTATATATTCTGCAGTTTCTGCTATGACAGATTATGCTTTATCAGAATATGGAAATCTTCCGATAATTTATGCCGGTGGTGTAATGTCTGATAAAATAATACAGAATAAACTCAGCGAAAAATTCAGCGCATTCTTTGCAGAACCTGAATATTCCTGCGATAACGCATCGGGAGTTGCTTTATTTGCGAAAATAACGGAGGAAAGATATGGATAACGGAATACTTACCGTTTCTCAGATAAACAAATATCTGTTTTTAAAACTTAACAGTGATGCTAATCTGAAATCCAAACTTATAAAAGGTGAAATTTCAAATTTTAAATATCATGAAAAAACCGGTTGTATCTTTTTCACATTGAAAGACAATGAAAGTTCAATAAAAGCAATAATGTACCGTTCTTATGCTGAAAAACTGAAGACTAAAATCGAAGATGGAATGTCTGTAATAGTTATCGCCAACATTACATTATATGAACGTGACGGAAACTGTCAGTTATCGGTTATAGATATTCAGCCAAGTGGAATAGGAAAAATAAATGCCGAACTTGAACTTTTGAAACAAAAACTTTATGATGAAGGACTTTGTGATGAAGAAAGAAAGCGCCCTTTACCTGAATTTCCTAAAAAAATAGGTCTGATAACAGCAAGAGGAAGCGCAGCAGAAAAAGATGTTATTTCAAATCTTGAAAGAAGATATCCCATAGGAGAAGTTGTTTTATTTCCTGTTCTTGTTCAGGGAGAAAATGCTCCTTTATCGATAAAAGAGGCTATTATTTCTGCAAGTAAAAGCGATTGCGATGTTCTGATTCTCGCAAGAGGGGGAGGGTCAAACGAAGATCTGTCCTGCTTTAATACAGAAATAGTCGCAAGAGCAGTAGCAGAGTCTTCCATTCCTATGATAACAGCTATAGGTCATGAAATAGACACGACTCTTGTTGATTATGTTTCGGATAAAAGAGCACCTACTCCTACAGCTGCAGCAGAATTTGTTGCTCCTGATAAAAAAAGATTGCTTGATATCTTGCAAAACTATATGAATATGTTGTATAATTATACTTTAGAGAATATTTCTGCTTGCGAAAGAAAGTATAATAATATTTCAAATGATTTTGCTTTGCTGGGTATAGACAAAAAACTTACCCTTAATGAAGAAAAACTCAGATTAAGTGGATATAAATTATCAAAACTTACTTCTGACAGAATTAATTGTTTGAATTCACTTCTTGAAACCAAAGAGGCAGAATTCAGACAGTTGGATCCCACGCTTATTCTGTCAAGAGGTTATTCTGTTGTTACCAAAGATACGAAAATTGTCTATTCTTCCGATAATCTGTCGGTAGGAGATGAAATTGAAGTTAAACTCGGAAGAGGAAAATTTGTTGCAAAAATCACAGAAATCGGAGAATGAGTATATGCAGTTTGAAAAATCAATTGAAAAACTGAATGTTATAATTGAAAAACTTGAGAGTGAAGAAATAACTCTCGAAGAAACACTCAAACTTTATAAAGAAGGTTCAAAGCTTATTTCTTCTTGTAAAAAAGAGATTGAAGATGCAAGACAGGTGGTTTCACAATTTGATGTGGGGGAAGATAATGAATCCGAAGAATAATGATATTCTTAAACATTATATAGCGATAATTGAAAATGCGATAAATGCTGTGTTTTCTTCTGATATCGCACCAGAAACTTGCGTTTCAGAGGCTATGAAGTATTCTTTAGAGGCTGGTGGTAAAAGAATAAGACCATCTCTTGTTATGGAATTCTGTCGTGTTATATCAGGGGATTATAATAAATCAGTAAATGCAGCTGTTGCTATTGAGATGATTCATACTTTTTCGCTTATCCATGATGATTTACCATGTATGGATGATGATGATTTCAGAAGAGGGAAACCTTCGTGTCATAAAAAGTTCGGTGAGGCAACTGCACTTCTGGCTGGTGATGCACTTGAAAACCTCGCTTTCAGAGTTATTATTTCATCGGATTATGATGATAAAACAAAGTCTCGTCTTATTTCTGAAATTTCAGAAGCGACTGCAAAAATGATAGATGGACAAGTTAAAGACCTGTCGTTTCTTGAAAGAAAAGATATTTCTGAAAATGAACTTCTTGAAATGTATGCACTTAAAACCTGTGCTTTGATAGAATGTTCTGTCGTTATGGGATGTATCTGTGGTGGTGCTGACGAAACCAAAATCGATTCAGCGAGAGAATATGCTCGGAATTTAGGTCTTGCATTCCAGATAAGAGATGATATTCTCGATGTAATCGGTGATGAAAAAGAACTGGGAAAACCTATAGGCAGTGATGCAGATAATAACAAAACAACAATCATATCGGTTCTTGGTATAGAAAAAGCATCTGAACTTGCTGAAAAATATAGTAACGATGCACTCGATATACTTGAAGAGTTTGAAAATAACGATTTTTTGAAGGATTTGACCAAATCGCTTCTTGAAAGATATAAATAAAGAGGTATATGAATATGATTCCTTATAATTACACTTTAATCTCTGCTGTAGCATCATGGTTTGCTGCGCAATTCATCAAAACAATTATCCATGCAATAAAATACAAGACATTCAATCCTGAAAGACTTTTCGGCTCAGGTGGAATGCCCAGTTCGCATTCGGCGCTTGTATGTGCCGCAACTCTTGCTTGTGGCAGATCGCAGGGAATAGAATCTGTTTCTTTCGCAATAATGTTCCTCGTTGCTATGGTTGTTATGTATGATGCTATGGGCGTTCGTCGTGCTGCCGGTCTTCATGCAAGAGAACTCAATAAAATCCGTGATATTATTTTAGAACGCAATGAGATAAACGAAAAAACCAAAAAGCTTAAAGAATATATCGGTCATACTCCGCTTGAAGTTCTTGGAGGAGCTATTTTAGGTATTTTCATATCACTCATTATGCCTGTTACAATAGGGTAAATAATTATGGCTAACAATGAAATCAATAATTCAAAAAGACATGTTAAATTGTCTGAACTCAATCTTCCTAAAGATTTAAAAAATCTCTCCGTTTTTCAATGTAACGAACTTTGTAGAGAAATCAGAAAACTTCTTGTAAAGAATGTTTCAAAAAACGGAGGGCATCTTTCATCAAACCTTGGAACTGTCGAGCTTTCACTTGCAATTCACAGGGTTTTTGAATCTCCTAAAGATAAAATTATATGGGATGTAGGGCATCAGAGTTATACCCATAAAATTCTTACAGGAAGACTGGATAAATTTTCAACGCTCAGAAAAGAAAACGGAATATCGGGTTTTCCTAAACCTTCCGAATCAATACATGATGGATTTATCAGTGGTCATAGCAGTAATTCTATTTCTGCTGCTTGTGGAATAGCAAGAGGAATGAAACTGAAAGGTGATAATCATCATACAGTTGTTGTTATAGGAGATGGGGCGTTTACCGGTGGTCTTGCATATGAAGGACTCAATAACGCAGGAAAAAGCAACGATAATATTATAGTTATACTTAATCATAACGATATGTCTATATCTAAAAATGTCGGTGCTTTAGCGAAATATCTCTCAACTATCCGTTCAAAACCCGAATATCTTGATACTAAAAAGGCAGTAGGAAGAATTCTTGATACTGTCCCTGCTATCGGCGAACCTATCAAGAAAGCAATCGTAACATCAAAAACAGCACTTAAAGGTGCACTTTATCACAGCACAATGTTCGAAGATTTTGGGTTTATATACTTAGGCCCTGTTGACGGACACAATATCGAAGAAACACAGCGTATACTCGAAAGAGCGAAATCTTTCAATCAACCTGTGCTTGTTCACGTTAATACGGTCAAGGGAAAAGGATATTCTCCTGCTGAAAAGAATCCGGGAGCTTTCCATGGTGTATCAAGTTTTGAACTCTCTGTAAATAACCCTGAGGTTATTTCTGATGATAGTTATTCAGCTGTTTTCGGAAAACAACTCCTGAAACTTGCTAAAAATGATAATAAAATCTGTGCACTGACGGCAGCGATGAAATACGGAACAGGACTTCAGTATTTCGCTAAGAGATTTCCTGAAAGATTTTTCGATGTCGGCATCGCTGAACAACATGCTGTAACATTTTCTGCAGGTCTTGCTTCTGAGGGAATGTTGCCTGTTTTTGCAGTTTATTCAAGTTTTCTTCAGAGAGCATATGACCAGATTCTTCATGATAATTCGATAGATTCAAAGCATATCGTTATCGGTGTTGACAGAGCAGGATTTGTTGGTGAAGACGGCGAAACTCATCAGGGACTTTTTGATGTTTCGTTTTTAACAACAATTCCTAATGTTACAATATTCTCTCCTTCTTGTTATGAAGAACTTTCATCTTGCCTTGTCAAAGCGCTTTATGATACTGACGGCATCGCTGTCGTAAGATATCCGAGGGGTAACGATAAATCTGAATTTGATAAATCAGTTGTCGGTTCGGATTATTATTACACAGGAAAAACTAATTCAACGCTCGTCATAACATACGGAAGAATATATGATAATGCTGTAAAGGCAACTAACTGTACAGGCAAATGTGACCTTTTAAAACTCACAAAAATTTTTCCTGTATCTGATGAAATTGTAAAAATCGCAGAAAATTATAAAAATATCATTTTCTTTGAAGAAGGCATAAAAAATGGTGGTATTGCAGAACATTTTGTTTCTTTAATGCATAATTTCAAAGGAAATTATAAGATAGTTGCAGTTGAAGGGTTTGTAAAACAAGCATCTGTAAATCGTCAGCTTGAAATTTTTGGTCTTAGCGAAGAAAAAATGATCGAAACTATAAACGGAGTTGTCAATGGATAGACTTGATGTTGTTCTTTTTGATAAAGGCTTGTCTAAAAGCAGGTCTAATTCAAAAGACCTTATAAAAAACGGACTTGTTTTTGTTAACGGAAAAGTTTGTCAGAAACCATCTTTTGTTGTTTCTGATGAAGATGATATAAAAATTTCTGAATCAGCGAACCTTTTTGTAGGAAGAGGAGGGCTTAAACTCAGCAAAGCCATTGATGAATTTTCTGTAAATCTCAAAGATGCCATATGCCTTGATATAGGTGCATCTACAGGTGGGTTTACCGATTGTATGCTTAAAAATGGTGCAAAAAAAGTCTATGCCGTCGATGTAGGAGAAGGTCAGCTTGATATTTCTCTTTGTAATGATGAAAGGGTTATAAATCTTGAAAAAACCAATATAAAAGATATTCCTTATGGGTATTTCAGTGATAATATTGATTTTATATCGATAGATGTTTCTTTCATATCTTTAAAACAAGTTCTTCCCAAAGCATCTGAATTTCTTTCGGATGGTGGAGAGGTCGTTGCACTTATAAAACCTCAGTTTGAGGCAGGAAAGAAAAATCTCAACAAAAACGGCGTTGTTAAGGATATCAAAGCACATAAATCTGTTTTAAAAGATATTGTTTTGTTTTCTGAAAGTTATTTTTCGGTATGTGGACTGACTTTTTCGCCAATAGCAAGAAAAGATGGAAATATCGAATATCTTATTCATCTGAAAAAAGGTGGAAATTCTATCTTGAAAGATATTTCAGATATAGTAGATAAAGCCTTTAAAGAAGTTATTTTCGATAAGTAGGAGTGATCTGATGAAAATTTTTATATATCCTAATTTTGATAAGAAAAATGCACTTCCCTGCGCTATGTCAGTATGTGATATTCTTTCAGATGCAGGAGTTGAACTTTTTGCTGATAAAAAGTACATAGATGAATTTTCATCAAAAAATGTTTCGCTTTCTAAGCTCTCTGATGCTATTTCTGAATGTGATATGGTTATAGCAATCGGTGGCGATGGAACTATAATTAAAGCCGTAGCAGCTGCATCACCTTATAATAAAGCCGTTCTCGGCATAAATAGTGGAAGACTGGGCTTTCTTGCTGCCATTGAACATTCTCAGCTTGATCTTTTGAAGAATGTTATGGACGGAAATTATTTTGTTGAAGAACATACAATGATGAAAATAAGACATAAATCAGGGGAAACAGTAAGCGAATATACTGCTGTAAATGATGTTGTTATTTTCAGAAAAGATACAAAACTTGGTGATTTTTCGCTTTATATCAACGATAGACTTATAAACGAAATAAGAGCAGACGGGATTATTTTTTCAACACCAACAGGCTCAACAGCACACGCTCTTTCAGCAGGTGGTGCTATAATCGAACCAGATACTGATTGCATTGAATTTGTTCCTATCTGTTCGCATTCTCTTTTTGCAAGACCTATTATTTTCTCTGCATCAAACGATATTTCTGTTTTTCATTCCTCAAAGTCAGAAGATGTTTATTTTACTGTTGACGGTGGAAAGAATGTTCAGTTTTTGAAAACAGATGAACTTATCGTATCAAAATCAGATATTAAGATGAAATTAGTTCAGATTGAGGGGAACTGTTTCTTCAATACAGTAAACAAAAAACTGATGCAGTCTATTAAGGGGGAAAGTTAAATGAAAAAGGCCAGAATGGCTAAAATTCTCGAACTTATTGAAAAATTTGATATAGATACCCAGGAAGAAATGCAACAGCGACTCAGCGATTGTGGATTTGAGGTTACTCAGGCAACTGTTTCGAGAGATATTAAAGAACTCAAACTCACTAAAGTAATTTCAGAAAGTGGAAAACATAAATATATTTCTTCTTTCGGTGGGGATAAAGATAAACAGGACAGACTCGATGCCATCTTCAGATCATCGATTATAAGTGCTGATTATGCTTTGAATACAGTAGTTATAAAGTGCGGAAGTGGTATGGCACAGGCTGCTTGTGCGGCTTTTGATGCTATGAATTTTGATGATGTTTTAGGAACAATAGCAGGAGACGATACTATTTTTGTTCTTATGAGAACAGAGAATGCTGCTGCAAAACTTACTAAAAATCTTGTTAAACTCAGAAACTAATTATTTCAGTTGAAAGAAGGTGAGAATAGATGCTTAAAGAACTTTATATAGAAAATCTTGCTGTTATCGAAAAGGCAAATATTTCTTTCGATGATAAACTTAATGTTTTCACAGGAGAAACAGGCGCAGGTAAATCTATTCTCATTAACGGAATAAACACAGTTTTAGGTCAGAGAACAACAAAAGATATTGTTCGTTCGGGAACAGATAAAGCCTTTGTTTCTGCTATGTTTACCGATATTTCCGACGAGGTTGTAGACAAACTTTCAGAACTTGGCTTTTCTGCTGATGATAAAACCGTTATCCTTTCAAGAGAAATTTCTTCGGATGGTGGAAGTGTTGCAAGAATAAATTCAAGACCGTCAACTGTTTCTGCGCTTCACGATATAGGAAATCTTCTTATAAATATTCATGGTCAGCACGATAATCAGGTTCTTCTTTCTCCTGAAAAACATATTGATATAATTGATAGTTTCGGAGAACTTGAATCTCAGATTGAGGATTACAGAGCGTCATTCAAGAATTTGCAGGATATTTCAAGAAAAATAAAAGAAATAAATCTTTCTCTTGATGAAAAGAATAAAAGAATAGCATATCTTTCTGATATCGTTGATGAAATAGGCGATCTTGAACTCAAAGAAGGCGAAGACGTAGCTATCGAAGAAGAATTCAGACTTGCAAGCAACAGCGAAATGATATCGAAATCCGTTTCACTTTCCTGTGGTGCATTAACAGGGGATGATAGCTCTTCTGTATCTGATGTTCTCTATGATGTTATAGACAGATTATCTCAGTTTTCTGATATTTCCGAAGAAATATCATCACTTTGTGAAAGACTTAATTCTGCAAAAATAGAAATAGATGATATTTCTTCAGAGCTTTCGTCTTTTGGTGATAAAATTGATGTAAATGCCGAAAGACTTCAGTATCTTTCAAACCGTCGTGATGAAATTATAAAAATAACAAGAAAATACGGCGAATTACCGGAGGTTATAAATCTCTATAATTCTGCTGCTGATGAACTTGTTATGCTTTCGGATTCGGATGAACAGACATCTGCATTAAACGAAGAAAAGCAAAGACTTCTGTCAGAGGTAACAGAAAAAGCAAAAGCTCTTTCGAAAAGCAGGGAAGAAGCTGCAAAGCGTTTTATTATGGATGTTTCTAAAGAACTTGAATTTCTAAATATGCCGAATGTTACCCTTGATTTTACTCATGAAAAGGGTAAACTTACAATAAACGGAATGGATACTATGGAACTTCTCATTTCAGCAAACGCAGGAGAACCTCCTAAACCTATTGCCAAAATTGCATCAGGAGGAGAACTTTCCCGTGTTATGCTCGCTTTGAAGAGTGTTATCGCAGAAAAAGATAACATTCCGACAATGATTTTTGATGAAATTGACACAGGTGTCAGTGGAAGAGCTGCTCAGAAAATAGGCATAAAGTTATCTGAAATAGGAAAAATCCGTCAGGTTCTTTGTGTAACTCATTTAGCACAGATTGCTGTTATGGCAGATAACCATCTTCTTATTGAGAAAAATACTGTTAATGACAGAACAATAACTTCAGTAAAACAGCTTGATTTTGATGGAAGAAAATATGAAATTGCAAGAATTATGGGTGGAGATAACATTACCGAACTTATGCTTGAGAACGCATCAGAACTTCTCAAATCAAAAAATTCTTGACATTCTTTTTTTACTGTGTTATCATATATTCATATTTTAAAGGCAATGAAGGGAAGAAGTAACCTTATCTATTAAGTTTTAAGAGAGTTTTCGGTCGGTGCAAGAAAACAACTGATATAAGGCGAATACATCCCAGAGCTGATTTCCTGAAAATCACAGTAGGGAAATACGATTGGCGCCCGTTAAAGCGTTTCGAGGTCGGCTTTTGCCGATAAACTGAGGTGGTACCACGATTACATTCGTCCTCTGACTTTTGTCAGAGGATTTTTTATTTTATTCAAAGGGAGAAACATATGATAAATAACGATAAAATCGACAATGGTAAGGGCTTTGACTGGGGAAAAACCTCTTCCGATTATGCTAAGTATCGTGACATTTATCCCGAAGAATTCTATCAGAAAATTCTTTCTCTGGGAATATGTAAAGATAGTCAGAATGTTCTAGATATCGGAACAGGAACAGGCGTTATCCCTCGTAATATGTATCGTTTCGGTGCAAAATTTACAGGAACGGACATTGCTGAAAATCAGATTGAACAAGCAAAAATTCTCGCAAAGAATTCTGATATGGATATTGATTTCTTATGTTGTCCGACAGAAAAACTTGATTTCCCCGATGAAAGTTTCGATGTTATAACAGCTTGCCAGTGCTTCTTTTATTTCGACCACGATATAACTGCTCCTAAACTTCATAAAATGCTTAAAAAAGGTGGAAAAGTAGCGCTTCTCTATATGGCATGGCTTCCTTTTGAAGATGAAATTGCAGGAATGAGCGAAAATCTGGTTTTAAAATATAATCCTGATTGGACAGGGTGTAAAGAAACAAGACATGATATTTTCGTTCCCGATGTTTATGATAAGTATTTTAAACGTATTCACAACGAGATTTTTGATGTCAAAGTTCCGTTTACCCGTGAAAGCTGGAACGGTAGAATAAAAGCCTGCCGAGGAATAGGCGCATCTCTTTCAGAAGAAAAGATAGCTGAATTTGAAAAAGAACATAAAGAAATGTTATCAAAAATCGCACCCGATGAATTTGATATTCTTCATTATTGTGCGATTTCTGTAATAGAAAAAATATAATTTATATAAAGGAGTAAAATGATATGACACTTTACGAAGAACTTGTCAGAAGAGGACTTATAGCCCAGGTTACTGACGAAAAAGAAATAAGCGAAATGATCAATAACGGAAAGGCAACATTCTACATAGGTTTCGACCCTACAGCAGACAGCCTTCATGTTGGTCATTTTATGGCGCTCTGCCTTATGAAACGTCTTCAGATGGCAGGAAACAAGCCTATCGTTCTTATCGGTGGAGGAACAGCAATGATCGGTGACCCTTCAGGTAAGACTGATATGAGAAAAATGATGACAAAAGAAACAATCAATCATAATGTTGAGTGTTTCAAGAAACAGATGAGCAGATTTATCGACTTTTCAGAAGATAAAGCAATCGTTGTTAACAATGGTGATTGGCTTTTAGACCTCAACTATGTTGATGTACTTCGTGAAGTAGGCGCTTGTTTCAGCGTAAATAAGATGCTCACATTCGAATGCTATAAGCAGAGAATGGAAAGAGGACTTACTTTCCTCGAATTCAACTATATGATAATGCAGAGCTACGATTTCTATATGCTTTATCAGAAATACGGCTGTAATATGCAGTTCGGTGGAGATGACCAGTGGGCAAATATGCTCGGTGGTACAGAACTTATCAGAAAGAAGCTCGGAAAAGACGCTCATGCTATGACAATTACTCTTCTCCTTAATTCAGAAGGAAAGAAGATGGGTAAAACAGAAAACGGTGCTGTATGGCTTGACGCCAATAAAACAACACCTTATGATTTCTTCCAGTATTGGAGAAACGTTTCTGATGCCGACGTTATCAAGTGTCTCAAAATGCTTACTTTCGTTCCTGTTGAACAGATTGAAGAAATGGAAAAGACAATGGAAGGCGCTGAGTTCAATAAGGCTAAGGAACTTCTCGCTTACGAACTCACAAAGCTCGTTCATGGTGATGAAGAGGCAGATAAGGCTCGTGAAGCTGCAAAGGCTGTATTCGGTGGTGCAGGACATTCAGAAAATATGCCTACTGTTGAAATTACAGAAAATATGTCAGTAGCTGATCTTTTAGTAACAGCAGGACTTGCTGCTTCAAAATCAGAAGCGAGAAGACTTATTCAGGGTGGAGGAGTTTCTGTTGATGACAGAAAAATTCAGGATTTCGCCGAAGTTATCGAAATTTCTGATTTCGTAATTCTCAAAAAGGGCAAGAAGTCTTTCACAAAAATAGTTAAGAAGTAAAATAAAAATCCCACAGATTTTAAGACGGATAGTAGTTATATAGAAGTATTGCAAAGCCACTTTTGATATTTATGTCAAAAGCGGCTTTGCGTTGCTTGTGACATTGACTATTTATAATATATTTGCTATAATCAGTTTGATAAATAAGTGTTTTTACGGCGACACTACATTTCATACTAAGAAAATGAAAACCACATAGTAAGGAGAGAGTTGAATGACTAAGGAAGAATTTTTGCAGCGCATAGAAAGTGATGAAGAATATTCACCAGGATGGCAAGCCATTGATGATGCATTTGAGTTATTATATCCTGGACAACAGCCTAAACATTTTGGAACTCTTTTACATTCCAGAGCAATGTGTGGAGGAGACAACTATTTAGATGGATATTCAATATATGATTCGAATAAAGGATATAAACATATTGTTACTTATGGCATGACTGTGCTATATGGAGATGAAGAAGCGTTTGGTGGTGAGTGGAATGGTTGGGGATATGAAATGACCATCAAACTAAAAGAAAAAACAGAAGAAAATTGCATGTGGGCAATTGACATGCTTTCAAATCTGGCAAGATATACTTATCAAAGTAAAAAATATTTTGAACCAAATCAATATGTAAAAGGAAATGGAAAATCTTTGCATATAGGTGTAGATTCGCTTATTACAGCTCTTTTGATAGTGGAGGATACAGAAGTAAAACCCCAACATTCTGTTTATGGTAAAACTGAATTTATGCAATTAGTAGGGATTACAGAATCAGAATTACAAGCAATTTTAGCAGATAGTACTAATGTAGATAAATTAATTGAACTTATGAAAGCTGATGGTAATTTAGAATTGGTAACAGATATGAATCGTTCCAAGTCGTATTTATAATTTTATGGAGGCACTTGAAAAATTCAGTCTGACAGAGGAATAAATCTCAATTTATATGCAAGATATTAAAATAACCCGTGAAGAAATTCTTCACGGGTTATGCTTCTTTATGACTATCTGCCTTACTCTGTGGGATTTATCTTTTTTAAACTTACTGTTCGCTCTCAGGGAGATGAAGCTGTTTAACGGGAATTCTCTTCAAAGGAGAGTACATATATTTAGGGCAACTGAAATCAGCCTTTACCATGCCTCTTTTTTCACAAAGAACCATATTGCCGTCTTTAGCGCGTGCGCCGAAATGACAATACTGACACTGGGGGGGAATATCGTTACCGAATAATTTTTTCTTAGCCATAGCAAACACCCTTTCATAAAATGTTCATCTGTAAAAATTATATCATATATTTTTTCTCTTTGCAACAGTTTTTTTATCCCATAAAAGATATATTATCATTATTATTAAAATCAGTGACGGTAAAATCGAATTTTCTCTTGAACCTATATGAATAGCCTCTTTGGATACTGTAATGCTTATAAACTTTACAGCAATTTCTGATATAATTGACGATAAAAATGCGATTATAATCCTTGAAATAAAAAAATATTTTAAAGAAAATCGGTCTCCTGTTATTGCTTTTATCTGCATTATTACAGATATTCCACCAAACGAGAATAAAGCAGTTATAATAGGTAAAAGTCTGAATATATCCTTTTCCAGTCTGCTAAGAGAGGTTATTTCTATAAAAGAATTTCCTAAAACACAAAAATTTTCGCTAATTCCGATTTCGGATAGTAAAATTTCCATAAAAGCAATTATAACTGATGAAAAAATAATCATAATACAGATTTTGAAAAGCGATACAGCAGTTGATTCTACAGATGAAATAATGGTTTCAGAAGAGATTTTTATTTTATATTCGGACTTATTATCATATTGAACTTTTACGAAAAATCCTGAAATTACAGAAAATAGAATTGTGGATATAGCTATCGAAAGATAAATTATAATCCCTGCTTTTTTTGATGAATATAGTATCGGATACGAAATCCCCATAATAAAAGCTGGGGACGGCATATAGCAGAAAGACAGCATTCTTTCTGCTTCTTTTTTTGATATTTCATTATTATCATAAAGTTCTGTAAGATTTTTTGCACCAACAGGATATCCACCTGTAAAACTCATTAAAAATACCGAAAATAAGTTTTCGTTTATATGTAATATATATCTGGAAATTAATCTGAAAGGTCTGCTGAAATATCTGTGCAGACCACTTTTTATTATTACAGAAGAAATTACCATAAACGCAAATAACGATGGTATTACAATTTTAAGACATCTTTCTACAGAATTTATAATTCCCGTTGATATCCTTTCCGAATATATAAGAGTCAGCATTGTAAACATGAGAATAAAAACAGATGTTGTTATATTTTTTAAATGTTTCATATCATTTCTCCTGATAAAGTATATAAAAGCGTAAATTATAATATATTTATATACGGGAGATGAGCTGGCTATGAAGAAAGAAAACAAATTAGGGTTGTTGCATATTCAAAACCAGGAAATAATGGTATAAAAACTTGGGCAACAGTTACAATTATTGAAGA
>JAZNQY010000151.1:0-16995 GCA_045590375.1 Oscillospiraceae bacterium | reverse complement strand
ATATTTTATGTTAAAATAGATAAGATTGAGAATGACTGTTGTATTGGTCATATTATTCAATAAAAGGAGTAGAGCAAAAAATGTCAGTATTCAGAATTTTTGTCGAAAAGAAACCCGATTATGCAGTAGAAGCAGGACATGTCCTTGCCGACGCTAAAACCGCCCTTCGTCTTGAAGGTCTTAAAAGCGTAAGACTTATCAATCGTTATGATGTTGAAGGTCTTTCGGAAGCAGATTTCAAACTTGCTTTGCCTATCGTTTTTTCAGAACCCGCTGTTGATGTTATTTACAGCGAACTTCCTGAGCTTTCAGCAACAGAAAAGATTTTCGCAGTTGAATATCTCCCCGGTCAGTTTGACCAGAGAGCAGATTCATGTGAACAGTGTATCCAGCTTCTTACACAGGGTGAAAGATGCAAAGTAAAGAACGCAAGAGTTTACATCATCGATGGTGATGTTTCAGATGCTGAATTTGAAAAACTCAAGGCTTATCTTATAAACCCCGTTGAAAGTTGCGAAGCATCTCTTGAAAAGGTTGATACTCTTAAAACAGTTTATAACATTCCTACAGAAGTTGCTGTTCTTGACGGATTTATTTCACTTGACGAAGAAGGCCTCAAGAATTTTATTGCTGATTATGGTCTCGCTATGGACCTTGACGACATAAAGTTCTGTCAGAAGTATTTCTCTGAAACTGAAAAGAGAGAACCTACAATTACCGAAATAAGAATGATCGACACATACTGGTCAGATCATTGTCGTCATACTACTTTCGGAACTCATATCGATAATTTCAATATCGAAGCAGATTACATAGAAAAAACATTCAAGGAATATCTTGCTGTAAGAGATGAACTTGGCAGAACAGACAAGCCTATAACTCTTATGGATATTGCTACTATCGCTCCCAAGAAGCTCAAGAAAGACGGAAAACTCAACGATCTCGACGAAAGTGAAGAAATCAACGCTTGTTCTGTAAAGATCAAGGTTGATGTTGACGGAAATGAAGAAGACTGGCTTCTTATGTTCAAGAACGAAACACATAACCACCCAACAGAAATCGAACCTTTCGGTGGCGCAGCTACTTGCCTTGGTGGCGCTATAAGAGACCCTCTTTCAGGTCGTTCTTATGTTTACCAGGCAATGCGTGTAACAGGCGCTGCTAATCCCCTTGTTCCTGTTGATGACACAATCAAGGGTAAGCTTCCTCAGAGAAAAATTACTGTCGGTGCTGCAAGTGGTTATAGTTCATACGGTAACCAGATAGGTCTTGCAACAGGACATGTTGCTGAAGTATATCACCCAGGATATGTTGCGAAGAGAATGGAAATCGGTGCTGTTGTCGGTGCTGCTCCTATGGAAAATGTTGTAAGAGAAGTTCCTCAGCCAGGTGATGTTGTTATTCTTCTCGGTGGTAAAACCGGTCGTGACGGTTGTGGTGGTGCTACAGGTTCAACAAAATCACACACAACTGCATCCCTTGAAGCTTGTGGTGCTGAAGTTCAGAAGGGTAATCCCCCTATTGAAAGAAAACTTCAGAGACTTTTCAGAAATCCTGATGTTACAAAGATGATCAAGCGTTGTAATGACTTCGGCGCAGGTGGTGTTTCTGTTGCTATCGGAGAACTTACAGATGGTCTTATCATCAATCTTGATAAAGTTCCTAAAAAATACGATGGTCTTGACGGAACAGAACTTGCTATAAGTGAATCACAGGAAAGAATGGCTGTTGTTGTTGCCAAGGAAGATGTCGAAAAATTCCTTAAAGCAGCAGACACAGAAAACCTTGAAGCAACACTCGTTGCTGATGTTGTTGCTGAACCCAGACTTCGTATGTTCTGGAATGAAAAGGAAATTGTAAGCCTTTCAAGAGAATTCCTCAATTCAAACGGTGCTGAAAAGCATACTGACATTTCAGTAAATGTTCCCGTTCTCGCTGATTTCAAGAAATTCAGCAACAATGAAGAAAGCTGGTACGCTCTCGCTTCTAACCTCAATGTATGTTCACAGAAGGGGCTTATCGAAAGATTTGACTCTACAATTGGCGCAGGAACAGTTCTTATGCCTTTCGGTGGTGCTTATCAGCTCACACCTACTCAGGCTATGGCTGCTAAAATCCCTGTTCTTAATGGTCAGACGAAGACATGTTCACTTATGGGTTGGGGATTTAATCCCAATATCAGTGAAAAGAGCCCTTATCATGGCGCTATGATGGCTGTTATCGAATCGATCGCAAAGGTAATTGCTGTCGGTGGTTCTTATGAAAAATGCTGGCTTACATTCCAGGAATATTTTGAAAGAACACAGAACAATCCTACTCGTTGGGGCAAACCTTTCTCAGCACTTCTCGGTGCTTTCAAGGCTCAGCTTGAACTTGGTTGTGCTTCTATCGGTGGTAAAGACTCTATGTCAGGAACATTTGAAAATATTGACGTTCCTCCTACCCTCGTTTCGTTTGCAGTATCACTTGCAAACAGCGACAAGGTAGTTTCTCCCGAATTCAAGGCAGCAGGAAACGAAGTTATTTACATCAAGCCTGAATTTGATGAAAATATGCTCCCTGACTTTGACAGCGTTAAGAAATGCTTTGAAAAGGTCGAAAAATACATTGCTGACGGTAAGGCTGTTTCTGTATGGGCGGTTTCATTCGGTGGTATTGCTGAAGCAGTATCAAAAATGGCTCTCGGAAATAAGATTGGTTTCAAATTCACATCTGATGTATCTGAAGAAGATTTATTCGGTGCTATAAGTGGTGCATTTGTAATTGAAATTGATGGCAAGGCTGATGAAGGCGACAATGTAATCGGTATTACAACAGTTGATTATGCTATTGATTGTGGTGCTTATAAGGTTGATATGGAAAAATTCCAGAATCTCTGGGAAAACAAGCTTGAACCTATCTTCCCTGTCAACGCAAAGGCAAAGAGCGAAACAGCAAAGATTTACACATATACTCCTGAAAATATTGTTACTCCTTCAGTTAAGGTTGCAAAACCAAGAGTGCTTATTCCTGTATTCCCCGGAACAAACTGTGAATACGATACAGCAAGAGTATTCGAAAGAGCAGGTGCTGTTCCTGAAGTTGTTGTTATCAAAAACCTCACAACAGCAGGAATTACTGAATCAATCGAAAAAATTGCAAACAGCATAAAGAATTCACAGATTGTAATGCTCCCCGGTGGATTCAGTGGTGGTGACGAACCCGACGGAAGTGGTAAGTTCATTACTGCATTCTTCCGTAATCCTCGTGTCAGCGAAGCAGTTATGGACCTTCTTGATAACAGAGATGGTCTTATGCTCGGTATCTGTAACGGATTCCAGGCACTTATCAAGTTAGGCCTTGTTCCTTATGGTAAGATTGTTGATATGAAGGATGACTCACCTACTCTTACATTCAACACAATCGGACGTCATCAGTCCATGATGGTTCATACAAGAATTGCATCAAACAAGTCTCCATGGCTTATGAACACAGAAGTCGGAGATATGCATACAATCGCTATTTCACACGGTGAAGGAAGATTTGTTGCAACTCCTGAACAGCTTAAGGTTATGGCTGAAAACGGACAGATTGCTACACAGTATGTAACTCTTGACGGAGAACCTACAATGGATATCAGATTTAATCCAAATGGTTCTGTTGACGCTATTGAAGGTATCACATCTCCTGACGGACGAGTTCTCGGTAAGATGGGACACTCAGAAAGAATCGGAACAGAAATCTGTAAGAATGTTCCCGGCGAAAAGGATCAGAAAATCTTTGAAAGCGGAGTTAAATACTTCGGATAATAAAACAACCAAAAGACCGTACAGATTACTGTACGGTCTTTTAACTTGTATAGTCTTCAATAAGTCTGTTAAGTTCTTCTTCGCTATGCGCAACTATCCCTTTGTAAAGTGCTTGTTTATCGTATTCTCCGAAACTGTTTACAGAAACATCAAACACATCTATCGGATTTTCATCATCAGAATAAAAAGAAGCTATTTTACCGTTATATTCTCTGAGCAAATAATATGTTTCTTCTGTTATTACAGTTTCGGCATTTATTACTTCTGTTTCATCCTTTTCATTATCTGCCATTACAGATAATGTCATAGTTGCAAGTGAAAGAAGTGCTAATGAACCGAGAGCTAAAATCGTTATTTTTTCTCTGATAATTTTCCTCACCTTCCTATTTCAAAATTATTTTGGTAATTTATATTAGTATTCTTGACCAAAGAAACCTGATTATTCCTTTCAATTTCTATATTTATTGTATTTTATTTTGAGATAAAATGTGATATAATAAGTTTAGTTGTATCCAGATTATAAAATTGAGTTAAAATATATAAAATTTCAGGAGGAATTATGAGAAGTTCAAGCGACATTAAAATCAGAAAAAGAAGAAAAAAGAGTAACCCTGTATTAAAGACACTTGCAGTTATCGGAACTACATTCCTTTCACTCTTTCTTATAGTTGTAATAACACTCTGTATCGTTGCTACGGCGCTTACCGTCTATGTAATCAAGTTTATGGAAAACTCTGAAAGCGTTGATATCGACCTTTACAATCTTGATGTAATGACAACTTCTTTTATCTATGCAGAAGATCCTGTTACAGGTGAACAGGTTGAAATTCATCGTATGAGTCAGGATGCCAACAGAATTCTTGTATCTCTTGATGAAGTTCCTCAGCATGTAAGAGACGCATTTATCTCAACAGAAGACGAACGTTTCTATGAACATGAAGGTGTTGACTTTAAGAGAACATTCCTCGCATTTGCAAACTATTTCCTTCATTTCTGGGATGAAAAACAAGGTGGTTCTACCATAACACAGCAGCTCGTTAAAAACATCACCGGTGATGATAAGCAGGACCCTGCCAGAAAGATGCGTGAAATTTTCAGAGCGATGAACCTCGAAAGAGAATATCCTAAAGATGTTATTCTCGAAGCTTATCTCAACTATATCGGTTTCGGTGGAAATACTTATGGTATTCAGGCAGCTGCTAACAAATACTTCAATAAGGATGTTTCTGAACTTACTGTTGCAGAAGCAGCTTGTCTTGCAGCTATACCAAAAAGTACAGTTGAATTCAATCCTCTCATAAACCCCGAAAGTAACAAGAGCAGAAGAAATCAAGTAGTTCTCCCTACTATGCTTGAAAACGGATTTATTTCGTCAGCGCAATACGAAGAAGCAGTTAATGCAACTCTTATTTTTGCAGGTCAGTCACTTGATGAAACAACAGGTGAAATCGTTGAAGAAGATGCTGTTATTCAGGACTATTTCGTTGATATGGTAATTTTTGATGTTGCAGAAGATTTCCAGAAAAAATACGGAATTGATACTCAGGAAGAAGCAATAAAAATCATCTCAAACGGTGGTTTCAGAATTTATTCAACAGTTGATCTTGATATTCAGAGAGAAATGGAAGCCAAATATCTTGACAATTCAACATTCTCAAATTCTGAAGAAGCACTTGCAAATCCCCCTCAGTCTGCTGCTATTATAATGGACTATAACGGCCATATCAAAGGGGTTGTAGGTGGTATAGGAAGAAAACCTAATCCTATGTGTTATAACAGAGCGACAATGGCGAAACGTTCAATCGGTTCGACTGTAAAGCCTATTTCTTCATACGGATATGCTCTTTATTCAGACTATATCAACTGGTCAACAGTATTTTTCGATGAACCTATCGAAGTTGTTGAAGACTGGAACACTATGAAGAAGATGAAATGGCCTAAAAACTATTCAAACAAGTGGACAGGTCAGAAATATTTCACATATGACGCTCTTCAGCGTTCTCTCAACACAATTCCTGCACAGTTAGTTGACCATCACACCCCTAAGACAGTTTTCGACTTTATGCAGAACAATATGCAGATCACATCTCTTGTTGCTGCTGACGCAGACTATTCTGCTATGACTGTTGGTGGTCTTACAGATGGTATTACCCTTCTTGAACTTACATCTGCATATCAAGCTTTTGGAAACGAAGGTAAGATTTATAAACCTATCTCATACTATAAGGTTCTTGATTCAAACGGAAATGTAGTTCTTGACAACACAGACAACACATATATTCAGGCCATAGACCCTGATACCGCTTATGTAATGAACAAACTTCTTCAGACGGTAGTTTATGGTCCTGCTGGTACCGGTGTTGCCGCTAAGGTTGAAAATGTTACTATCGCTGCAAAGACAGGTACATCTCAGGAATGGGTTGACCTTGCTTTCGTAGGTGTTACTCCCTCTTATGTTTCTGCTATATGGTATGGATATGACGAAGCATATAAATATGATGAAGAAACAGGAAAATATGTTCCTAACTCATGTAAGGATATTTACTATTCATCAGCTGTTGTATGGAAAAATGTTTTCGGAAATATAATGGCAGAAAAGGATGCAGGAACAGTTTTCCCTGAAAACCCCAACATCATAAAGATGGAATATTGTATGCATACAGGTCTTATTGCAGGTCCTTCCTGCACAACAAGAGCCGAAGGATATTATAAGCCTACAAATATTCCTGGCTTCTGTAATGGTCAGCATAACGGAACAATTTATAATCTTCCCGGTGGAGAAACTATAAGAATTATTGAAGAAGAAAGCGAAGAAACCACTCCCGGAACTGCATCAACTATCGACCTTAACTCACTTCCTCAGTAAACAAGGAGATTTATGGACAGAATTAAATTTGCTTGCCCTTGTCATTTCGGGCTTGAAAGCGTTTTAAAATTTGAAATAGGAAAAATCGGTGGAGAAGATATAACCGTTTCTGACGGAAAAGTATCATTCTATGGTGATTTTTCAACCCTTGCAAAAGCGAATATTTCTATTGCTACTGCTGAAAGAGTGCTTATCGTACTTGCTGAATTTCATGCAGAGTCTTTTGAAGAATTATTTCAGGGTGTTAAAAAAATTCCTCTTGAAAGATACATCGGTAAATATGACGCATTCCCCGTTAAAAGCGGACACGCGCTTAATTCGACTTTACACAGCATTCCCGATTGTCAGTCAATCATAAAAAAAGCTGCTGTTGAAAGACTGAAAGAAAAGTACCACAACAGTTGGTTTGAAGAAACAGGCGCTGTATTCCCTATTCAGTTTTCGATTATAAAAGATGAAGTTGTTATTTATCTTGACACAACAGGAACAGGACTTCACAAAAGAGGTTACAGAAGAAATTCAAATGATGCTCCGATAAAAGAAACACTTGCTGCCGGTATTATCGACCTTGCAAGAGTAAGAGGAGATTCTGTTGTGTGTGACCCATTCTGTGGAAGCGGCACACTTCTTATAGAATCTGCATATAAGGCATTATCTGTAGCACCTGGGCTTAAAAGAAAGTTCTTGGCAGAAAAGTGGGACTGTATCTCCTCTTCATTCTGGAAAGATGCAAGAAACGATGCTATTTCACTTGTAAGACACGATACTGCTTTTAAGGCTTATGGATTTGACATTGACGAAAACGCAGTAACTCTTACTAATGACAACGCGAATAAAGCAGGTATCTCAAAGAGAATTTCTGCAACAAAAGCCGATATAAAGAACTATAAAAATCAAAAAGATACAATAACTGTCTGCAATCCTCCTTATGGCGAAAGATTGCTTGATATTAAAGAAGCTGAAAAGCTCTATCAAGTTATGGGACAGGTTTTTGAAGGAAGCAAAGATGCTCCCTGCTATATAATCTCTCCTCACGAGGATTTTGAAAAATTCTTCGGCAGAAAAGCAGATAAGAGAAGAAAACTTTATAACGGAATGCTGAAATGTCAGTTGTTTATGTATTATAAGTAAGATAAACAAAACCCCTGAGAAGAAATAAATCTTTTCAAGGGGTTAAATTTTATTTTTTTCTGTTTTTTTCATAAAGAAAGATATTTACCACAGAAAGAACTGCATTTATAACAGCCAGAATAACATAGATAATCTGCATAGTGTTTATTGCCTGAAACAACCAGCAAAAAGCGCCTATCAGAAATGCAACCGAAGCGACAAGCGACAATTTTCTGTAATTCTTCTTCTGATTATCCAACGCTTTGTTCGTTTCTTTCAGACAAGGAATATCATCATCACTTTCGTAATCATCATTCAGAAGATAATCTGCTGTTACATTAAACAACTTGCTCAGTTGAAGAATGTTATTTGAATCAGGAAGTGCTGTTCCGTTTTCCCATCTGCTGATTGCCTGTCGGGATACATTCATTTTTTCAGCCAAATCTTCCTGCGACCAACCGTTTGATTTTCTTAATTGAATTATTTTATCAGATAATTTCATAATGAAATCCCCTTTCGTTTTTCGATGATTTCATTTTAGCAAAAATCGTTTATAAACGCCACCACATCAACTTTACAATTACGCAACTCAACTTTACATATCGGTAAATTCTTGATATAATACCACAATTTGCGATATAAATAAGTTCCGATATTCTTTATATCGGAACTTTCTGGCTGGGATAGGTGGATTCGAACCACCGGAATGACGGAGTCAAAGTCCGCTGCCTTACCACTTGGCTATACCCCAATATTCCCTGCCATAAAGGCAGGGTTTTATTTTATAAGTTTTTATATTTATCTGCGATATTATCGTGATAAATATCGGTCGCCTCAATATCGCTTGCTACTACATACCATTCACCTTCGTGTTTTGCAAGTGATACAGAATATCGATTCTTTTCTGACTTATATGAGTCGTATAATGTTATATCTACATCTACAAGAACTCCCTCTGCACTGATTTTATAGAATTTCATCAGCATATCAGAGTATTCATATCTTGTTTTAACTTCGTATTTGAATTTAAAACCATCTTTATAATCACTATACATGTAACCATAAAGATAATTCATATAAAAATCCTTGAAATTATCATCATCCTTATACTCTTCAAATTTTTCGAGATAAGGAGGATAAACCACCTCAGAAAGAGAATCATAATCCATATTCTGAACAGCAGAAAAATATTTATCCATAGTAGATTTCTGCGCTCTGTAATCGGTAGTTATATAAAGAATGCCCACAAGAAGAATAATTGCAAAGAAACAAAGACATATTCCGAAAACCTTTAAAACATTAAGTTTTTCGCGTTTCTTTTCTAATTTTATCTTCTTTTTTTCTTCCATTCTTTTAGCTTTGGTAGCATTTCTGTCTTTTTTTGACATATCAATTTACCTTACTTTGCGTTTGCTTTTCCAAGGAATGCTGCACCGATAAGGCCTGCGTCGTTACCAAGCTTTGCAATAACAATTTCGGTATTCTTCTTGGAATTCTTTGAATATACTTCCTGCTTTACAAGTTCTTTAAGAGGAACTATAAGAGGATCACCTTCGTTACAAACTCCTCCACCAAGACAAAGAATGTCAGGCTGGAATGTATTTATGATATTTGTAACACCTGCAGCGAGATGTTTTATGTATTTATCAACAACCTTCTTTGCAGAAGCGTCACCTTTACGCATAGCGTTAAAAGCAAGTCTTCCCGAAACGTGTCCGTCTTCTTCAGACATAGGCCACATAATAGAATCCTTATCTTCTTCCATAGCTTCTTTTGTCATACGGATAAGACCTGATGCTGATGAATAAGCTTCAAAGCAGCCTTTTCTTCCACAAGAACACTGTGCGCCATCAACAACGATAACTTCATGTCCAAGTTCTGCGCCGGCGAAATTAGATCCTGAATAAATCTTTCCGTCAATGATAATTCCACCGCCCACACCTGTTCCGAGTGTAACAGCAACGGCATTATTAGCACCCTTTGCAGCACCTGCTACAAATTCACCGTAAGCAGCAGCGTTAGCGTCGTTATCTACAAAAACAGGCTTACCAAGTTTTTCAGAGAGATAATCTGCCATAGGAACATCGTGGAAATCAAGGTTGCATGAATATTCAACGATACCTGTTGAACTGTTTGCAATACCGGGTGTACCTACGCCAACCCATTCAATATCATTCATTGTAAGACCTGCCTGTTCAACAGCCATAAGTGATACTTTTGCCATATCATCCATAATTTCTTCAGAAGGTCTGGGACAATTTGTCTTTACGCTTGTTTTTGCAACGATTTCAAAATTTTCATTTACAACCCCTGCTTTGATATTTGTTCCACCGAGGTCTATTCCGATATAGTATTTCAAATGAAATCCCTCCTAAAATAATTGACTTCAATAATTTTACCATATAAAAGGTATAAAGTCAATAATTATGTATCAATTCTTACCATTTCAGTTATCTGTTTATTGCGATAAACAAGGTCTTTACGCGTTGTAAAACCTTTCTTTTCCCAGAATGTATTTCCTGTTTCATTTTTTTCAAAAACAACAAGTGCAACCTTAGTTATTCCTATATTTTCAAACGCTCTCATAGCCTCATCAACGAGTTCTGAACCTATACCCCTGTTTCTTTCAGAAGGTTTTACGGCTGTATGATAAATATACCCACGTCTGCCATCGTTTCCACACAAAATAACACCGATAATTTCATCGTTATCTACAGCAACGAAACAGGTTTCGGGATTTCTTTCAAGAAATCTGCTTATTCCATTTTCTGAATCATCTACATCGTTAAGTCCCATACCTTTACAGGAAAGCCAGAGGTTATAAACTGATTTATAATCAGAAATATGCATTTTTCTTATTTCCATAAAGCTCACCCTAAACCTTTCTTATCGGATGTCTGATAACTGTTTTCCATTTTTCAGGTTCTACCTTTCTTGCATCAGAAAGATATATTTCGTGATGCAGACGACATTCCGAAAAATCATTTACATAACCATTTTCTTCGAGAAATCCATCCATTATAGCAACAGTTTCGGGTTCATTATCAAAAGGACCTGTATGCATAATCTGAACGCAAAGTCCTTCGTTAAGAGTTATGAATTCAGCTGATGAACAATCAAGTTTTTTCTTTTTGGTTGCTGTTTCAACTGCCCATTTAAAATCTTTTTCTGTTACAAAATCAGGTAATCTTATAACAGAAATCCAGTTAAAAGAGGATTTATCAGCATAATCAACGCCATCAACATTATCCTGCCACCAGAATCCTTCGAGTGGTGGAACTACATATTCAAAAAATCCATCTATTCTATAATCTGTTTTGTAACTCATTTTAAGGGTATACGCAACAGCATACAAAATGCTTATTGCCTGTTGATATGCCCCTTCCTCATCGTTAGGGTTACCTTTTCCTCTTACGGCAATATAATTCGCCTTAGGAACATCAACAATCTGAGGCTTGTTTTTAGGCATATAGAATGCTTTGTATTCTTTTTTAAAGTCAAAAGCCATAACAAATTCCCCTTTTAAATAATTTTTCCACCACCAATAACTGTATCGCAATCATAAAAAACAACAGATTGTCCTTTGGTAAACGCTCTTTGTGGATTATCAAATACAACCTTTGCAATACCATCTGAAACCTCAAGAGTGGCAGGTTGTTCTTTCTGAGAATATCTTGTTTTTGCCATAATTTTTATTTTACCACAGACTTTATCAACGGACATAAAATTAAGATCATTTGCAAGGAGTTCTGATGTGTAAAGGTCTTTATCCTCACAGAGCGTAACTGTATTATTTTCAGCGTTTATCGCCTTTACGAACATAGGTTTACCAAATGTAACACCAAGGCCTTTTCTCTGACCTACTGTATAATGAATCATACCGTTATGCTTTCCGATAACATTCCCGTTTATGTCGATATAATCGCCTTCTACTGATTTATATCCCGAATATTCTTCGATAAACTTTGCATAATTTCCATCAGGAACAAAACATATATCCTGACTATCAGGTTTTCTTGAATTGATAAGCCCTGCCTTTTCTGCAATTTCTCGAATTTCAGGTTTTGTATATTCAGAAAGTGGAAAAAGAGTATGTTTCAGTTGTTCCTGGGTAAGTCTGTAAAGAACATAGGTCTGGTCTTTTGAAATGTCAGAAGGCTTCTTTATGGTATATCTACCGTTAGGTAATTCCAGAATAGTTGCATAGTGACCTGTTGCAATATAATCAAACCCAAGTTCTATCGCTTTTTCAAGCATTTTATCAAACTTTATATATCTGTTGCACTCAATACAAGGATTCGGAGTTTTCCCCGAAATATAAGTGTTTACAAAATCGTCAACAACCTTTTCGTTAAAAAGTTCGCTCATATCAATTGTAATATGCCCGATACCGAGTTTATCGCAAATCGCTTTAGCGTCATCAACATCTGATTGTGAACCACATGGGGTATTATTATTCAATTTATTTCTGAGAAGCAAAGTAACCCCTGTTACATCATATCCTTTTTCTTTCAGAAGAAGGGCGCAGACACTGCTGTCAACGCCTCCACTCATTCCAACAAGCACTTTTTCAGCCAAAATATCACCTCATTAATTGATAAGACAAGTATAATCCTCAATAAACATATCGCAGTTTTTCTTTATCTCATCAATGTCATCAAAAGCAGTTTCTTCTTTTACTGCAACAACATAAAAACCTGCTGATTTTGCTGAAAGAACTCCTCTTAAAATATCTTCAAAAACAGCTGTTTCTGAAATTCCATATCCCATTTTTTCAGCACATTTTATATAAATGTCAGGAGTTCCTTTTCCTGAGCATATTTCATCGCAAGTAAGTA
This sequence comes from Oscillospiraceae bacterium, assembly GCA_045590375.1. Taxonomy (GTDB): domain Bacteria; phylum Bacillota; class Clostridia; order Oscillospirales; family Ruminococcaceae; genus RGIG4131. Next base: position 4,393 of record JAZNQY010000151.1, on the reverse strand, counting down.
TAAATTCCATAGAATCATATATTCCAAGTCTTTTAAGAGCCAGAATTGTAAGTTCTTTATTGTTTGCCGTTGCGACGCAAAGTTTCGTTCCTTTTTTCTTTTCTTGTTTGATAAATTCATATACGCCTTTTTTCAGAGGAACAACCTTTTCATATTTTTCTCTTGCCATAGCATTGAATTTATCCATAATATCATTGGGATTCATAGGAATCCCGTGTTTTTCGGAAAAATAAACAGCCGTATCTGCGAAACTAAGGCCTTTGATATCCTCATAAAAATTAATAGGCATATCGATATTATACTCTTTTAAAAATTCAGCATCTATCTCTGTCCAGACATTCATTGAATCTATAAGTGTTCCGTCAAGGTCAAAAATCAAGCCTTTAAAATTCATCATCAGTCTCCATAATTTCTATTTTTGCTGTCATATCAGACTTATACATTTTATTTCCTTTAAGAATATTGTAAATATCCGTTGCTGTACACTCCATATTGACAAATCTCTCACATATTCCTCGTCTGCTCATAAGGTCGGCAACTGAGGTTGAAATAGGAATTCGAGTTGTTGTTTTGGCTTTTCTTAAAATTTCTGCACCTCTTTTATTAAGTGCAAGAACACGGATATAAGGTGGTTCATAAAGATAGTCAGTCTTACAAAGTCCTAATATAGCACTGTATATCGTTCTTCTTATTCTGGCCTGAGGAAATCTCTTTGTTTTGACTTTCATAAGAAATTCATCAAGCGATGAAGACTCTCTTATTGCATTATAAAATCTTGAAGCAAGTTCCGGAGAAGTTTCTGGAAGATTAGCCAGTTCAGAAAGTTTCATTGTTCTGAGTTTATAGAAAGTAATCGTTTCTAAAGTTTTGAAATCAACATTTTCAAAAGGAATACTATCGTAAGGAACAAAATCCGAATATTCCTTGCCGTCACGCATAAGTTCTCTTATATGTGATGCACTTGCAACATTACCTACAATATAGCTACTGTCGTGTTCAGGCCCTATTCTTTCCACAGGATAAATCCGATAAGAAAGATTTCTATCGTTAATTTGCCTTATATATTCAACTGTAAGAATGTTGTTTGGCGAAGAAAAAGCAACGCTTATATCATCATCTGCAAGACTTTCCATAGCTGCAGGATAACTCATTCCGTTGCTCATTTTTTCTTTAACCTCAAGGCTTTCGTTTACTTCTTCAGAAAAACTTGCAGCTTTTTTGAGAATTTCAATATCCCCAGTTTCACATCCGAACGACACACTATCTATACATCCCATATCCTCCATAAGAGAATAGGCTGCCCTTGCATAAAAATGCGCAGAAGCTACAGTATAAAGAGTTGGCATTTCAATAACAAGGTCCACACCGTTCCGAACAGCATATCTGGCTCTCGTAAATTTATCGGTAATCGCTAAATCTCCACGCTGGACAAAATTTCCTGACATAAAGGCTACAATATGAGTCACACCTGTATCTCTCAATAAGTCTATCTGATATTTATGTCCGTTATGAAAAGGGTTATATTCTGCAAGTATTCCACAGATTTCCAAACTAATTTCTCCTGTCAATTTAATTTTTCGGTGTAGGATATCTGTCTTTTGAGATATCCCTGTGCGCAATTCTTACTTTAAAATGATTTTTAAGTATGTATTCATACATTTTTTCTGCAAATGTAACAGAACGATGCTTCCCACCTGTACATCCGAATGCTATCACAAGCTGACTTTTTCCTTCGCTTATATAAAGTGGAATAAGATAATCTATAAGATCTTTGAGTTTTGAAAGAAGTTCTTCCGATTGTTTGAAACTCATAACATAATCGCTTACTTCATTATCTTGTCCTGTATGATGCTTGAGTTCAGGAATGTAGAATGGATTTGGTAAACATCTGACATCAAAAAGAAGATCTGCTTCATTAGGCGAACCATATTTGAATCCGAACGACATAACCTTTATAAGCATAGAATCATCGGGATTATCAAGAAAAATATTATTTATCTGTTCTTTAAGCTGTGATGTTGAAAGGAACGATGTATCTATATAATAATCAGCATTTGCTCTTACTGAATGAAGAATATCTCTTTCTGTTTCAATGGCATTTTGTATACTACCATGTGCAGCTTCGTCAAGAGGATGCTTTCTTCTTGTTTCCTTATATCTCTTTATAATAACTTCATCTGAAGCATCAATAAATAAAATCTTTACATCAAGTCCTTGTTCTTTGAGTTCGTGAATTGTATCAGCAAGAGAAAGAAAAAGTTCTCCACCTCTTATATCAGCAACAATCGCAACTCTGTCTATCTTGACATCAGACTGTGTACTTATTTCAGCGAATTTTGAAATAAGCTGTGGGGGCATATTATCTATACAATAAAATCCTATATCTTCAAGTGCGTTGACAGCAAGAGATTTACCCGAACCTGAAAGACCTGTTACGATTACGAACTGCATAAATAACCCTCCGTTTTTTATATTTTATCCGATATTATAACAGGCTCACATTCAAGAACATAGCCTGTTTTTTTCTTGACAATTCTTTTTACATCTTCTATCACTGACATAACATCAGAAAAAGTTGCGTTATCTTTATTAATAACAAAACCTGCGTGTTTTTCTGAAACCTGCGCCCCACCAACAGAATAACCTTTCAGACCACATTCGTCTATAAGAAGAGATGCATAACTTCCTTCAGGACGTTTGAATGTGCTTCCTGCGCTACCATACTCAAGAGGCTGTTTGGTTTTTCTTCTGCTCATAAAATCATCCATAGCAGATTTAATTTCTGATGCATCTCCCTTTCTGAGAGAAAAAGCAGCACCTACAATAATTTTTTCTGTTCCCATAATTGAACTATGTCTATAAGACAGACAAAGTTCTTCAGGAGTAAGTCTTTTTAGCTCATCATTTTCATCAATAACATCGCAATAAGAAATAATATCCTTGATTTCACCACCATAAGCGCCGGCATTCATATAAACTGCGCCACCTACACTGCCCGGAATTCCATAAGCAAACTCTGCTCCTGAAAGAGAATTTTCTCTTGCAAAAACGCAGAATGATGATAAAAGCGCACCTGACTGACAGTATATTTCTGTATCAGATAAAGATGATATTTCAGAAAAATCATTTCCTATGAGAATAACCACTCCGTTAAAACCATCATCATCAACTATAAGATTCGAGCCGTTTCCTATAACAACATAAGGAACATTGTTTTCTCTGCATCTTTTTCTTATAGCAATACAGGATTCGACTGAGTTTATCTTTATAAGAAGTCTGCAATTTCCACCAATACGAAATGTATTATATTTCTTAAGAGATTCATTATAATAAAACTTACATCCGAATTTTTCAGCTATTTCAGCAATTTTTTCCGTATAATCAGCCCCTTTGCTGAATGTTATTTAGAAATGTTTATGAAGAAGAATAAAATTCTATTCAAAAATTTTTCCTTTTTTATTTTCTATATGCGCTTTGATATTTTCCCACTTTGTATTTACTATAAGCTCTTCAGGATAATTATTATCTTTAAGCATTTTAATAGCATTATCAAATTTTCCGACAGACATACAGAAATGAGCATCACTGTTGACAATTACAGGCACCCTGTATTTTTTACATACTCCGATAAGTTCAAGTGCGTTATTTATTGTTTTTACACTTCTCGGTATTGCACTTTCATTTATCTCTACAAATTTTCCATATTCCTTAAAAACAGGAACAACTTTTTCGTAATCGGGTTTATATGCAGGATATATCGGATGTCCGATAACATCAACATAAGGATTCTGGGCAACACCGATATATGCATTGGTGTAATCGTCAATCGTTCCACCAGCCATATTATAATTTCCGTGAATTGATGCTACTACCCAGTCAAGTCTTTCGAGTTCTGATGGACCAAAGGCAAGGTTACCATTATAATCAACGATATCACATTCTACCCCGAAAATCATATTGACACCAAATAACTTTCTGGGTATTGCTCTTGAAAGATTATGAAAATGCCATATATGAGGGGCATCGCTACCTCCTGTAGAATGGTCGGTTATAGCAATAGCTTTCAGCCCTGCTTCTGAAGCTGATTTTGCTATTTCGAGAACTGTTGAATATGCGTGTGTCGACGCAATAGTATGTGTATGTGTATCTGCTTCTATTCGCATCAGTCTTCCTCCGAAAATCTCCTGTTAGAATGGATCAAATTCCTTTATCGTTCCCTGCTTAGGGCGATCATCCATGTCAAGACCTAACTTGTCCATAAGATCCTGAGCGGCATTATATCCCATCTTCTTCTGTCTGTTATTAATGGCGGCCGCCTCGATAATTACTGCCAGGTTACGGCCCGGGCTAACGGGTATGGTGTGGCAAGGCACGTTAACTCCCAGTATCTCGG
>JAZNQY010000150.1:0-3035 GCA_045590375.1 Oscillospiraceae bacterium | reverse complement strand
TTTGTTATAATGAACCCAAATCCAGTTTATCGGAGATGATAAAAAATGAAACTTCTTAATCCCATCGGACAGTTTGTTGAGGTCGATGGAAAAAATATGAATGTTTATATAGAAGGAAGTGGAAATAAAACTATTGTATTTCTATCCGGTGGTGGAACAGCATCTCCTGTATTAGATTTCAAATCTTTATATTCACTTCTCAGTGATAGTTACAAAATAGTTGTTGTTGAAAAATTCGGATATGGTTTCAGCGATGATTATCCCGACAGAAACAGAGATATAGATACCATTCTCGATGATACAAGAACAGCACTTTCAAAGACAGGCTTAAAAACACCTTATATACTTTGCCCTCACTCAATGTCGGGGCTTGAAGCGATATACTGGTCGCAAAAATATCCCGAAGAAGTTGAAGCGATTATCGGTCTTGACATGGCTGTTCCACAATATTATTCAGATATGAGAATCAGCACAGCAGTTTTAAAACTCAATAAAATGCTCTGCAAAGTAGGAATAATCAAGTTATTTTCAGATAATTATATCAAAACATTGTATTCCCATTCATCTTTGACAAAAGAAGAAAAAGACATCATAAAAACCCTTTACAGCAAACGATGTATATCATATGCATTTATAAACGAAGCAGATTATTGTAAGAAAAACGCAGAAATCGTAAATAACGGAACAACTCCGAAAATTCCCGTTCTTATGTTTATCTCGAATGCCGAGGGTATAAACCTCGACAAATCAATATGGATAGATACAGCGAAAAATTATGCTTCGAAACTGAATAACGCACAATGTGTAAAACTTGATTGTCCTCATTACATACACGATTATAAATATGAAGAAATAAATAAGAAAATAAAAGAATTCATATCTACCGAATTATAAATAAAACCTATGAAGATAAATGCTTCATAGGTTTTATTTTGTTACGATAAGAAATTATTGTGTTCAACGCTTTTATCAACAGCTAACGGACTTACAGCTACTCCGTCTTCATAAACTGCAAAAGCAAGGTTAGGTCCTGTTGAATGCCCCGTATTACCCATTTTAGCTATAACTTCCCCTTTTTCTACGCTTTGTCCTTCTTCTACATTTATTTCTTCTAAATGATAATATTTTACAATGGTCTTATCATCTATTTTAATAATAATATAATTTCCGTCTTGTATATCATTCCCCGTTTCAGAAACCACTCCGTCATAAACAGAATATATTTCATCTCCAAAAAATCCTGCTATATTGATATGGTCTGAAGCACATCGGCTTACCATTGTGCTTTCGGTAGGCCACTGCCATTCGTCATATCTGAGTTTTATCATATAAATAGGATAAGAATATTCTTCATCACTGGTGTTTACAGTTTCATCTCGATAAACAAAAACAGAATCTCCACCCCTTATGGTGTTTTCATCAATAAGAGTATATCCCGAACCGAAGCATTGACCATCTACTTCTACCCAATCGGTAAAAATCATTGTTCCTAAAGAAGTTTTATAAACCTTATATTTATAACGCTTTGCGTATTCTTTCGCTTGTTTTTTTACATTTTCTGTCACTTTATCAGCCTCTTCTTTTGAAAGCCCTTCTATGCTGTTTCCTACCCAGGCATATTCGAGATAATCAACACCACGAAGCTGTATTGTTCCATCTGAAAAAACCTCAAGATAATGCCCATCTGTATTGCCGGAAATATAATATTTTCCTACTTTAAGTTCAGGAACTGCACTCAGTTGTTCGCTTTCTATAGCTGTTGAAGAATCACTTTCTCCTTTATTTATATCTGAAAATCCGTTATACGAGAACAAAGAAACAGCAATAAGACAGAATACCACGCCTACCGTAATGTCTATCGCTTTTGACATTCGATTCTTCTCATTTCTTTTTTCTGTAATATCCACACCCGTTTTATCCTTGAAAATACTTTCTATATTATTAAGATTTCTTTTGCTGTATTTTTTCATAAATTCATCCCTTTCTTTATTGCATCATTTTTTTTAGTTTCAGTTTAGTCTGATATAACCGATTTTCCACCTGTTTTCCCTGCATATCAAGTGCAACTGCGATTTCTTTAGGCTTCTGACCATAATAAAATCTTCTTATGATTATTTCTCTGTCTGTTTCTTCAAGTTCTTTTATCAATGAAATAAGTTTTTCTTTTTCTTCATTTTCTATAATTCCATCAATAATTTCCGATTTGTATGTAATAACTACTTCTTCAATCGGAACTTCTTTTCTTCTTGATATCTGTCTGTATTTATCTATTGCGTTAGTTCTTGCTACAATTGAAAGATATGAAGATAATTTGCTCTTTTCAGGATTATATTTATCGGGATTTAACCATAAGTCAATAAAAACATCCGCAACACATTCTTCAATATCTTCAATAGAACCTGCATTTATAAGTATAGAAGATACTATTTTCCAGAGTAATTTCGAATATTTCTCTATTATCCCAGCCATTACTTTTTCATCACGATTTTTAACAGCAGAAAGTATTTTTTCGTCCCTCAATTATTTTTCACTCCTTCCCCGAAATGCTTTCTATATATAATACGATACAAAATACAAAAACACTTAAACAAATTATAAAAAGCCATCGCATTAACACGATGACTTTTTTATTATATCAGATATTTTTCTTTAAAACCAATATTCCTTTAAATATAAGAAATAAAAAAGCTATTATCGGTGCGTAAACCTGTCTTGTAACTATTAAAAATAAAACAGTTATAATACTGACAATAATAGAAATATTCGTAATAACATTACGCATTTTTTCTATTTTCATCTGATTAAAAACAACCTTTATTATACCGATTATAATAAGTAATATGAACATAATCCAATAAATAATATAACTTACTGATAATAATCCATCATATGAAAACAAATTCACGGAATAAATCAAATCATCAACACGTTTCGGATAAAGCGGAAGAAATATAAGAATTATACTCATTATATCTATTATCCCAAATAACAAATCACATATATTCTGAAGTCGGAGGCCAAGCGGTCTTAGGAAG
>JAZNQY010000149.1:0-20364 GCA_045590375.1 Oscillospiraceae bacterium | reverse complement strand
GATGAAAAATTTATCGAATTATTCAGCGTCTTCTTCTGCTGTTTCTTCTGCAGCAGCTGCTTCTGTGCCCTGTCTGCCTTCGATTACAGCGTCAGCGATCGCACCAGCGATGAGCTTAACTGCTCTGATAGCGTCATCGTTTCCGGGGATAACATAATCAACATCATCGGGATCGCAGTTTGTGTCAACGATAGCAACTATCGGAATACCGAGCTTCTTAGCTTCTGCTACTGCAATCTTTTCTTTTCTGGGGTCAACGATGAAGAGACATCCGGGAAGTTTGTCCATATCCTTGATACCACCGAGGAATTTTTCAAGCTTTTCAATTTCGAGATTGAGCTGGCTTACTTCCTTCTTGGGAAGGAGATCGAATGTTCCGTCTGTTTCCATTGTTCTGAGCTGAGCGAGACGTTCAACACGCTTCTTGATTGTCTTGAAGTTTGTCATCATACCGCCGAGCCATCTTGCGTTTACATAGTAACCACCGCAACGGATAGCTTCTTCCTTAACGGAATCGCCTGCCTGCTTCTTTGTTCCAACGAAGAGAACTGTTTCGCCTCTTGCTGAAAGTTCGTGAACGAAGTTATAAGCTTCTTCGAGTTTCTTTACAGTCTTCTGAAGGTCGATAATATAAATACCGTTTCTTTCTGTGAAGATGTAAGGTGCCATTTTTGGGTTCCATCTTCTTGTCTGGTGTCCGAAATGAACGCCTGCTTCAAGAAGCTGTTTCATAGATACTACTCCCATTGTAGTTCCTCCTGTTAAATTGGTTTATTTTTTTGCCTCCGCAGTGCTTGGCTTATCGAAACCCGATTGGCAACCGGGAACCAAAGATAAAAGCCCTGCGTGTGAAGTGCTTAATAATTATACCATACCGAAGCAAGTTTTACAAGAAATTTCTTTTTGTTTATTTGCACAAACTTTCCATCGAGAAAGAGGTCTTTTTTGTGATGACGCTCGGTTTTTGTGGTTTTATGAGGATTGTATCCTTTCCTACAACCGATATTTCATCGCAACGGATAATCATATCGTCATCTCTGCCGAACAGTCCGAAAAAGCGTGGTCTGCCGTAAACTATAAGAGATGTTACAGAAGAGGTTTCAAGGTTCATTTCAACATCATCGACAAAACCTATCTTTGTTCCGTCGGTTATATCAATTATTTCCTTCTGTTTAAGTTCGGAAAGACTGCATATCATAAAAATCACCCCTTAAAGAGTATTCTATGATTAAATCTTTCCTTTAATTCTGTCTAATGCACTTTTTTCAAGACGGGATACCTGAGCTTGTGAAATCCCTATTTCTTTTGCAACCTCAACCTGAGTCTTTCCCTGAAAAAATCTTAAAAAGAGAATATTCTTTTCTCTCGGAAGAAGAGTGTTTATTGCCTCTTTGAGAGAAATCTCGTCCACCCAGTCGGCGTCGCTGTCTTTATCTCCTATCTGGTCAAGGATATAAAGGGTATCACCCGAATCGGAGAAAACAGGTTCGTAAAGAGAAACAGGGTCGGTTATGCTTTCAAGTGCTGTTACTACATCGGATGTTTTTGCGCCTATCTCCTTTGCGATTTCTTCGATAGTACATTCCCTGCGATTTCTTGCATACAAAACCTCTTTCGCCTGAATAGCCTTATAGGCAAGGTCACGGAGAGAACGGCTTACTCTTATCGGGTTATTATCACGCAGATAGCGACGGAGTTCCCCCGAAATCATAGGAACGGCATAGGTCGAAAATCTTACATTCTGAGAAATATCAAAATTATCGATAGCTTTCATAAGTCCTATACAGCCGACCTGAAACAGATCATCGGGATTTTCTCCTCTGCCTATGAATTTCTGTATGACGCTTAAAACAAGTTTGAGGTTCCCTTTTATGAGTTTTTCTCTCGCCGATTTATCGCCTGTCTGATATTTTTTTAAAAGGTCTATCTTTTCTGCCTCTTTAAGAACTGTCAACTCTGATGTATTAACTCCGCTGATGTCAACCTTGTTATAATACATAAACTCAGTCCCCCTACAGCAATTACTAAAAGTAATTATTGCAAAGAAACCGAGTTTATATACAAAGGAGGCTTTATATTTTTTCCATAGTAACTTTGAGTTTTTTGATAATCTTCTTTTCAAGTCTTGAAATATAGGATTGCGAAATTCCGATTATATCAGCGACTTCTTTCTGCGTTTTTTCCTTTCCGTCTATTAGCCCGAAACGCATTTTCATAATGAGTCTTTCTCTTTCTTCAAGATGTTCGATAGCATCAAGAAGAACGCTTTTTTCTGCTTCGGATTCGATATTCCTGTTCACTGTATCGTTATCTGTTCCTAAGATATCGGAAAGAAGAAGTTCGTTTCCGTCCCAGTCGGTATTAAGTGGTTCGTCTATCGAGATTTCTATTCTGCGCTGGGATGTTTTACGAAGAAACATAAGTATTTCATTTTCGATGCAACGGGATGCATAGGTTGCGAGTTTTATGCTTTTATTCGGGCAGAATGTGTTCACTGCTTTTATCAGTCCTATTGAACCTATCGAAACAAGGTCTTCAAGACCTACGCCTGTTGATTCGAATTTTTTTGCTATATAAACCACAAGTCTCAGATTATGGACTATGAGTTGTTCTCTTGCTGTTTCATCGTTTTCTGAAAGAAGCTGAAACGCTCTTTCCTCCTCTTCTTTTGTAAGTGGTGGAGGGAGAGTATCAGAGCCGTTGATATAAAATATCCCCTTACTTTCAAACCCCATTTTAATGAGCAGTTTTTTTATGAATATTGCTATCTGTTTCATATTTTCCTCCATTATGTCAAAATCGTCGGATTAAAAATTGCCTCACAGTCGTTTTCCTGTTTACCTGCTATTCCTATCATAGCGTCAACGCTTTTCATCTCGCCCGTTGTTTCGTTTTTTATGATGACGCTTTCGGGCGTAAACGCAGGGATTATTCCACTTTTATTGACTGTTGTACAGGTAAGAAAACGAAGTCCCTTGAACTTTTTATCTGTAAACGGAACTGTATATTCTTCTGTTAAACCTATCTTTTCACAATCGCAGACTATTACAGGCGTTCCTGTGAAATTGTCGACAAGTCGGTTTCCTGAGTCGGCTATTCCTTTTAAGGAAAAGGTCTTTTCGGCAAAAGAAATTATAACCGAAAAACTATCGGAAACAACAGATTTTCTGTCAAACAAATATCTGAAAAAAGAAATCACAAAATAAGCAACTATTGTTGAAATTATCAGCATAGCAAGTGAAAAATCAGCATAGAGTGACATATTGTTCTGGATAAAGAAATCTGTTCTTGAAAGTTCGATAAAAGCTGTCGCTATTCCTGAAAAAATAAAGTTTACGGCAAAAAAGACGAATGTGTTTTTTATGTATGTAAAAATTTTTCCGAAACCGAATGAAATAAGAACTATAAGAAACGCTCCCGAAAGTTTTATAAGAGTCAGAATAAAGGGATTTATCGGTGGGAGAAAGATAAGAAGCGAATAAAGACTTCCTATTAATGATGAAAGGATAAGCCTTGATGTTTTTATTTTCTCTGATGTAAGCTTTGCTGTTGCTTTTATAAGAAAGAAATTGACATAAATATTGAGTGCTAACAAAACATCAACATAGACTATCATTTCTGTCATCTCCCTTCAGATATAATCATAACTCTTTGAGTATGACAAACTTGTCGATTGAGGGACAGGATTTATTTTTTGTTAAAGTAAACAAAAAAGTCCTCCCTTAAAAAAGAGAGGACAGGCATATTTTTGTTTTAAAATCAGAAACCGAGTTCTTCTTTGACGAGAATGACTTTTATACGGTCTTTTATACGCTGTTTTGCCGAAATAACGTAGTTACAACAAATTCTTGCACCATCGCAACCATCGCTTATTTTTCCGTCTATTCCTATGCAGACACCTGTTTTCTGACAGTAGGTATCGCAGGAAAGGCGTTTTGTATTGGCAGGTGCTGCTATGGATTTAACCCTTTTTGCAGCTTCGTCTATATTACGGACAACCTTATTCATTCCGACAACCATAATAACCTGGCGAGGTCCGAATGTTATCGCTGAAACACGGTTGCTGTTCCCGTCAACATTATAGAGATATCCGTCTTCTGTTACAGCGTTTGACGAACAGAGATAACTGTCTGCCGAAAAACAATCACGGTAGAGTTTTTCAATAGCTTCTCCCGAAAGACCTGTTCTGTCAAGATAGTTATAATCGCCTGATTTCAAAAGGTCGATAACTCCACATTCCTGAAGGCTTACAGAACCACCTGTGCTTAATGTTTCGCCCTTTGTCAAAAGCGATTTCACAACAGAGAGGGCTTCTTCCTTATTTTCACATATATATGCTTTCATATTGTTCTTTTCGAGGGCTTTTGCTGTTCTTTCGAGTTTCTGTGTGATAACAGCATCGAGATTTGTATTCATAGGATTTTTCCTCCTTTTTATTTTGAAATATTATACCATTTTTACGCCTTATTTTCAAGCAATATTGTAATGATGGTATTATTTATAAAACTAATATGGTATGTTTTGTTTAATTTTTACAAAAATTAGTTCAAATATATTCAATAATTGTTGTTATTAATGGTTGTTTATATTTTTGAAATTGTGCTATAATATATACAAACATTGATAAATGATGTTTTTAAACAAAAGAATTGGAGGAAAATTATCATGAAAAAGTTTCTTGCTACAGTAGCTGTTGCTACAATCGCTCTTTCTACAATGGCTCTCGCTGTTTCAGCTGAATCAGCTACAGTTGTTGAAGACACACTTCCTGCTGCTACAGACGCAGTTGTAACAGACGCTCCTGCTACAACAGACGCTGCTGCTAACCCTGAAACAGGTAACTCAGCTGTTGCTCTTCTTGCAGTTCCTGCTGCAATCGCTGCTGCTGCTGTAATCGCTAAGAAGTCTAAGTAAGATTTTCTTATGAAACCCGTTCCTTTTTAGGAACGGGTTTTTTCTTTTTTATGGGTTTATTTATTGACTGAAAGAATAAAATACTATATAATATATGTATACTTTTTTAAGGAGGATTACGACAATGGGTATTATTAAGGCTACTAAGGACGCTATAAGCGGAGGTCTTGCGGATACATGGCTTGAGGTCTATGAAGCGGACAATATGACAGGTCAGACACTTCTTGCAAGTGGTAAGGCTGTAAGAAAAGACGGAAGAAACAATAACACACAGGGTAATGCAAATATTGTTTCAAACGGTTCGATTATCCATGTTTATCCCAATCAGATGATGATTCTTACCGATAACGGAAGAATTGCAGACTATTCAGCCGAAGAAGGAACTTATGAAGTTTATCTTTCAAGTGCTCCTTCAATATTCAACGGCGAACTTATGGATTCTGTAAAGGAAACTTTCAGCAGAATCAAATTTGCAGGTACTCCCTCATCTGCTCAGCACGTTTTCTTTATAAATCTTCAGGAAATCAAGGGTATAAAGTTCGGAACTGCCAACCCTATCAACTATTACGACAATTTCTATGACGCAGAGCTTTTCCTCCGTTGTCATGGTACATACTCAATAAAGATTACAGACCCTCTGAAGTTCTACACAGAATGTTGTCCCAGAAACGCTACAAGAGTTGAAGTTGAGGACATATTCACACAGTACAGAAGTGAATTCCTTATGGCACTTCAGGGCGCTATAAACAAGCTCTCTGCTGACGGAAAGAGAATTTCACACGCTATGTCAACACTTCCTGAACTCGCAAAGTATCTCAACGATGCTCTTGATGAACAGTGGAAGGAAACAAGAGGTTTTGAAATCGTTTCTGTTGCTATTTCAAACCTTGACTATGACCCTGAAAGCAAGGAACTCATAAACCTCAGAAACAGAGCTGCTATGCTCAAAGACCCCTCAATCAGAGAAAGCTATGTTCAGGCTAATGTTTCTGAAGGTCTTAAAGCAGCAGGCTCTAACTCAGCGGGTGCCGGTCAGGCTTATTTCGCTATGGGAATGGGGATGCAGAACACAGGCGTAAATACATTCTCACAGACAAACGCACAGCAGATGGCTGCTATGCAGATTAACAATAATACAGCAAACGCTGCAGGTGGTTGGAAATGTGCTTGTGGTGCTGAAAACACAGGTAAGTTCTGTTCTGAATGCGGTGCTCAGAAGCCTGCACCTCAGGGTAGCTGGAAATGTGCTTGTGGCGCTGAAAACACAGGAAAATTCTGTTCTGAATGTGGTGCTCAGAAACCTTCAGCAAGCTGGAAGTGTGCTTGTGGTGCTGAAAACGAAGGCAAATTCTGTGCTGAATGTGGCGCTAAGAGACCTTAACTTTTATACAGAGGAAAGAATATGACTACTATTCAATATAAATGTCCTAATTGTGGTGGGCCTTTACAATGGAGTGCGACAAAGCAGACTTTTGCCTGTGATTACTGTGGAAGTGAATTCACAGAAGAACAGCTCAAAATCGCATTCCCTGATATAGAAAACAAAACACTTGAGGAAAATGTTGAAGAACCCGAAGTAAAGGAATTTGAGGAAAATACCTCGCTTTACAGATGTGGAAGTTGTGGCGCTGAAATAATCGCTGAAACAACAACTGCCGCAACATTCTGCTACTATTGTCATAACCCCGTTATCATAGAGGGCAGACTTTCGGGTGACTATAAACCTTCACATGTTATTCCCTTTGTTATTGAAAGAGAAAAAGCACTTTCTATATTCAAGGAATGGTGTTCTAAAAAATGGTTTCTTCCTAATGATTTCAAGTCTGAGCAACAGCTTGAAAAAATGACAGGTGTATATATTCCCTTCTGGCTTGCCGACTGTAAGGCAGACGCTAATATGACTGCTCTTGGTAAGAAAATAAACACATGGCAATCGGGCGACAGGATATATACAAAGACAAAGGAATACAATGTAAGAAGGTCGGCGATTATCGACTATATGAAGGTTCCTGCTGATGGCTCTTCAAAAGCAGAAAACTCTCTTATGGAAGCTATCGAGCCTTTCGATTACAGTGCGATGAAGCCTTTTTCGATGTCTTATCTTTCGGGATATCTTGCTGAAAAATATGACATAAAGAACATTGATGTATTACCAAGAATAAGGGAAAGGGTTTCATCAAGTTCTGAATCAATACTCAGAGAATCCATTACAGGTTATTCTATGGTTATTCCTCAGAACAAGAATATAAATCTTATAAAAACAACATGGAATTATACCCTCTTCCCTGTATGGTTTATGACATATAAACACAGGGACAAGAGTTATTATTTCTCGATAAACGGTCACACACGAAAGCTCGCAGGTACTCCCCCGTTTGATACCAAAAAGGGTATACTGTTCTCAGCAGGAATAGGGCTTTTAGCGTCGGTACTTCTCGGAATTATTATGATTGTGGGAGGTATTGTGTGATGATGAAAAAAATAACTGCTTTTATTTCTGTTCTCGTTATCTCGCTTACACTTTTTTCTGTAAGTGTTTCGGCGAAAAGATACGACGAAGGAAAGGTTTTTGTTTCGGATAAGGAAAGTTATCTTTCTAATTCTGAATTCGACGACATAGTTGATACAGCAGAAAAATTATCCGACAAAACAGGATATAATGTCGGTATTATAATCACTGACGATATAGGAAGCAAAAGTCCTGTTGCTTTTTCGGACGATGCCTATATGGATGTTTTCACGAAAAACTCTGACGGATTTATGATTCTTCTCAATAATGACACCTATGAGGACCATATTTCAACGGCAGGAAACGCTATTCTGATGTATTCTGATGCAAGGCTTATGAATACTCTTGACAGTGCAGGAAGTTATCTTAAAGAAGAAGATTTCTATTCAGCAATCAAAGTAATGCTCGGAAAACTCGACAGCTATTATGATGCAGGTGTTCCCTCTGAAAACGAAGGATACACAACAAAAGATATATACGACGCTACCGGACAGGATTTTCTCGGCAGGCTGATAAATATCGTTCATCGTTTAGGCATTCTGTTTGTTATCTTCATTGTTGTTTCGATTATTACATTCTTTATCATCAAGTCATCATACCGTTTCAAAACAGCTGAATCGGCAAGAACCTATGTAAACAAATCAGAAACTTTCTTCAGAGAAAAACAGGATACATACATAAGAGAATACACAACAAGCCATAAGATTTCATCAAGCAGTTCAGGTGGTGGAAGTCGCGGTGGAAGTGGAAGAGTCGGTGGCTCTTCAGTTCATCGTTCAAGTGGTGGTGGCTCTTTCGGTGGTGCAAGCAGAAAGAGATAATATTAAAACAAAAAACAACACCCTTCGGGGTGTTGTTTTTTAATATATCTGTGAAGTAAATTTCTTGATTTCTCTGCTGAGGCTCGCCACTGGAAGCCCTACTACATTGAAGAAATCACCGTCTATTCCCTTTACGAATAAACTTCCGAGTCCTTGTATTCCGTAAGCACCTGCTTTATCGAAAGGCTCACGTGAAGAAATATAGTTTTCGATTTCTTCTTCGGAAAGAGGATAGAATTCAACCTCGGTTTCTTCACGGAAAGAATGACTCTCGCCGTTCAAAAAAAGTGCACAACCTGTTACTACATAATGCACCTTTCCTGAAAGAAGCGATAACATTCTTCTTGCGTCATCGTCGTCTATGGGTTTACCGAGTATTTCGTTGCCTGATATAACGACCGTGTCGCTTCCTATTACAAGGCTGTCGGGATATTTCTTTGCGACATCCTCTGCTTTCTGCATTGCAAGGATTTTAGGGACTTCAAAGAGAGGAGTTTCATCAGGAACAACCTCGTCTATTTCAGACGGGATACATCTGAAATCGGAAAAGATATTAGAAAGCAGTTCTTTTCTTCTCGGAGATGCAGAGGCTAAAATTACATCCATAACTAAACTCCTTAAAAATCAATGAATTTCTGTTTGGGAGAACTTTCACCCGTTACTTTTTCGCCAAGATAATTTGCCCATCTTTCGCAAAAAAAGCTGAAATATGAAATATGGTTTTTCTTTCTGTAATTTACCATCATAGGTGTCATCGCCCAGAAGCTTGAGGGAATTCCTATTATAATAAGATACAACGGCCCTAAAATAAGAGACTGTATTGTATGTCCATACTCATGGACTATAACCTGTTCACGATAGCCATCCTCTTTTTCGGAAAGTGTTTCAGAAACAAATACAAAAAGTCCTAAAGACATACTTGCGTCGGGGTTTTTCCATTCGGTAAATATAGCACCATGGTATATAAAATGCTTACATTTTATGTATCTTAAAAAGACAAAAAATCCACCTATCGTCTGAAAAATCCCCCATGTGCACTGACAGAGGGTATAGAGTATCCTTCTCATTTGAGTAATGACTTGGGGTCGTATTCGGGCTGTTTTGTGATGTTCTTGTTGTTTTCGATTTCGTTCGCGAAAACATCCTGCCATTCTTCTGCTGTATATTCCTCGATAGAAACAGAAATATGACTTTCAGACGCGCCTATTGCTTCATTCAAAGCTTTTGAAAGTTTTTCTGTTGCGATTTTTTTCTGTTCGTCTGTTCTGCCTTTGAGCATTTTAAGAGTAATATGAGGCATATTTTTTACGCTCCTATCTTCTGTATGTTACAGTAAGTGATTTTATTTCCTTTGAAAGTTTTTCTGTAAGCATTCCCTTTTTCATTCGCCACTGCCAGTTTTTGCCGAGAGTTGAAGGCTCGTTCATACGGGCAGTGTTATCAAGCTCGAGAAAATCCTGCATCTGTGCTAAACAGAGGTCGGCAGTACTGCTCCATGCAAGGCGTATGAGTGCTTTGGGAAGCATTTTTTCGCTTCTTACATTTGTATATTTTTTGAGAAAAGCCTTGTCTTTTTTAGGTAAATGAGAAAGCCATCCGACAACTGTTTCGTTATCGTGTGTTCCTGTATATACTACGCAGTTTTTAGGGTAATTATGCGGAAGGTAATTGCTGTCAGATTTATGGTCGAAAGCAAATTCCAAAATCTTCATTCCGGGATAGCCCGAAGATTTAAGCATCTTTTCAACTTCGGGAGTTAAAAAGCCGAGGTCTTCTGCTATTATTCCCGTCTTTTTAAAGTTCTGCTTCACTGCTTTTATGAACTTCATATCAGGGCCTTTTACCCACTCGCCTATTCTTGCGTTTTCGTTTCCGTAAGGGATTGAATAATAACTTTCAAAACCTCGGAAATGGTCTATTCTGATAACATCAAAAAGTTTTGCTGTTGCTTTTATTCTTTCCATCCACCACGAGAAATTCTGTTCTTCTAAAACATCCCAGCGATAGAGTGGATTTCCCCACAACTGACCGTCTTCTGAAAAACAATCAGGAGGACACCCTGCAACATTTGTAGGTAAAAGCGATTTATCAAACTGAAAGATTTCGGGGTTTGCCCATGTATCTGCACTGTCTGACGCAACATAGATAGGAATATCACCTATGAGTTTGACGCCGTTCTTTTTAGCGTAGGATTTCATTTCGTTCCATTGTTTAAAGAAAAGGAACTGGATATATCCCCAGAAATCTATCTCTTCGGATAAAAGTTCACGATATTTTTTTACTGCACTTTTCTTACGGAATTTTATATCGTCATCCCATTCCTGCCATGCTTTTAAATCAAAATGGTTTTTAACAGCCATATAAAAGGCATAATCTTCTATTTTGGGATTTTCTTTTATAAAAGCAAGGTAGAGTGATTTATCCCTATCAAAGCCGTTTTTGAAAGCTTTTTTAAGTACCTTAAATCTTTCATTGAAGGTTTTTTCATAGTCAACCTTTTCATCGTCATCGCCGAAATCTATATTTTCATAATCGCTTTTCTCAAGAAGACCATCTTCTGTTAAAAGGTCGAAATCAATGAAATAGGGATTTCCTGCGAATGACGAGAATGACTGATAAGGTGAATCGCCATAGCTTGTTGGGCCTATCGGGAGAAGCTGCCAGTATTTCTGCCCTGAGTTTTTAAGAAAATCGATAAATTCATAAGCCTCTTTACCCATTGTTCCTATTCCGTAATCGGAAGGAAGGGAAAATATCGGCATAAGTATTCCGCTTGCACGCATAGTAAAATTAAGCCTTTCTTATTATCTGTATCAGTGCTGTAAGTCCTGCCCAGGCAAGATTATAAAGAAGAACAACTGTCGGGCTGAGTTCTGAGAATGACGAGAGAACAGCAAATACAAGCGCCATTAAAAGTCCTAAAACGCCGGATGCTGCCTGAATAATAAGACCGATATTCGCTGTTTTTCTGATACGCTTTGTTCCGATAATGAGAGATGCGAATGATGCAAATCTTCCGTTGCAGACAAGTGATGATGACTGCTTTGGAACATAGCTTGTTGTTTCTTCAAATTCATTATGGAGTCTGAAAGGAAGAAGTTTGAACATATCGGGTGAAACACCGAAGAGTTCGGAAAGTTTGTTGATGCTGATTATCGAGTCAACAGTTCTGGGCATTACACTTACTTCGTTCTTTTCGAATTCTTTAAGACAATATTCTACTTCAGGGTTTGCCTTCATATCAATAATGAACATCGCTGAAAGTTCACCTGAAATCGAGAGATAAACGGCTGCTCTTCCGTTTTCTGTATACTCTCTCTCTCTTGCGACTGTGGGCATACCTTCGATACTGTGGTTTATCATAAGTTCTCTGCTGCCGAGAAGGACACGCTTGTTGTTTATCCATCCACAAAGGCCCATAGAGTCTTCATAGATATAGCTTTCAACAGGATTGAGCATTTCTGTCTTTCCGACAATTATATCATAGAACATATGCTTTAAGATACTTCCTGAATGGCTTGTGAGACTTGCCGCCTGAACGATAGCTTCGTCTACCTGTGTTCCGGAAAATACCTTTATGGACGAAAGTGTTACTGTTCCCTCAGGGAAAAGCTGTGAAACATCTAAAAGAACAGAGTTTGTATCACCGAAATCCTCAACGCTCTGATAAGAAAGCATTGCTGATGAAGATTCGAGATATTTTGATGTTCCCTTTAAAAGAGGAAGGTTTACTGCAAAAATTGTTGCAAAGCAGGAACAGAGTGATAATGTTCCGGCAAAGACTGAAAATGCAATAAATATTCCACCTGCACCCTCAACCGAACGATTGAAGATAAGAGAAAGGATTGCAGCGAGAAGTGCGCCACCACAAGCGGCAGGAGCTGCTATCTTGCAGAAATTATCTGAAACATCAGGAACATAAGAGTTCTTTAAGAAATCATTTACAAATTCTGTCTTTCTCATAGCAGAAAGAACAGGGAAATCGCTTAATGCGCCTCTTGTGAACTTTGTTGCTGTATCTTCGTCATCAACTGTGAAAACAGCATAATGTTCACTATCGCCTGCGATATAACGGAAGTTCTTTTCAACTCTCCATACGCAGAAGAGCTTTCCTAAGGTGTTGAAAAGAAGCGAGAATATTGCGACAGAAATATATACGTTTACATAACCCTGTGCAACTATTCCTGTATTCGCAAGCGCTACCATAGAAGAAACAAGTGTTCCTACTATCGCAACGGCACTGAGAGTATCGGTGTCTGCCTGAAGTTTAAAGAGTTTTTTAAATCCACAGGAAATTACCGAATAGCATACAAATGCCGAAAGAAGTCCTAAAATGATATTGATAAAAAGATATGTTGTCGGCTGTGCGCCTTTGCTTAAAAGTTCGATAACAGGAAGGTCGAAATCGTTTGCGAGAGAAATAAGCCCACTCGCAAATGCAGCAACAACAAGGAATATAAATCTTACGACAAGAGAGTTCTTGAACTGGATAATGTCGTTATGAACAGACGGTGCATCTTCAACAGATTCAAAATCTGTTATTTCTCTTTTATCGTCTGCGATTTCTACAACATCATCATCGTCTTCACCGATAAGAACAAAATCATTTACTTTCTTTTTTCTGCGTTCTTTGAGCTCACGCAGTTTCTGCATTTCACTCGCTGATTCGTCTATCGGAATAGGCTCTGTATCAGGAAGAATTTTATCCTCAAGTTTAAGGTCAATATCAGAAATACTCTTTCTTGAAACGGGAGGGATTACTGCTGTATGCTGTCCCCTCTCTTTCTTGATACGATTGAAATTTTCAACCATGTTATCGCTTTCTGCCGATTTCTGAGGTTCTAAGGGTTTTACTTCATTATTGTCAAAAGAAAGTCTTCCTGTCTGTTCTTTTTTCTGTGAGGGTTTCTTTTTCTTCTGTGCATCTTCGGGTTCTGCTGTAATAACAGGACCTGTCATTTCATAAGCTATTTCTTTCGGTCTCTGAGGTCTATTGATTTTTATTTCAAAAGCACGCTCTTTCTTTTTGGGTTCACCCATCATTGAAGAATAAACATCAACATTGACATCATCGGGAGTAGGAAGTTCTGCTGTATACTCTCTGAGTTTTGAGCTTTCTCTTTCCTTCGCCGAAAGTTTTTTCTTGTCCTTTATTTCAGGGCGATGCTTTTCTTCTGCTTTGACCGGTTTTTCTGCCTTTGCAGGTTTTTCGGATTTCGCAGGCTTTGCCTTTTCTTCTTTTACGGGAGTTTCTTCTTTTTCCTTTTTACCGAAAAGACCCTTTATTGTATCGAAAATACCGGGCTTGTCGTCATCATCTTCAACGACGGGGCGATAGCCTGAATTTCCACCGAAAAACTCTTTAAGATCACCGTCTATTCTTATCGGAGAATTTTCTTTTTCGTTCTTCGCGAAAGCATCGGAAAGATTTTCGTTCTTTATTTTCTGTTCACGAGGTTTTTTAGCAACAAATCCTCCATCGAGTGCTTTGCTTAGTTCTGACTGTTCTTTGTTATCAGACTGCTGTCTTACCACAGCAGGTTTTGAAGAATCATAGTCGATGGGATTTATTGTTCCGTAATCGAAAATTGATTTTTTGTTATCGTTTACAATTTCGGGTTCGGGAGTTTTAATTTCTTCCGTAACAACAGGTTTCTCTGCCTTAACAGGTTTCTCTGCCTTAACAGGTTTTTCAACCTTAGCAGGTTTTTCTGCCTTAACGGGTTTTTCTGCCTTAACGGGCTTTTCAACCTTAGCAGGCTTCTCTGCCTTTACGGGCTTTTCTTCTTTTATTACAGGCTTTTCTCTGGGAGTTACAGCCTTATTTACTACGGGTTCTGTTTTACGGGGAGGAACTTTATCAAGATTTCTGCCCGCAAGAATACTGTCAAGGTCAAAGGGTTCGTCGGACTTTGCTACCTCTCGTCTGGGGTGTTCGTTAAGGATGTCATCAAGTGAAAACTGATTGTCAGCCATTCTTTCTCTCCTCCTGAATTTATCGGAATAGGGATTTCTTTTTTAAATTATCCTCTTTGTCTTACAACTTCATAAATGAATATACCTGCTGCAACAGACGCGTTGAGCGAGGTTACTTTGCCTTTCATTTTAAGGCTTAAAAGGTAATCGCATTTTTCTCTTACAAGTCGGCTCATGCCTTTTCCTTCAGAGCCGATAACGAGTGCTACTGCGCCTTTCATATCAACAGTTGAATAATCTTCGCCGGCAGCATCTGTTCCGTAAACCCATACGCCATTTTCTTTTAAATAATCAATGGTCGCTGCGATATTGGGAACTCTCGCAATGGGCACCCAGCTTGCTGCACCTGCTGATGTTTTATTGACTGTAAAGTTAAGTGTTGCACTGTGTCTTTTGGGGATTATAACACCGTCAGCGCCACCTGCTTCGCATGTTCTTATAATTGCACCGAGGTTGTGGGGGTCTTCAATATCATCACACACGATGATGAACGGGGGTGTTCCCTTTTCTTTTGAAATATTTAAAATATCATCAACCGAAACATATTCAGCAACGCCACCTATTGCGACAACGCCCTGATGTGCGCCACCTTCTGACATCTGGGAGAGTTTTTTATCGTCAACATTCTTGACAACAATCCCCTGCTCCTTTGCCATCTTGCAGATGAGACCGATACTCCCACCACCTTCTTTGGAAACGTAGATGGTATCGATATTCTTTTTTGCTTTGAGTGCTTCAATTACGGGATTTCTTCCGATTATAAGACTCTTTTCTTCTTTGAAATTATCGTTATAATAAGCCATAATAAATTCCTTTTAAAAACATTTTAACACATATATAGACATTATAACATTTTTGCAAAAGAAAAACAAGATTTTTCGCTAATTTTTTAGAGAAAAATCTTGTCTGTAATTCAGAATATTATTACGGTTAAAATTATCGTCAGAAAAGCTATGACAGCCGATGAAATTATGAGTGCTGTCCTTAATCGCCTTCGTCTGTCGTTTTCATCAACTTCTGAGAGATATTTTCTCGCTGCTATCCTCAGGGTTTCGGATTTATCACCCGATTTTTCGGGTTTTACGAACAAAATCGCCTTTTCAAAGTATTCTCCGTCGGGATTGTTTATCTCGATAACACGCCTGTTTACGCCCTTTATCACGATTTTCACCACTCTCTTCCTGTCGTCTTTCGATATGGATATTTTAGCCTTAAAGAATGGTGTTTATACAAAAAGTAGTCGTTACTTTACAAAAAATCGTGTGAAAATGTTGAAAACTATGTTGAAAAGAGGTTGATTTGACTGTTGAAAACTTTGGATTTCCAAAAAATTTAGTTGAAAACTATGTTGAAAGTGTGGAAAATTGCGTAACAACGCAATCGATTTTCGTTTATGAAAGTGTCACATTTCAACATTACAATTTGTAAAAATACTAAAAACTCAGGTTACATTACAGTTACATTTCTTCTCTTGATGTGAGGAATTTTATTGCCCTTTCGATACTGTCCTTTGACGTTCCCCAATCGGCGTCTGCACCTGTATTTCTGTAATCATACATACTGCAATAATGCGAAACATCGTCATAAAGCACCTTTGCGTATTCTCCTGCGAGTTTCTTTATATCTGAAAGAAAAAGTTCGAGTTCTTCTTTTTTGAGATAATTCGGTGCTTGTTCCATAAGCATATCATAATGAGGCAGACAGATATATTTCTGTTCACGAAGCTGTTTTTTGAAAGACTCATCTCTGTAACATTCAAAGAAGGTCTTTAAAAGGCGTTCCATTCCCCAATCGACTTTACTGCATACAAAGCAGGATGTATTGACTTCGGAAAGTTTTTTCTTCTTTGCGTTTTTGGGTTCAAAAAGTTTTTTGCCCGAAAAGATTTCTTCGTTTAATGTCTGAAGGTGTGTCTGAAGCATAAGCGCTAATGAAAGACGGTTTTTGCAGGCTTTCATCATAGCAAAATGTTCGGCGCAGAAGCCGAGTTTATTGGTTTCAATTCTTACATCGGGTTCCATCATAGCAGCGCCCATTATGTATTCAACTGTTCTCTGTTCGAGCATATCCCTCATCGTGCAGATAGGGCAGCCACAGCTTTCCTCCATAATTTCGCTTATAGGTATTGTAAGGATACTTTCACGCATTTTTTATACTTCCTTTCGGGTTATTTTTTTACACATTCATCATAAAATTCAAGCATTTCTTCCATAAGTTCACTATCAAGTTCGTTGCCCTTATGCATATCGAAGTTGGTTTCGATATACTCAGCTCTCATTTCGGGGGTTAAATTTTCGGAACCACCTATACTTTCGAGCCATTCATCGCCCTTTTTATTATATTCCTCTCTGTAAGCAATAGCTTCGTCTGAACATAAAATAAGGTTATGTCCCCTATCTTCATAGCGAATAAAGGTAAATCTTTCGTTATCCTTGAATTTCTCATAATAACGGTCATAGCTTATTTCAATGGGAACAACCTCATCGTCTGCGCTATGGACAATCATAACAGGAGCGTCTGTTAAGGTAAGACTCTGAAGTCCGTTCATATAAGCATATTCGTTGAAAGTTTTTTCTTCATGTTTTTTGAGATAAGGAATAACAAAATCAATGGCATCGCCTGCTATATTTCTTCCTTCTGCTTCAAGCATATCGAGCGACTGATTAAAGCCTGAAACCGATATTATTCCCTTGACTTCGGGATAAACTGCAGGCACTGAACAAACTGAATATCCACCCCAGCTATGTCCCCACAAAAGAATGGGATAGCCACTGAAGTTATCGATATAGTCAAGGGCATACCCAAGGTCTATAACTCCCTGTGGTAAACCTCCGACAGCGTCTCCTTCGCTTTCATCATTACCCGTTGCATCATAAGCAAAAACGAGATAACCGTTTTTTGCAAAATAATCTATGACATCCATATAACTGCGATGTCCACCACCACCGAAACCGTGTGCCATAACGATAATGCCTTTTGTTTTTGTTCTTTCTCTTGAATAGAGATAGGCTGTTATCACCTGACCTTTATCGGAATAGAAACGGTGTTTTTCGGCTGAAAGTCCTTCAAAATCAGAAAGTTCCCATGTAGTAGGTTCATAACTTGTATAACGGATGCCGAAATATTCGTTATAGACAGACATAGCGATTGTTTTCGGAAGGACAAGTGCCACTATAATCAGCAGGACAAGTATTACCGAAACAACGATAAGCGTTATTTTCAGTGGTTTTTTCATTTTTTTCGCTTTTTCCATACAGAATTCTCCTTCGTTTGACTTGAATTTTCTATCGGTGTATAATATATAAAAAGGAGTTGTTTTTATGAAATACACCGTAAACGGTAATGATATAAAATTTTCCTGCGATGATTTTGACCTCGCTGAAACCTTAGACTGTGGTCAGGCTTTTCGCTGGAAAAAAGAAGGCAACGGATTTAATGGATTTGCCCTTGATAAGCCTCTTTACATAGAGCAAAACGGAAATGAATTTACTCTGAAAGATGTTTCTGAAGATGATTTTTTATCTTTCTGGAAGAATTATTTCGACCTTGACACAGACTACGCATCACTCAAAAAGATATACAGCGATGACAAGACGCTGAAATCTGCCTGTGAATATGCAAAAGGGATAAGGCTTCTCCGTCAGGACACATGGGAAACGCTGATTTCATTCATCATATCGCAGAACAACAACATTCCGAGAATAAAAGGAATAATCGAGAATATGTGTAAGATGTTCGGAGGTTTTCCTGATGCGAAAACGCTTTCATCCTGCACAGAAGATGACATCGCACCCTTAAGAACGGGATTTCGTGCTAAATATATTCTTGACGCTGCAAACGCTGTGAACGACGGCAGGGTTATTCTTTCAGACTTTAAAACCCTCCCCATTGAAGATGCAAGAAACAGCCTTATGTCAATAAAAGGAGTAGGACCTAAGGTTGCTGAATGTGTTCTTTTATATGGATGTTACAGAGTTGAGGCTTTCCCCGTTGATGTATGGATAAAAAGAGTTATGGCAGAGTATTATCCCGACGGGCTACCCGAAAATATTTTATCCACAGCAGGAATAGCACAGCAGTTTCTCTTCCATTATATGAGAACCAGCAATACAAAATAGAATTTTTTTATAAAAATATACAAAAAGTAGTTAAGTTTTTACAGAAATTGCCGATATATATATTGAAAGGAAAATAAATCGTATACGAAATTAAAACCCTCAGACCAAAAGCCACAAACAAGGATGTTGACCGTTTTTAGCAAAGGGGGCGTGAATATGATATACAACACATATAATGAAAACAATATAATCGTGCAATCAAACGCTGTTTCTTCTGTTATCAGTTCTTCGCCCTATGCGAAATCAAAAAGACAGAGAAGAGAAGAAAAATCACACGGTAGTAAAAGTTTTGCCGAGATTCTTTCGAAAAAGGCCAATGAACAAAAGCCTCACAACTATGTGAGAGTCGAGTCGCCTTATGAATCTTCGTTAGGCAGAGCATAAAATACAATAAAACCAAAGTTGTCGCCTTGTAAGAGGCGACAATTTTGTTTTTTACTGAATATTTTCAAGTCTTAACATTTCGTTTATGCAGTGAACTGCTTTTTCTGAAATTTCATCTGAAAGGACGATTTCTTTTCCTCCCTCGCCTTTTACGGCATTAAGGACATCATTTAAAGTTGTCGCCCTCATATCTATACAGATGAGATTTTTACTTAATGGATAGAATTTTTTATCGGGACATTCAAACTGTAAATGTTCGACAACTGAATTTTCTGTTCCGATTATGAATTCTTTTTTATCTGAATTTCTGGCATAGTCCATAATTCCTGCTGTTGAGCCGACATAGTCTGCGTGTTTCACAACACAAGGCTTACATTCGGGGTGAACGAGGAAAAGCGCATCGGGATGAAGTTCTTTTGCCTTTATCGCCTCTTCTTCGGTTATTGCAGAATGAACGGGACATCCACCGTTTATAAGGGTAACCTTCTTTTCGGGGATATTTTCTTTTATGTAGTTGCCGAGGTTACAATCAGGGATAAAAAGAATGTTATCGGTTTCGGCATTCTTGCAGATTTTAAGTGCTGAGCCTGATGTTACTGCGATATCGGAAACTGCTTTGATTTCAGCAGTTGTATTTATATATGAAACAACTGTCGGGTTATCGTTTTCAGCCTTGAATTTTAAAATTTCTTCGGCTGTAAACTGTTCTGCCATAGGGCAACCTGCTGTTTCATTTGCGAGAATAACAGTTTTTTCGGGTGAAAGCATTTTTACCGTTTCTGCCATAAAATGCACACCACAGACTACTGCTATCGGGTTTTTATCTTCTTTTGCCTTTTTGCTTAAAAAGAATGAATCCCCCACAACATCGGCAACTTCTATAATATCGTGGGACTGATAGGTGTGTGCGAAAACAGTTACACCCTTTTCTTTTTTGAGTTTTATAATCTCTGACTGAATATCGGATATCATTAAAACAACCTGCTTTACTTTAATTTATTCTTCTGTTTTTTCTTCTTTTGTTTCTTCTGTTTCGGTAGTGTTTTCTTCTGTTTTTTCTTCTTTTACCTCTTCTGAAACAGATTCGGGTTCTTCTTCCTTTTCAGGCTCTGTTACGGTTTCTATCTTATCACTGCCCTGATAGAGTTTTACAGAGGTAGGAAGATTTTTCTTTCTGAGTTTATTATTTATACCTTCTTTGCTGAGTTCATAGATAACAGCGAAGCAGGGAACGCCTACAAGCATTCCGACAAAGCCGAAAAGCCCCCCTCCGACGAGGATTGCAAACATTACCCAGAATGCAGGAAGGCCTATTGAGTCACCCAAAATCTTGGGACCTAAGATATTTCCGTCAAACTGTTGAAGAACAAGAACGAAAATCGCGAATACAGGCGCCTGCTGAGGAGATTCAAAGAAAAGAAGTATGACACTTGGTATCGCACCGAAAAACGGTCCGAAGAAAGGAATCATATTTGTTACACCGACGATAACGCTTATGAGGACCGAATATGAAAGCCCCATAAACTGCATTCCGATAAAGCAGAGAAGACCTATTATAAGTGAGTCAACTGCTTTTCCACCGATAAAGCCGATGAAGGTTTTATCTGCTCTTGCTGTTATTTCAAGCATTTTATCGGCATCG
>JAZNQY010000148.1:0-12633 GCA_045590375.1 Oscillospiraceae bacterium | reverse complement strand
TTACGCTCCTATCCTTGAACTCATGGATGCAGTAGACAGCTACATTCCTACACCTGACAGAAAGTCAGATCTTCCTTTCCTTATGCCTGTTGAAGACGTATTCACAATCACAGGTCGTGGTACAGTTGCTACAGGTAGAGTAGAAAGAGGTCAGCTCAGAACTTCTGACGAAGTTGAAATCGTTGGTCTTAAGGATGAAAAGGCTAAGACAGTTGTTACAGGTATCGAAATGTTCAGAAAGATCCTTGACTACGCTGAAGCAGGCGATAACATCGGTGCTCTTCTCCGTGGTATCCAGAGAACAGATATCGAAAGAGGACAGGTTCTTTGTAAGCCCGGCACAATTCAGCCTCACACAAAGTTCCATGGTCAGGTTTACGTTCTTAAGAAAGAAGAAGGCGGCCGTCATACTCCTTTCTTCAACAACTACAGACCTCAGTTCTACTTCAGAACAACAGACGTTACAGGTATCGTAGCTCTTCCTGCTGATAAGGAAATGTGCATGCCTGGTGATAACGTTGAAATGGACGTTGAACTCATCACTCCTATCGCTATCGAAGAAGGTCTTCGTTTCGCTATCCGTGAAGGCGGTAGAACAGTAGGTTCAGGCGTTGTTACAAAGATCAACGGCTAATTTATAGCTTACTTTAAAAAAGTGCAAGGATTTATCCTTGCACTTTTTATTTTTTTATAACTCAAATAAAAAAGAACCGTTTATATAAACGGTGCTTTTAAAGTTTTAATGGAACTTTCTTAAAACCTTATAGACTTTCTTCTTTCTTGAAATTCTCAGCTTTGTCTTTCCGTTTACAATAACACCACTTATAGCAGGCATTATAGCAGGAGGAGCATAAAGCATCATTTCAGCAGCCATAGCTGAAGGTGCAGATGCTGAGAGGTCGATAATTTCTTCTTCTCTGTCGAGAACAAAAGCGAATGTAGAGAATTTATCAGATGAGAAGTTTACAATAAGATGTTTTCCCGAAGATGAAATATAAGGTTCGGGATAGATAACGAGTTTTCCGTTGTGAACAGATATAACTCTTACCTTTTCGAGTTCAGATGTGAATTTGTCACATACAGGAATTGAGAGAGAAACCACTGTGTTTTCAGATAAAGTAATCTTTCTGTCAGTTCCTCTTTCATAGAGCGATATATCAAATATGAATATATCTTCGTCGGGGATATCAGCGTGTATTTTAAGAAGACGTTTAAGTTCTTCCTCAGCTGTTTCAGAAGCATTTGAAATTCTTACGTCAACAGATGTATTGAAATCATCCATATCAGCAGTTGCCTTGAAAAGTTCTGAAGGAGCATTAATTCCATCAGGAATTTCAGTAATTCTTATTGTCTTGTCATACTTGACCCCTGATGAACCCGAAGAACCTGGTCTTGTCGGAGTTTCGGGAATAGTAATTTCTTCCCATTCTGCTTTAAGAATGATATCTTCTGTGATAGGAGTATCAAATGTAAACTCTGTTCCTTCTTCTGTAAACCATCCCTTAAGGATAAATCCACGTTTCTGATATGAAGGTTCTGTTGCTGTTTTGTTGTATTCAACATTCTGAACTTCAATTTCTGTTACTCCATCATCGTCTACAAATGTTACAGAATGTGTTTCTGCTTCCCATACAACGATGAAGATTACATTTTCAGTGCCTACTGTGAATACATCACCTGCACTATAAACTACGGGAGTTTCAGATGTGTCTCCTTCAAGTGTAAATCCTACAAATACCTTGTGATTTACTGCATCATCAGGAACACGGGGGAGAACAATCTGTTCGCCTTCAACAAACGAACCTATCGAAAGTGCATCTGCCGAATCAGCACTTGTCTTATAGGATACATCATATAAGACAGGTTCATCTACATAAGAAAGCCACTTTGCATAAACTGTTGTAGTTTCTTTTATAGGAGTTGTGAAATCAAATGCTTCATTATATGTGCTATCAGCAAACCATCCAAGGAAACGATAGTTTCCGTTAGCGTCAGAAGCTTTTGTCGGATTATTCTGAGGTCTCACAGCAGTGCTTCCGTATTCGACAACCTGAGTTTCAACCGATGAACCACCGTCTGTATCGAATGAAACATCAAATTTCTGAATTTCCCATTTTGCATAGACTGTTATGTCTTCAGCAGGGATAGTTGTAAATTCGTATTCAGTGTTAAAGTCGCTGTCAGCATACCAACCCTTAAAGTCGTGTCCTTCTTTGGTAGGATCTGCAGGTGCTTCAACAGCCTGACCATAATCGTCTGTGATGTCAGCAACTTCGCTTCCGCCGTCAGTATCAAACGAAATTGTATACTGATTGATTGTAAAGTTTGCAGTAAGAGTCACATTACCGAAATTGTTTTCGATTTTTGTTGTGTAATCATCAACGGGGAAGTTTCCGTTATTTGCATATCCACTGTCAACAACTGCTGTCCATCCGTCGAATGTGTATCCTGTCTTAGAGGGAACAGGAAGTGTCATAACAGTTGTATTATTGTATGTTGTCGGAATATTCACTCCGTCAGGAAGTTCTCCGCCACTGAGTTCAACACTCAATGTGTAATTGATAGGATCCCATACAGCAGTTGCAGTAGCATTTCCGTATGTTCCGGCAGGGAGAGAATAAACTGTTGTTCCGTTTTTGCTACAATCTCCCGAGATTTCCCATCCACCGAACTTGTAATAATCTCTGTAAATGTTATCTCTTGTAGGAAGAGTAAGCGATTTTGTTATGTCATATGATGTAAAATCTGTAAGGTCAAATCCACCATGCCAGAAACCATCGTTTGTATCATAACTTACTGTGTATGGAGTAGGTGTCCATTCGCCTGTGATTGTGATGCTTTCAGGTAACGGATTATCGGGGAGTGAAATGGTGTTGTTCATAACAGTTCCACCATTATATTTCCAGTTTGTGAAGGTATAACCCGTACAAGTAACTTCTGTAAGGTTTATAGTTCTGTTTTCAATGGTGTATGTTGTCTGATTGTTGTTGACGATAGTTGTATAACGCATTTCCTCGCCGTTTATTGTCGGATAATCGCCGTTTGCTGAGTTTTCATAGGTTATTGTGTATTCAATCGGTTTCCATACAGCATAGAGTGTAACTTCACCATCGTTTACATCCGTAAGATTTAAAACCTGCGCTTTATCGTTATAAACCTTTTCACCATCAGCAGAAGTAGCCCAGCCTTCAAAAGTATAATAATCTCTCTTGAACTTGTTTTCTGAAAGTGATTGCTGAATATCGTATATGTGAGTTGATGTTTCTGTTTCATCACTGTCGGCATTGATATAATCTGTTGCGTTTATATCATATTTAACAGTATATGTGATTGCATCCCACTGTGCAGTAACAGTGATATTACTGAGTGCGTTATGAGGAATTACAGTTACAATATCATCTCCGACAGGAACGATATCAGTAAAATCGCTTGCTGTTACTTTCCATCCTGCGAATGTATAACCTGTTTTTGTAGGAACAGGGAGGATAATATCTTCGTCTTCTATTGTGTAGATTATATCTTCTTTTTCTTCGCCACCATCGGTGTCAAGAGTGATTTCATATTCTATCGGAACATATCTTTCTTCAAGTTCGATGGTCATTTCTGTTTCATCGCCAGAATATTCATTCTTTGAAACTGTTGAAGATGCAAAATCCCATTTTTCATCAGCGTCAACTCTATACCATCCGTCGAATTCATAACCGGCGTCAGCTTCTGATTCCTCAGGAATGCCTTCTTCTCCGAAGAAATCCTCATATGTTTTTCCTGCGTTTATTTCATCGGTTACAAACTTTGTTACATCATCGTCAGGATTTGTATCAAGGTCTATCTGATTTCCGTTCTTGTCGATGAATGTTATCATATAAACAGGATTGAAATCCCATATTGCATAAACTTTAAGAACATCGTTTCCTGATTCGTCTTCTGTAAAATCGCCTTCAGAAACGGTGTATGTGTCAAGATCCATAGGAGTTTCGCTGTCAGGATCAAGCGACCAACCGAGGAATGTTTTTCTTGAAACAGTAGGGTCGTTATCGGGAGCGTAAAGAACATTTCCTTCGATAACTGCATATGTACTTGCATTTGCTTTTCCACTGCCGAATTTAAGCTCATCGCCTGTGAATTTCTGTGTTGTTGATTTATAGAATTCAACAGGAACGGTAGGTTTCATTGTGGGATATCCGTGGTTTGAATAATCAGGAGCAGTATCCTTATACCATTTCAGACCACCCGGTTTTCTCTTGTTGTTGAGAGTTTCGAGCGCTGTGTCTGTGCATGCTGACGGTGAGGAATATACCGTAACGGAGTTATTGATACCCACACCACTTGTTGTTGTGATGCCGGCAACGTAACAAGCGGATGTAGCGGTTGTCGTTCCGTCGTCAGTTACAAAATATCCTGTTTCATTAGATCTTTTACCGGATATTCTTGAATTTACTATAAAGCAGTTTGTGATAGTTCCTCCGTTGGATTTCAACGCTACTACAGAAGCACGGCTGTATGTAGATGATGTAACAGAAGTGATGTTGTCAAATCCTACATTCTTCATTGTTCCACTGAAGTTCTTTATCATTGCCGAATATTCATAATTCCCATTAGTTCCTGCGCCTGTGACTATTCTAAGTGTGAGGTTTTTGATCACATGTCCGTCACCATCAAATACACCACTGTATGATGCAAGAATAGGGAGGGTGGTTCCGATTTTTGTTTTAACATCCTGGCTGAGCTGACTGCAATCTATATCATCTCTGAGAATAACATTTTTAGTTGAGTTGTTTATAGCATTTCCTTCAGCGTCTGTTGTTTCACCATTCAGATTTCTGTTTGCAAAGAAATAGAAAAGTTCGTCTGCGTCTGATATTTCAACTGTTTCAACAGCAGGTTCTTCTGCTAAAAGTTCAGGGAGAATTTCTGTTTCATCAGGAAGCTCTGTTTCTGAAGGTGTGACAGAAGATTCTTCTGTTTCTGACGGATTTTCTCCGGGAACTTCTGTTTCGGCTGATGAATCTGAGTCTGTGGGTGTTGTATCTGTGTTATCTGAATCTGATGATGAGGATGTTTCTGTGTTTTCAGCATCTGATGAGGATGAGGTTTCAGATGATGAAGTTTCTGACGATGATTCCGAAGTTGTTTCTTCTGATGAAGATACTGAAGTTTCAGTCACTTCTTCTTCGGATTCTTCAGTTGTTTCAGCCTGTGCCGGTTCGGAAACAGGGGGAATTTCTTCCATAGCAAAAATCACTGCCGGCTGATAGAAGGGGGCAAACATAAACCAGGCAACTGCAAAAGAGAGCGCCTTTGATAAAAATTTTCTCTTAAAAAGAAAACGCCATACCTTTCTGCCTGCTTCGTAAACGCCCTCGGCGAGAACAAGCGCCATAATGACAATAAACATAGGAATTCTCAATAAATTATGAGATTTTCCTGTTTTGATAAGTTTTTCCGTCAGAATGTCAAACTTATTCAAATCATCCACCATCCTCGAAAATCAAATTATTTTATAAGAAAATTATATACATATATTTATATATAGTATAGTATATCACAAATTGTATAAATTGCAATAGAAATTTCAACAAAAAAACGAAAAAACAGCATTTTCTAAAAAAATACAACTATATATTGTGCTATTTGACGAAAACGTTACCAACTTATAGTATTACGAGGGTGTAAAAAATGCATAATACTCTCTGTATACCTTGAAAAAGAACTTGAATTCATATATGATGATTACAAAAAAGCAAGTCATTAATGGTTGTTTTTGTACAAATATGTGCAAAGTTGTTGACAAATACTAAATGTTGTAGTATAATTTTAAACGGATAGGTATTTCCTATTTTCAAAATGAATTATTAAACGTCCTGTGGGCGATAAGAGGTGTATTTGCATGGCGAATAAAAGATTGAAAACAAGTATAAAAGCAAGGATAATGAGACTCGGTATAATTTCGGTTGCTGCATGTTCATTGATTATGGGTGTTTTTGCCGTAATTCTCGGAACAACGGATTTAACCCATTCTCCCCTCGTTATAATTCTCGTAACTCTTGTCATGGCTGCTTTTATAACAACACTTGAAATAATTATTTCAACGCTTGTTGCAAAGCAGATTACAAATTCAATCAAGCTTTGCTCAGACAGACTTGAAGCTCTCGCAGAAGGCGATTTCCATTCATCTGTTCCCTCAAGCAAGAGAGGCGACGAAACACAGATGCTCGAAGAAGCACTTTCAGATGCTATTTCTTCAATCAGCGCTGTAACAGATGATGCTTCAAGAATTCTCAAGAACGTTTCCGACGGAAACCTTGATGTCAAGACAGAAGCTGATTATCAGGGCGATTTTGTTGAATTCAAGAATGCTATTGACAATATCCTTTCAGCGCTCAACGATATCATGCAGGATATCAATTCAAGCAGTACACAGGTTTCAAGTGGTTCAGGTCAGGTAGCACAGGGCGCTCAGGCGCTTTCACAGGGTGCAACAACACAGGCCACAGCAGTAGAACAGCTCAGCTCAACAATTGAAGAAATTTCTCTTAAAGTCCGTAGCAATGCTGAAAACGCGAGAGTTGCAAGTGATAATTCCGCAACAGCACAGCAGCTTATCGAAAGTGGCAACGCTCAGATGAAGCAGATGATGGACGCTATGGAAGAAATTAATAATTCATCAGCTCAGATTGCAAATATCATCAAGACAATCGATGATATCGCATTCCAGACAAATATCCTCGCTCTTAACGCAGCAGTTGAAGCAGCAAGAGCAGGTACAGCAGGTAAGGGCTTTGCCGTTGTAGCTGACGAAGTAAGAAACCTCGCTGCCAAGTCAGCAGAAGCTGCAAAGGATACAGCAGTTCTTATCGAAGGCTCTATTCAGGCTGTTGAAAACGGAACAAAAATCGCTAACGATACAGCAGAAACATTACAGAAAATCGTTCAGAATTCTCTTGAAACAACTGAACTTATCGAAAAGATTGCAGACGCTTCAAACGAACAGGCAACATCAATCAACGAAGTTACACAGGATGTTGAAAGAATTTCAAGCGTTGTTCAGACAAACTCAGCAACATCAGAAGAAAGTGCAGCATCAGCAGAAGAACTTTCATCACAGGCTAAGATGCTCAACCATCTTGTAGGAAAATTCAAGCTCCGTAGCTCATCAGGAAGAAAGCCTGTTGCATCTTACGAGCCTGCACCTACATATACAGCACCTGTATCAACTCCTTCAGTTGAATCTGTATCGGATTTTGATTTCGGCTCATCAATGCCTGATTTCAGCTCAAATGATAAATATTAATCCGGAATGATCATAAGGCTGCCGATTTTTTCGGCAGCTTTTTTCAGTAAGTAACAGACATTATTTTTGGGGGAAAATAAAATGCCTAATCTTAACAAAATTGCGAATACAAAAATAAAAAAATCAAGTATTCTTCCTACATTTGTGTGGGGACTCATAACAATGGGATTTATGGTGATAATTCTCATAAGTGGACTTGCACTC
The DNA here is from genome assembly GCA_045590375.1 of Oscillospiraceae bacterium. GTDB lineage: Bacteria > Bacillota > Clostridia > Oscillospirales > Ruminococcaceae > RGIG4131. The sequence goes on along the minus strand of JAZNQY010000148.1, from coordinate 5,138 downwards.
TCTGTCATTACAATGCTTGATATAGAGTCAAAGCATTATAACGATTCGACAGGTATCATAGCAAGTGGCATTGAAGAAAACATAAAATCACGCATAAAAGCAACCGAAGATTTTGCACAGAAATTCAGTGGTGACGAAATTGATGCTTCGCTTGCAGAAAAATTCGGTATAGCAAGTTCTTTCGAAACCTATGAATCATCTTATGTTGTAACATCAAACGGCGTAGGATATGATAATAACGGAAAAGCTGTAAATCTGAAATCAAAACAGTTTTTCAGAAATGCAGCGCCTATAAAAACAGTGGTATGTTATGATGAAATGTTCAAAGATAAAATCATAATAATAACACCTAAAATCAGGAATTTCAGCTGTGAGGGATATTTCATATCCGTTTCTTCAGTTTCTTTTGATATTCCTCAGAAATTTGCAAACGATGTCTATGAAATGTATCTCATTGATGACGAAAATAATATAATCGCTCATAACGAACTCGGCAGAGATGATTTTGATGTAAACTCTATTAAAAACGGAAATACCAATGATTCTGAAATGACAATGTGGTATAGGGATCTGATAAGCGAAGATTTTGAAACCCTTAAAGATGATGAAGAAGATACTGTTGAGATAGATTTAAAGAAAATGATATCATCAACTGTTCCTATGAATATCTGGTATAAGCATCCACTTGAAATGAACGATTGGCAGGTTGTTTCAAAAGTCAATATTTCAAGAGGAGTATCAAAAGAAGATAGTTTTGCTATTCTTCTTGTCTGGATGATAGTCGGACCCGCTATTATCATTTTCATAACACTTATAATCAACTTTGCGTCAATGACAAGTCAGATTTCATCAAACAGAAAACTCATATCTCTTATCTACCTCGATACAATAACAGGAAAGACAAACTGGCTCAAGTTCAAGAGCGATGCCGCCAAGCTTCTTAAAAAGCGTAAGAAAAATGAATATGCGCTTGTTTCATTCGACATATGTAAATTCAGAATGTATAGCGATATGTATGGAAGTAATGAGGCAGATAGACTTATCGTAAGAGTTTCTGATATATGCCATAACTTTATAAAAAAGCGCCATGAACTCGCTACAAGACACGGTGGGGATACATTTTCTCTTCTCATTGAATATACAAATTTCGATATGCTTAAAAAGAGGGTAGAAGACCTTGCTTCAGCACTTTCAAAGGTAAATGCAAAAACAGCTATAAAATATCATTTCGGTGTTTACGAAATCAAGGACAGAACAATGGCTATTGATAGAATAAACAACCTTTCCGGAATAGCAAAGGATGCAGGTCTGAATTCGTCTCAGATGAACGGAATAAGCTATTTTGATAATGAAATTCATTTAAGACTTATCAATGAACGTGAAATCGAAAACACAATGGAAGCTGCTCTCGAAAAGAAGGAATTTATTGTTTACCTTCAGCCCAAATACAACTCACAGAGCGAAGAACTTTCAGGTGCAGAAGCACTTGTTCGCTGGCTCAGTGAAGAAAAGGGACTCATGTCACCTGCAAAATTTATTCCTATATTCGAAAAGAACGGATTTATTACAAAGCTCGATGATTATATGCTTAATGAGATCTGTGCTCTTCAGAAAAAATGGAAAGAAGAAGGCAGAAAACTTTTCCCGATTTCAGTCAATATTTCAAGAGCACACTTTGAAAAACCCGACCTTGCAGAGCATATTAGGGATATAGTAAAACAGTATGATATTCCTTTCAGCTGCGTTGAAATCGAACTTACAGAAAGTGCATTCTTCGATGATAAAAATCTTCTTATCGAAACAGTAAAAAGACTCAGAGAATATGGCTTTGTTGTTTCTATGGACGATTTCGGTTCGGGATTTTCATCTCTCAATTCTCTTAAAGATATTCCTCTTGATGTTATTAAACTTGATGCAGGTTTCTTCAATATTGCAAACGATGAAGATAACCGAAGCTCGTTTATTATCGAAGATACAATTGCTATGGCAAAGCATCTCAGAATGCAGACAGTTGCCGAAGGTATCGAAACAAGACAGCAGGTTGATTTCCTCTGTTCACTCGGATGTGATCTTATCCAGGGTTATTATTTCGCAAGACCTATGCCTGTGGATGAGTTTGAACGTCATAACGGCTATGACAAAGTAAATCCTGATTCAGAAAAAGCTCAGGAAGAAGTCGTTTCAGAAGAAAGCGTATCAGAAGAAATATCAGAACCTGCCATCGAAACTGTTGAACCTGAAACAGAAGAAATCATAGAAGTTGTTGAAGCAGAGATAGTATCTACCGAAGAAACGGTAGAAACAACAGAAGTGTCTGAAGAACAGATTGAAACTTCTGATGAAGAAGAGTAAGCCTTGTTTACGGAGGAAAAAATGAACGATAACGAAAGTATTTTTGCTTGGGAGGATATTATTCCCGATGATGAGAAAATTCTCTGGAGAGGAACTCCCTTTGTAAAAACAGGTATACTTGCCGATAAAAGTGTAAGCGTCCTTTTCGGAGCGTTTCTCGTAATCTTTTTCACAATAATCGGTGTTGCCTCACATATTTCGGGCGTCGGAAGAACTATGGTGGGACTTTCAGCGTTCGCTGTCATATTCGGGCTTTATATAGTTGCGAGGTCTATATATGATATAGCAGTAGGAAAATCAAAAATCTATGCTGCAACGGATAAACGTGTTATCTGTTATGACCTTCGCAATGGCAATATAACAGATGTTTCGTATGATGATTTCAATAAGATTTATACAAAAGTGAAAAAAGATAATTCAGGCTCATTAAGACTTGTTTTTCAGAAAGACGCCATGGTAACATCAAACTATACCGAATGTCTTAATATAGAAGGTATATGTGAACCTGAAAAGGCAGCTGATATTATCAAAAAAGCAAAACTTGATTTTGTTTCTGATAAAAATGAAGATAATGATAACGAGTTGGTTGTAAACGAATTTGAAACCGATAGCGAATATGATGAACTCATGGGTGAAGCAAAGAAGTTTCTGGGCGATGATGTTCTCTGGTATGGAATGGCAAATACAGGTAAACTTTCTGTATACAGAATTATTGCAGGAATTCTCTTTTTCTGCGTAACAGCAGTTGCAATACTTGTATTTATAAAACACCTTGTTGCTGCATATATGAATACAGGCTCTATTTCGGTTTATCTTTCACTTGTTTTCATCATTCCTGTGGGAATTACAATGCTGATAATAGCACTCGAACCTATCATAGATATAGTGCGTCGTAAGAAGCTTATGAAAACACTATATATAGTTACCGACAAAAAAGTGGTGAGTTATCATTCTGAAAAAACCGTTATTCACGAAATCTCTCAGAAATCAAGAGTGAGAATAAGTGGAAACAATATTGAAGTAAGTGGTGGAAGCCACAAAATCAAATTTGTGAATATCGGAAGTACTGAAAATGTATATGAAATCATAAGAACCCAGATAATAAAGAGCTTTCCCGATTTCTGATAAAACTCTAATTGTGAACAAATTGTTACAAATTCAAAAAACCTGTTGACATATACAAGATATTGTGCAATAATAATAACAATCGCACAAAATGTGTGAAACTTTTATTATCAATAAACTAAAAAGTGTTATGAAAGAGGTTATTATTATGGCAGTCGGAAGTTTTGAATTTGTTAGTTATGATGTTATTTCACAGACATTAAGAGTTAAGTTTGATGAAACAGTAAGGGATTATTACAATGTTCCTTCTTACATTTACAGTGGTCTTATGCTTAACAATCATAAGAAGGATTTCTTCAATGAAACTATTGCTAACGCATTCGAAAGCAGAACAGTTGCTTAATAAAATCCTGTAAATATACAGTGAAAAGTCGTCGCAAAGGATTTTCGGCGGCTTTTCTTTACCACAATATCTTGTGGTTGGCGTAAATTTTCAGAAAACACAATATATGGTATATAAACAGTCCTTTGAAAAAAGGGCTGTTTTTTTATTTTATGCCGACAGCTTATGACAAATTACTTGAACAGCTTGATGTAGAATAGAGAAAAGAGGTGTTAAAAATGTCAATAGAAATAACAATGAATGAAGAAAATCTCCTTGCAAAAATATCAGGAGAACTCGATCATCATTCGGCAGCAACTATGCGCACAGAACTTGATGAAAAAATCAGTGGTTTAAATCCTCATAAACTTCTGCTTGATTTTTCGGATGTGAGTTTTATGGATAGCTCAGGCATAGGCTTTATTATGGGAAGATACAAACTTATGAAAGAAAACGGAGGAGTAGTTGAAGTTATAAATACACCACGGGGAATAAATAAAGTCCTTAAAATATCAGGGCTCGACAAAATAATAACTATCGGGAGATGTAAAAATGAAGATAATTAACGAAATGAAGATTTCCTTTCCGTCAAGGTCTGTTAATGAGAGTTTTTCAAGGTCGGCAGTAGCGTCGTTTGCAATCCTTCTTGATCCAAGAATGGACGAACTGTCTGATATAAGAACAGCAGTTTCAGAGGCAGTAACAAACTGTATAGTCCATGCTTATGGCGATACTGTCGGAATAATAGAGATAACTGCAAGAATTTTAGAGGGAAATATCTTTTACATCAGAATAAAGGATAAGGGTTGTGGAATACCCGATATTGAAAAAGCTCTTGAACCTATGTTTACAACAGCGCCTGAAGACGAAAGAGCAGGGCTGGGGTTTGCTGTCATGGAAAGTTTTATGGATAAACTCACAGTCAAAAGCAGAGTCGGCGTCGGAACAACCGTTACAATGCAGAAGAAAATATCAAGGCGGTAATACATATTTTTAAAAAGGAGGCAGAATTTTGGATACTGCTAATGCCGCTTTCATAGAACAGAATTTAGGCCTTGTCCACCTTTGTGCAAATCGTTTCCGTGGAAAAGGAATAGAATATGAAGATATGTATTCTGCAGGTTGTATAGGACTTTTAAAGGCTGCAAAGGCTTTTGATGAGTCAAGGGGAGTGAAATTCTCAACTTATGCCGTCCCTGTTATTTTAGGAGAGATAAAGCGTCTTTTCAGAGATGGCGGAACGATAAAGGTTAGCCGAAGTTTAAAGGAACTTTCTCTCAAAGCAGTAAGACTGCGTGAAAAAATAATCAAAGAAACAGGCAAAGACCCGACGGTTTCC
>JAZNQY010000147.1:0-9630 GCA_045590375.1 Oscillospiraceae bacterium | reverse complement strand
GAAAACGAAGCATTGGCGTTCCGTCTGCGATAACTAAAGGGTCATCTCTGAAAACAGAAATAAGATTATCCGACATCATAAATACAACACCACCAAAAACAAGCATAAATATACTTGAAAAAACGGTACAGAATTTATAGGCATATCTTACTCTGTCATATCTTTCAGCCCCGATATTGTATCCACAAACAGGCTGAAACCCCTGTCCGAATCCGATTATAACCGAAACGCCTATCCAGGTTATTTTCTGAACTATTGATATAGCAGCTATCATAGGTTCATCATAGCCTTTTGCAATATTGTTCATACATATCGCAGAAATTCCTATAACTGCCTGACGCATGAGTGAGGGCGTTCCGTATCTGAAAAGTGCTGAAAAAATCGCTTGTGTGAATGAAAGTTCTATTTTTCTTACTTTTACTCTTCCCGTTATAAAAAGAAGGATTATAAAAGAAATTATCTGGCTAACAACGGTCGCTATCGCAGCTCCCTTTACTCCCATTTTAAGAATTGTTATAAAAATCGGGTCTAAAACAACATTTAAAAGCGAGCCTGCTGCCATTCCTATCATTCCCGAAAAGGCGTTTCCTTTAAATCTTATCTGATTATTCATTGTGAACGCCGACATTATGAAGGGAATCCCTATTAAAAGAATTGAAATATATTCAGCACTGCTTTCCTTTATAAGTTCTGTTGCACCGAGAAAGAGAACGAAAGGCTCTATAAAAACAAATCCCAAAACAGAAATTAAAACACCGAACGAGAAAGACAGGATAAGCGATGTATCAGACATTTTTTCGGCTGACTCCGTATCTCCTCTTCCGAGGGCATGAGACATATAGTTTCCCGAGCCGTGTCCGAAGAAAAATCCTATCGCCTGAACGATATTCATAAGAGGCATAGCAACACCTACCGAGGCAGTAGCGAGAGTGTCGTCAAGCTCGCCGATAAAGTAGGTATCTGCCATATTATAAAAAGCAGAAATAAGCATTGTTATTATTGTCGGTATCGCAAGTTTTGATACAAGCAACGGAATGTTTGCATTCAGCATTTCATAGCGTTTTTTCTCTGCTTTTGTCACTTTTCACGCCTCCTTTTTCAGAAAATAAATCGTCAGATAAAATTATATCATAAAAAAATGATGTCTTCAATGTGATTTTACACGAATTTTCTTGCATTGAGTCTCAAAATATGGTAGAATAAATCAATATGTGATTTTTCAGAGAGGAGTTTTCAGATGTTTGACACAATAGTCAGGGTGAATAGTGTCATAAACGATTTTGTATGGGTTAAAATCGGTCTTTTCCTTCTTATCGGAACAGGAATTCTTACGACAGTAATAACAAAATTCTTTCAGATTGTTCATATAAAGGAATGGTGGATGGCAACCATCGGCAGAATATTCAGCAAAGAAAGTAAGGTCCGTGAAAACAACGATAGGGGTGGCGTTTCACAGTTTCAGGCGCTCTGCACAGCACTTGCGGCCACAATAGGAACAGGCAATATAGCAGGTGTTTCGGCAGCTATATGTACGGGTGGACCCGGTGCTGTCTTCTGGATGTGGGTTGCTGCATTTTTCGGAATGATGACAAGTTTTTCAGAAAATATTTTGGGTATTTATTATCGCAGAAGAAATAAAAACGGCGAATGGTCAGGTGGGGCAATGTATTACCTCAAAGACGGTCTCGGCAATTATAAGGGATGCAAGAAAATCGGCTCTGTTCTTGCTGTCGTCTTTGCGATATGTGCAATCCTTGCTTCATTCGGTATCGGAAATATGGGGCAGGTCAACAAGATTGTAATAAATCTCGAAAACGCATTCTTCACAAATTTCGGGCTTGATTTCGGATACGCTTTCGGAAATGTAAAATGGACATCTCTCATTATAGGAATTGTTCTTATGATAATCGGTGGTCTTATCATTCTGGGTGGAATTCAGAGAATAGCAGCTGTTGCTGAAAAGGTTGTTCCCTTTATGGCGATAGCATATATTATAGGTTGTATTGCTGTTTTCTTTATGCATATTGATATGGTCGGAGATGTTTTTGTTTCAATCTTTAAATTTGCATTCGGTGTTGACGCTGTTGTAGGTGGCGCTGTCGGAATTTCAATAAAACAGGTTATAACACAAGGCTGTAAGAGAGGGGTTTTCTCAAACGAAGCAGGACTCGGCTCAGCAGTTATGGTAAACGCCTCATCAAACGCAAAAGAGCCTGTTATGCAGGGAATGTGGGGAATACTTCAGGTATTTATTGACACATTCGTTGTCTGCACAATGACGGCTGTCGTTGTTCTTTCATCAGGAAACATAAATCTCGAAACAGGTATTGTAAACAAGGGTGTTGACGATGCGACGCTTGTTGCAAACGCATTCGGAAACTCATTCGGAATTATCGGAAATATTTTTATTGCTGTTTCAATCCTTCTTTTCGCATTCACAACAGTTCTCGGCTGGTCACACTACGGCTGTAAGGCTTTTGAATACCTCTTCGGCGAAAAGGCAACAAAATTCTATCGTGTATTCTTTGTTCTCATGATAGTTTCAGGCTCGCTTATGACATCATCTATCGCCTGGGATATTTCAGATACATTCAACGGAATGATGATGATTCCCAACCTTATAGGTGTTATTTCGCTTTCACCTATGGTTATAAAAATCACACAGAACTATGTTGACAGAAGGATAAAGAAAAAGGATATTAAACCCATTCTCTCCTATGACGCAAATATTCAGGCAGAAACAGAAAAGGCTATAAAAGAAGATTAAATCTTGAAAGGCAGGGATTTTATGTCGTTCAGAAATGATTTTATGTGGGGTGCAGCTTCGGCTGCATATCAGGTTGAGGGTGCTTTTAACGAAGACGGAAAAGGTCTTAATATCTGGGATTATTATTCATCCTTGAAAGGAAAAATCGCTCACAACGAAAACGGAAATATAGCTTGTGACCATTATCATCGCTATAAAGAAGATGTGGCTCTGATGAAAGAGATGGGACTTAAATTTTACAGATTTTCTATCTCGTGGACAAGAATTCTTCCCGATGGCGTTGGAGAGATAAACAAAAAGGGTGTTTTGTTTTACAACAACCTTATTGACGAACTCATAAAAAACGGCATCGAGCCTGTTATAACACTCTTTCACTGGGATTATCCCCTTTCGCTTCACAGAAAAGGTGGATGGATGAACGATGAAAGTCCTTTGTGGTTTGAAAACTATGCCAAAATCTGCACAGAACTTTTTTCAGACAGAGTAAAATATTTTATTACGATAAATGAGCCTCAGGTCTTTTTAGGGACAGGTTACAAAGAAGGAAAATTCGCTCCTTTCGTTATCCTTCCCGATGCCGACATTATTAAAATGGGGCATAACATTCTTCTCTCACACGGCAGGGCTGTAAAGGCTATAAGAGAAAATGCAAAAGGCGATGTTAAAATCGGATTTTCTCCGACAGGGCCTTGTGTTGAGCCAAAGGATGAGCGAGAAAAAGAACTCGAAAAAGCAAGATTTTTAAGCTTTGATTTTGACGAAGGAAACTATGTTTTCTCAAATTCGTGGTGGTCTGACCCCGTTATACTCGGCGATTATCCCGACAAGGCATATGAACTTTTCGGTAATATTCTCAAAGATGTGATAAAGAAGGGTGACTTTGAAATAATCTCTCAGCCACTTGATTTTTATGGTGTAAACATTTATGAAACAAAACCTTCAGGTATGAAAGGCGATTATCTTTCAAACACATATATCGGCTCGCCGAGAAACGCTATGGACTGGCCGGTATGCGAAAACGCACTCTATTATTCGGCGAAGTTTTTATATGACAGATATAAACTTCCCATTATCATAACAGAAAACGGAATGCCCTGTCACGACTGGGTTCATCTTGACGGAAAAGTTCACGATGAATCGAGAATCGATTTCGTTCATCGCTATCTCAACGGTCTTAAAAGAGCCACTGAAGAAGGCGTTGATATTATGGGATATTTCTATTGGTCTGTAATGGATAATTTTGAATGGTCGAGTGGATATGACAGAAGATTCGGTCTTATTTTCGTGGATTACAGAACGGGAGAGAGAACCGTCAAGGAATCTGCGTTATGGTATAAGAAAGTAATTGAGTCAAACGGTGAAATATTATAAAAAGGAGGGGTATGATTTTTAAAATCATACAAAAAAATTATGGGTTCAATAACAGTAATTCTCATTACAATCGTTCTCTATATGGGAATGATGATTGTAATCGGAGCACTACATTCAAAGAAAAACAAGGATGTCGGGGATTTTTATCTCGGTGGCAGAAAATTAGGTCCTTTTGTTTCAGCGATGAGTGCTGAAGCATCAGACATGAGCAGCTGGCTTCTTATGGGTCTTCCCGGAGTTGCATACCTTACAGGTGGCGCAGAAGCAGGCTGGACAGCGATAGGGCTTGCAATAGGAACATATTTAAACTGGCTTCTTGTTGCGAAAAGACTTCGTATCTACACAGAAAAATGCAGTAACTCAATCACAATCCCCGATTTCTTTGCTAACCGTTACCGCGATGACAAGGGAATTCTCACACTTATTTCAGCAGTTATAATCCTCGTATTCTTCGTTCCTTATACAGGTTCGGGATTTGCAGCCTGCGGAAAACTTTTCAGCACACTTTTCGGCTGGGAATATCAGGTTGCTATGATCGTCAGCGCAGTTATCATCGTTCTTTATACCTGTCTCGGTGGATTTTTAGCAGCAAGTTTCACAGACTTCATTCAGAGTATCGTTATGACACTCGCTCTTATCAGCATTGTTGGTTTCGGTGTTCATACAGCAGGTGGATTTGATGCTGTTATGGCAAATGCAAACGAACTCGCAGGATATTTCTCACTTTCTCATATACATAACACAGAAACTCTCGGAGCAGACAAATATTCTCTCCTTACAATAGCATCGCTTCTCGCATGGGGTCTCGGTTATTTCGGTATGCCTCATATCCTTTTAAGATTTATGGCTGTTAAGGATAAGAACAAGATAAAGACATCAAGAAGAGTTGCTACTGTATGGGTTGTTATTTCAATGGCTGTTGCAATCTTTATAGGCTTTGTAGGAAATGCTCTTACAGCACAGGGAATTGTTCCCACACTTTCAGGCTCTGATTCAGAAACAATCATTATAAAAATTGCTATGTTCATGAGTGAAAAGCATATTCTTCTCGCACTCGTTGCAGGACTTGTATTCTCAGGAATTCTCGCTTGTACAATGTCTACTGCTGACTCACAGCTTCTCGCTGCATCATCAAGTATGTCTGAAAATATCCTTAAAGGATTCTTCAAGGTTAAGATGAGCGAAAAAACATCAATGCTCTGCGCAAGAGGAGTTCTCGTTGTTATAGCAATCCTCGGTGTTGTTATCGCTTGGAATCCAAACAGTTCAGTATTCAGAGTTGTATCTTTCGCATGGGCAGGTTTCGGTGCTACATTCGGCCCTGTTATGCTTACAGCGCTTTTCTGGAAACGTTCAAACAAGTATGGTGCAATTTCAGGAATGGTCGCAGGTGGAGTTATGGTGTTCCTCTGGAAATTCGTAATAAGCAAACTCGGAGGAGTTTTTGCAATCTACGAACTTCTCCCTGCTTTCATTGTAGCACTTGTTGTTATCATCGTTGTTTCACTTCTTACAAAGGCTCCCGATGATGAAATCATTGCAGAATTTGATGAAGTAAATAAAGAAATGAAAGAATAAAAATAAAACTCCCCGTTCCTTTAAAAGAACGGGGAGTTTTATTTCAAAGCAATAAATCTTTATGTTCCGATGGATTTATAATCTATGAATCATTCACGACCGAGGGTTTTCCATCAACTGTATACTATAAATCCTGCCATCTTCAAAAATAACCAAAACCATGCAATCATCATTTATGCATTTAATAGAATTTTCAGATACTGATTGAATATAAAATCCACATTCTTCTATTTTGGATGTGATTTCTTCTTCAGATGGTTTATCTCCTACTCTGAAACCTGCAAATTCAAGAAAATCAGATGAATATACAGTGATGTTTTCTACAAATCCATTGTTATAAGTTATATGATTGTCCCCGTATATAGCGAAACTGCGTTGTTCGCCTTCATCGAGCTGTTCCTCGGGTTTTCCACATATCTTTTCTGCATCTTCTTTACTCATGCCGTATAAATCAGATACATCGTTTGTTTTCGAGCCAAAACTTATATCAAAGCCCGAATCCGAACCCGAATCTATTTCATCAGTTGAATTTATCATTATGGCAACTACAACCACAACGGCTATGACAGCAAGAATAATTCCTGCTATTAAAGTAATTATTTTCTCTTTACCTTTATTTTCTGACATAACATTTTCCCCCTATGTAAAAATCTTCTCTGATAATTATACATTACTTCTTTTCATAAAACAAGTATTTAAAATAAAAAGAATCCCACTCGTTATGAGTGGGATATTTTTTAAGCCGTAACTGTTCCTGTGATTGTAATGGTTGTAACACCTGATGCGCCTGCTGTCGCTGCAGGAATTGTAAGAGGTGTACTTGTTGCTACGGGGTCTATTGTGAGAAGATTTGATTCCGAAACAGTAAAGTCTGTTCCTATTGCATAGAAAACAGATGTTCCACCGATATTCGCTGTTATGATATTATCTATAACAAAATTATCGGGGAGGTTATCTGTGAGGCTATTTATCTCAACTTCTTCATCGTCAGCGTTTGTGAGAGTGAAGGTATAAGTCAGTGTGTCGCCGGGATTTACTGTATCGGGAGTTGCTGCCTTTTCGATTGTAACAGCTTCTCTTGTAACTGTTGCTGAGTCTGTAAGTGTTAAAACTTCGCCCGTTTCTGTTCCTTCGTTTGCTGTAAATGTTGATGTGTTTGTGATTGTTGTTACAGTGGGTGAAAGTGCTGCATCAACATCGGCAGAATAGGTTATTACAACAAAACAGCCTTCGGGGATTGTTCCCGAAACTGCAAATGTTGCTTCTGTTTCTGTCTGTGTGAGTGTTACTTCAACGGGAGATGCAACGCCGTTTTCGGAATACAAAAATCCCGAAACGGAAGTTTCATCTATAGTAAGTGGAGTGTTCACTCCACCGAGGTTATCGGAAACAACGGGGTTAAAGAGAGTTCCTGTTCCGTTATTTGCAATTCTCAACTGATAGATGACATTTCCGCCCGATGAGAAACTTTCGTCTGCGGCAGTTTTTGTGAATGTTGCAAGATAGGTTACATTTACATCGGTTTCAACTGTATTTGAAACGATAGTGACTTCTTCGCCGTTACGGATAAAATTTATCGCACCGTTATTTGTGATTATCGCCATAGTATTTGTCCTTTCGCTGTAATTCTTCATATTCCGACAAGGCTGTCGGTAATACATATTATTCAGAAAAAGGAATTTTGGTGAGAAAGAAAAAGAGTGGAGAAAATCTCTCCACTCTTTAAAATTATTCAGTAACTACTTCTTCAGTTGCAGTTCCACCGTTTTCGTATTCTTCAAACATTTCGTTGATACGGTCACGTGTTCTGTAACTTACATCAGGAAGTTTTCCTTCTCCACCGAAAAGATCTTCAACTTCGCCGAATGCCTGTGATATGGAGTCTTTCATCTTTGCAAGAAGATTTTCATCGTTTCCTGCAAAAGCTATTGCCATATCAAAGATACGCTGTGCTGTCTGTTCAACGCCCCAGTAGCCGTTTTCATCAAACTCACCAAGACCTGCTGCTTCAACATCCTCACGATTGAAATGAACCATTCCGTCTTCACCGACTGTTGCGTTTTCGAGGAGTGCTTCCATTCCTGTCTTTTCTGAAGAAATAACTCCACCGTTTCTGTCAGCCTGTTTAGCAAGAAGTGTCTGAAGCATTTCTTTGAATGCTGAGATTTTCGAATTGGACTCTGCTATGAGTTTGTCAACAGTAGCCTTGTCATAGCTGTAACGCTTGCCTGTGTCGTTTTCTTCGAGTTTTTCAGCCATCTTTGCAGCGGCTTCCTTGCCCGTTGTTTTTGCGAGTGATTCGGGAGAATATGTACCTGCTGTTGCGTCAGAAGAAATTGATTTTGTGAAAGAATCTGTTTCCTTTGATTCTGCCACTTCTGCCTTTACCTTTTCGGTCTTAACCTGATTATTGGCATAGGATGTTACGCCCGAATACCCTGTGATAGCATTGATATCCATTAACTGACCTCCCTTTCAATAGTATGTTGGTATTATACCACATAATATATATCGGCAGGAATTTCATTAACTTTAGTTATTTTCAGAAACTTTTTTCGGTTTTAAGAATTCGGGAACCTGAGCTATGATTACTGCCATAAAAACAAGGATACAGCCTATAAGTTCCCTTGTGAGAAGTGTTTCGCCAAGAACTACCCATCCTGCTAAAACAGAGAAAACAGATTCAAGGCTCATAACGATTGATGCAACGGCAGGTTCTGCGTTTTTCTGACCTGCCATCTGTAATGTATAAGCAACTCCACTTGACATAACGCCTGTAAAGAGAATAGGAAGCCAGGCTGCCATAATCCCCTCGAAATCAGGTTTTTCAAATATAAACATAAGAACTGTTGAAATAACGCCTACAACCACAAACTGTAAACAGCAAAGAAGAATACTGTCGATATCCGAAAATCTGTCGATGACAAGAATGTGTGCTGTAAAGCATATTGCGCATAAGAATACGAGAATGTCGCCCAGATAAATACCTTCAAAACCACCCGAAAGACAAAGCATATACATTCCTGCAACGCATCCTGCAACAGCTATCCATATAATCGGGTGGAGCTTTTTATGAAAGAAAATTCCACTTATAGCAACCATTACAACATATGTCGCTGTTATAAAACCTGCCCTCCCTGATGATGCAACTCCTTCGGGATATATAGTAATTCCGAGCTGCTGAAGATTTGTTGCAAAAAATAAAACGAATCCACATAACGCTCCACCTAAAAGGCTTCGGTTTCTTTGTTTTTTATCTTCTTTAACCTTATTCTTTTTTGTTACAACCTTTTTTATCAGAAGAAAAATTCCCAAAAATCCTGCGCCTATAACAGAACGAAGTGCTGTGAATGTAAACGCACCGACGTTATCCGATGCTGATGTCTGGGCAACAAAAGCCGTTCCCCATATAAATGCTGCAATAAGAAGAATAATACTTCCCTTTATATTTTTCATAACTGCTCCTTAAAAATAAAATAACCTTATAAATTCTATCACAGAGGGGGTATTTTGTCAAACAAAAATGCCCCGTAAACTGACGGGGCATTCTTGCTTTGGGCTTATGGTATTATTTTATGGGAAGTTACTCGATTTCTTCAATTCTTACATTTTTAAGATAGAATGTTGCTGTTGAGCCACGGTGACCGAGGTTATATTCGAGTCTGCCGTTGTTATCATCCTTATCCTACATTTCAAAGTCGAATGTGTATGTTTCCCATTCGGTTGAAATGGTCTGTGTTGTATCGGGAAGGTATCTTATCCATCCTGCTGTTGGCGCTGAAACGCATACAACAATATCTCTTTCTTCATCTGCTCTCGCATCAAATGTAAGACGGTATTTCTTTCCCTTTATCATAGGAAGTTCGGGCTGAACGAGCTGAACTGAATAGTCAACATCGCCTTCTGCTTCTGAT
>JAZNQY010000146.1:0-24345 GCA_045590375.1 Oscillospiraceae bacterium | reverse complement strand
TATCAGCAGCTCTGTGATGAAATCGACGACATTTCAAAGACAGACTTCAACGGCGTTGTAGTTCTTTCTACATCAGCAGTTGCAACAGGTGGAAACCTCAACGTTGTATCATCTGTTAAGCTCCAGGCAGGCGCAAGAACAAACGACCTCCAGGAATTCACATTTGCTTACTCATCAGCAGGTCTCGGCGGCCTCGAAGCTAACCTTAACTGTACATCAGCAGGTCTCGGCCTCAACTCACTCTCACTCAGCACACAGATGTCAGCTAACGCAGCTATCGACAAGATCGATAACGCTCTTAACAAGGTTTCAATGGTTCGTGCAACATTCGGTTCTATCCAGAACAGACTCGAACATAAGATTGCTAACCTCGACGTATCAGCTGAAAACATGCAGGCTTCTGAATCTCGTATTCGTGATACAGATATGGCCAAGGAAATGATGTCATTCACAAAGAACCAGATTCTTTCACAGGCATCACAGGCTATGCTCGCTCAGGCAAATTCACTTCCTCAGGGCGTTCTCTCACTTCTCCAGTAAGATTAACCAGAGGATTAAGAATTCAGCTTAACCGAAAAAAGCGTATTGCGCAACGCAGACGATTAAGCATAATAAAGCCACCCATTCGGGTGGCTTTTCTTTTTTTCGATTAATAGCACATCTTTTCTGTGTCAGTTCCCCTCGCAGTATAAACATACAGCGTCGGGAAACTTCCTTGAAAATATGCACTCTTAATCGAAAACTAATCCTTGCGCATTTTCTAAGTACACCAGTACGCCGTCGGAGTAACTCCTTGAATCTATGTGCTCTAAGACAAAAAACTGTCAGGTTGAAAATATGCACTCTTAATCGAAAACTAATCCACCGTCGGAACAGAAAATAAACCGATACAGGAAAAATCCGTATCGGTTTATTTTTTCTTTAAAAGATTTACAACAACTATTTCGGGACGGTTGAAAAGCCTTAACGAGCCAAGTCCACGACTGAGCACCATCTGAGTTTTTCCTCTTTTATGAACACCCTGATAGTATTTCGGAAAAAGTCTTTTTCCCGGTGCAAATATTCCACCTAATCTTCCAAGTCTTAAAGCACCACCATGCATATGTCCACAAAGAACAACATCTGCTTTCCACCTTGCATAGATATCAAGAAACAAAGGGTTGTGTGCCAAAAGAACAGTAAAACGATTTTTATTTTTTTCGCCTATGAGCATTTTGAGGTCGTTGTCGGTAAAAGGCTGTGGATAACGATAGTTTCCTCTCTCATCCTTATAAAAATGCAGACCACAATACATTCCGTAAAGGTCAATAAATTTCCCTTTTTTCTCAATACTCACCCTGTCATTCAGAAGCACCTGAACACCATATCCACGAAGCACCGAAAAAAGTTCCGAAAGTTGTCTGTCGGTAAGGTCAAGCTCGTGATTTCCGATAATGTAATATGTCGGATATTCCTTCGCCATAGCTTTTGCGAGATTATAGAATCCCCTGAAATTATAATCCTGCCTGCTTACCATATCGCCTGTCATAACAACAATATCGGGATTTATTTTCTTTACTCTTTGTATAATATTCTTCGTTTTATACCCAAAGGAACGATTGTGTAGGTCTGAAAGATGACAGATTCTGTATCCGTCAAACTCATCGGGAAGATTTTCTGAAGATATGTCATATTCTGTTGTTTCAAGAGTATAGTTTTCATAGAAAAACCATGATGTAAGCGCTAAAAGACCTGTAAATCCCAGAAGTCTTTCAAATAAATTCCTGTTCAGACAAATCACCCCTTTAAATGCAATTTTACAGCATTATTTTACCATAATATTTTATTTGTGTCAAAAAGCAAAAAAGTCTTTTCTTTTTCATATTTATATGGTATAATACTTTTATATATTTTCACTTGGAGGAATTTTTTTAATGAATATATACTCATTGGGTATCGATGTTGGTTCGACTACCGTCAAAACGGTCATAATTGACGATAACAACAATATTCTTTTCTCAAAATACGAGAGACATTTTTCCAAAGTAAAGGAAACTGTTGAAGAACAACTCAAACTCATAATGAAAGACTATCCTGATGATAAGTTCCGTCTTTGCATAACAGGTTCAGCAGGGTTAGGACTTGCCACAAAAGCAGAGCTTCCTTTCGTTCAGGAAGTTTACGGCGCTTTTATCGCAGTAAGAACAGCCTATCCCGAAACCGATGTTGTTATAGAACTCGGCGGTGAAGATGCTAAAATCATCTTCATCACAGGCGGTGTTGAACAGAGAATGAACGGTTCCTGCGCAGGTGGAACAGGTGCATTCATCGACCAGATGTCATCACTTTTAGGTATAACAACCGACGAAATGGATATTCTTGCATCCAAGTCAGAAAAGCTTTATCCCATAGCATCCCGTTGTGGAGTTTTTGCAAAATCTGATATACAGCCCCTTCTCAATCAGGGCGCCAAAAGAGAGGATATTGCAGTATCAATCTTCCAGGCTGTTGTTGACCAGACAGTTTCAGGGCTTGCACAGGGAAGAACCATAGAAGGAAATGTTCTTTTCTTAGGAGGTCCTTTATCCTTCCAGAAAGAACTCAGAAAAGCGTTTGTAAGAACTCTTTCTCTCAACGAAGAAACAGCCGTTTTCCCTGAAACAGCGCCTGTATTTATGGCATTCGGTAGTGCTCTTTATGCAAAGGAAAACACAGAGCCTATGCTTCTTTCGGATGCTGTTGAGAAAATCGAAAACGCTCCCGTTTCAGATACTATTATAACCTCACAGCGACTTTTTAATACAAAAGAAGAATACGCAGATTTTGTAAAGCGTCATAGTGCCTGTGATTTAGGCTATGCCGATATCAGAGGATATGAAGGCGATGCTTATCTCGGTATCGACGCAGGTTCGACAACTACAAAACTTGTTCTCATAACACCCGACGGAAAACTTCTTTATAATCATTATTGTGCCTCAAAGGGACAGCCCCTTGACATAATCACAAAGCAGATTGAAGAAATCTATCAGCTTTCAGAAGGCAGAATAAACATAAAGGGAAGTGCTGTTACAGGTTACGGCGAAGACCTTATTCGTGCAGGACTCCGTTGTGATTTCGGTATCGTTGAAACGGTGGCACATTTTAAAGCAGCAGCGTTTTTCTGCCCCGATGTTGACTTTATCATAGATATCGGTGGACAGGATATCAAGTGCTTTAAAATCAAGAATAACGCCATTGACAGCATTATGCTCAACGAAGCCTGCTCATCGGGTTGTGGCTCATTTATCCAGACATTTGCCTATGCTATGGGTTATGATATTGCCGAATTCTCAAAGCTTGGTCTTTTCGCAGAAAATCCCGTTGACCTCGGTTCAAGATGCACAGTATTCATGAACTCGAATGTAAAACAGGCACAGAAGGACGGCGCATCGGTTGAAGACATTTCAGCAGGACTTTCAGCGTCTATCATCAAAAACGCTATCTATAAGGTAATAAGAGCGAACTCAGCCGACGAACTCGGAAAGAACATCGTCGTTCAGGGAGGAACATTCCTTAACGACGCAGTTCTTCGTTCATTCGAAATGGAACTCGGAAGAAATGTTACAAGACCTGCAATAGCAGGACTTATGGGCGCATTCGGTGCTGCTTTATACGCAAAAGAACAGCAGACAGAGAAAAAATCCTCACTTCTTTCCGAAGAAGAACTCAAGGAATTTTCATATACTTCAAAGGGTGCTGTATGTCAGGGATGTACCGCACACTGTAACCTCACAGTAATCGGATTTTCTGACGGCAGAAAGTTCATCGCAGGAAACCGTTGCGAAAAGGGCGCAGGAATAAAGAGGGAAAAAGAAATCCCCTGTCTTTATGATTATAAATATAACAGACTCTTATCTGTTATGCAGGGTAAACCCGTAGGGGAGATAAAGGCTAAGGTAGGTATTCCTCTTTGCCTCGGTTTCTATGAACAACTTCCTTTCTGGCACGCATTCTTCACAGACCTCGGCTTTGAAGTTGTATGTTCTGAAGAAAGCACAAGAAACACCTACTATAAAGGTCAGCATACAATCCCTTCGGATACAGTATGTTACCCCGCAAAGATTGCACACGGACATATTGAAAGTCTTCTCGAAAGAGGGGTTGACTTTATCTTCTACCCCTGCGAAAGCTATAATGTCGATGAGGGTGGAAGCGATAACCACTATAACTGTCCCGTTGTTGCGTATTATCCCGAGCTTTTAAAGGCGAATGTTTCTTCACTCACAGAAGATAATTTCCTTTATCCCTATATCGACATCAACCTCGAAAAGCATTTTGCTGAGGCTATGATGAAGTCGCTTAAAAAATATGACCTTAAAAAGAGCGATGTTGTCGCTGCTTACGATTCAGCATGGAAGGCACTTAAATCCTATCGTGATGATGTTATAGCACAGGGTGAAAAGATTATTGAGGATGCAAGGGCAGATGGCAGAAAGATTATCGTTATCGCAGGAAGACCTTATCATATCGACCCCGAAATAAACCACGGTATCCAGAAACTTATTACTTCTTTGGGTCTTGCTGTTATTACGGAAGACAGCATCTCTCATCTCGGACACACACCGAATATCTCAGTCCTCAATCAGTGGACATATCACGCAAGACTCTATAAGGCTGCTGAATATGTCACAAAGCTGGACCATATGCAGCTTGTTCAGCTTGTTTCGTTCGGCTGTGGAATAGACGCTATCACAACAGACGAAGTGCGTTCTATCCTTGAAAGTGGTGGAAAACTTTATACACAGCTTAAAATCGACGAAATCAGTAACCTCGGCGCTGCAAAGATAAGACTCCGTTCACTTGTTGCTGCTATGGAACAGGCAGAAAAGAACAAAAAGGTTTCTATTGACAATTAATGTTAACAGTGATAAACTTTAGAATGTGATATTTATTATCTTTAAGGAGGATAAAAAAATGAATCTCAAAAAACTTATGGCTGCTTTTTCAGCAGGCGCAGTTGCAGTTTCTGCTATGTCAGCGGTTGCAGTTTCGGCAAAAGCACAGAAAGCACTTGATGTCACATACAGCACAATGTTTGAAGAAGAAATTACCGAAGGCGAAGTTCATGTTTATATTCTTGCTGAAAAATGGGTAGACGGATCTGTTATTGATTTCCGTAATAACGGCGAAAACGGAGACGGAAGATTTTTAATCAAGGGAGTTAATGAAATCCGTTTCAGAAGAACAGGCGATATAACTGATGTTGCCGGAAACCTTGACCGTTATGTTGAAATAACAAAATCCGAAGACAGAATGCGTTTGGTAATGGCACCTCCCGGGTCTGATTCAAGCGAAATCGAAATGATATTCAAATACAGAGCACATGACGACGAAGTAGCTAAAAGCGATATTGGTGTTTACGGCTCAAATGTTATGGGAAGCAATATCACAACAAAATCTTCAGAAAAACTCGAAGGATATATAATCAATAAGACATGTCAGGATGTAGTAAAGGTTGACGTTGAAGACGAAGAAGTTGCTTATTGCGATGTTGAAAAGCTCTACCGTGATGTTGTTGAAGACGATGAAGCACTCTTCCTCTTTGATATAAACGCAAAGGTAAGTCAGTATGAAGATGCAAAACTCACATTCGTTTTCGACAGAGACAGACAGCTCCCCAGAGATTATGAAACAAATAAAGATTATGACTGGAACACAGCGATGAAGTCTATGACTCTTATCATCAACGGAAAAGAAGTCAAAGCAAAGCCCGAAATCAATGTAGGCAAAGAAACCTGCACAATCTCTTTCAAATGGGATGATATAAAGGCACAGAGAGAAATCTTTGAAGGATATTCAGCAATAAAGACAATGGTTATCAAGACAGAAAATGACTATCTTGATGCTAAAATCACAGACCCCGATGAAGTTATGGACCTTGAACTTATCGAAGTAAAACTTACTGCTCCCGCAAAGACAGAAGGTGGAGAAGTCAAGGACGATACTGCTAAGGAAAACACTCCCGTAGAGGATTTTTCAGCAGGTGCATCAGTAACAGTTTTCGAAACAATACTTTAATCACAAAGACAGAATGCCGTTCATTAACAGAACGGCATTTTCTATGGAGGAAATTATGCTTAAGGAAATACTTTCAAAACAAACCTGTGCTAATTGCAGATTATGCTGCACATTCGATAAATACGACATCTGGGAAACTCCCGTTGTAACCAAAGACCTTAAAGAAAAAATAAATAAAGAATACCCCGATGTAAAGTTTATCGAAAAGGGAGAAAGTTATCTTTTCAGAATGGAAAATCCCGATGAAAACGGAATTTATTATTGTCCTGTTCTTACAGACAAAGGTTGCGCTCTGGGCGACGAAAAACCTTTTGACTGTAAAATATGGCCTTATCGTATTATGAATTTTGAGGGGGTAAGAGTCATAACACTTTCACCCGTATGCGAAAGCGTTTTCTCGCTTCCCATAAAAACGATAAGAGAAACAGCCGAAAAACTTTCATCAAAGATATTTTCTTATGCCGATGAAAATCCCGATATCGTAAAACCCTATGACGACAGCTATCCTATTATCCTTTCAGAAAGAAATAATAAATAATTCCATAGATAGATGACGACAGAATTCCATAGAGGATAACAGGCCCCGAAATTATAAAAATTTTAGCCCCCACTCCTAAAATATACCCTTCGGTTTTAAATTCCAAAGCAGGGGATACAACTGAGTTTGCAAATCCCGTTATCGGAACAAGCGTTCCTGCACCTGCGTGTTTTGCGATTTTTTCGTAAATTCCAAGACCTGTCAAAAGTGCACTTATAACTATAAGCGTTATCGAAACAAAGGAAGATGCTTCGTCTTTTGAAAGCCCCATATAAAGATAAAGGTTTGATAAAAATTCACCGAAAGCGCATATTGCCCCACCTATCAAAAAGGCTTTTAAACAGTCTTTTAAAGACTTTGATTTCGGCGATGCCTTTTCGGTCATTTCCTTGTATTCTCTTTTTGAAACAGACATAAATAAAACTACCTCCGATTATTTCTCAGAGGTAGTTTTTGTATTTTTATAATTTTTATACATCAATATCTTCTTCTGCGTCGGTTTTGTCTTCTCTCTTCATTTTTTCTTCTGCGTTCTTCAACCTGTTCGTTGAACTCTCTGTTAAACTGTGCACCCGACAAAGTTCCACCTAAAGCTATGCAGAAAACCGAAATCATAAGCATAGCAGGATTTGCGTTTCCAAAGAAAACGGCAATCATAATAACAACCGATGCAAGATATAAAAGCCATATAAGAAAATTATAACTTCTGCGTTTTTTCTTCAATGGATTATTTCTCCTTTCCCGTAACAAGAACGGCTGTCAGATTATCCTTACTGCCGTTTTTCATAGCAATCGAAACAAGCTCTTTTAGCTTTTTTATGTGTGGAATATTCTTCTTTAAAACACCCTTTATATCATCATCAGAAAGATAATCAGAAAGTCCGTCGGTAGAGATAAGTATCATATCGTCGGAATTTATTATTCCGATTTTTTCAATCTGAGGCTGTGGTTCCTGTTCAACATTTCCGAGAGAAGAAATGATAACGTGTTTCTGTGAGTGTGTTTTTGCCTGCATAGGAGTGATTTCTCCTAAATCAATAAGAAGCTGGACAAGTGTCTGGTCTTTTGAAATCTGTGTAAGATTTCCACCTGAAAACTTATGCATTTTAGAGTCGCCTATGTTTATAAGCGTTGCCCCACCGTTTTCGTCAACAGCAAGCGCACATAAGGTTGTCTGCATATTGAGACTGTCCTCGTGGTCCATTCCGTATGCGAGGATATTTTTATGAATATCGGATATTTTCTTTTTGAGATTTGTCTTCGAGGAATATTTTATGTTTGAAAGAAGCTGTAAAGAAAGTTTGGATGCTTTTTCGCCGTTATTCTCTCCGCCTACCCCGTCTGCAACGGCAACGATAAAAGGTTTTTCTGCCTTTCCCTCTATCTCAGAATGAGATAGTATAATCCTGTTTATCATAAAAGCATCTTCGTTTCGTTTGCGGGTATTGCCCTTTTCCGAAACACCATAACAATAAAACATATTTTTTCTCCCGATAAATTTTAAAATATCCACAAAATTATTATATAACATATCGGTTTAAAGTGCAAGTCTATTGACAAATTTGGTGTGATATAATAAACTGAAAAGGTAATATTTTATATAGAAAAGAGATTTTTAAAAAATGGAAACTTTTACAGCAGAACAATTTGAAATCATCGACGCACACACCCATATCTACCCCGAAAAAATATCACAGAAAGCTTCTGATGCAATAGGCGATTTCTATGATATAAAGATGTATTCAGATGGTTCTTCAGAAGCACTTATCGAAAACGGGAAAAGAATAGGCGTTAAAAAATATCTTGTATGTTCAGCGGCAACAATTCCCTCACAGGTTGAAAGCATCAATAATTTTATCATGGAGGAAACAAAGCTCCACAGCGAATTTTTTCCTTTCGGAACAATGCATGCCGACTATGAAAATATAGGCGATGAGATAGACAGAATGGTTGAAATGGGATTTAAGGGGATAAAGCTTCATCCCGATTTTCAGAAGTTTGATATCGACTGTGAAAACGCATATAAAATCTATGAAGCAGCAGAGGGAAGACTCCCCGTGCTTTTCCATATGGGCGATGACAGATACGACTTTTCAAAACCCCACAGACTTAAAAGAGTTCTTTCTGATTTCAAGAACTTAAAGGTTCTGGCAGCGCATTTCGGTGGTTATCGTTGCTGGGAAGAAGCAAAGGAATGTATCGGCAGACACCCCAACGTTAGATTTGATACATCAAGCTCTCTCCCTATGATTTCGGTAGAAATGGCAAAAGGTCTTATAGATTATTACGGCGTTGAAAATATGTTTTTCGGAACAGATTTCCCTATGTGGAGTGCTACTGAAGAACTCGAAAGATTTTTCTCTTTAGGTCTTTCTTTTGAAGACAACAGAAAAATCTTCTCCGAAAATTTCAAGGAATTTTTCGGAATTGAAAAATTGTAATTCTGTTAAAATTTTTTTCAAAATTTATTAAAAAACATATTGCAAACGCCTTTTAAATATGGTATCATTAAAGTATATGTAACATTATTCTTCATAAACATAACGAAGGGAAGTTATAGCTATGTCAAAAATTCAGTTCATCACAGGAGGAGCTGCGAGTGGTAAAACCCGTTGGGCTATTACATACTATCAGGCTTGTGACAATGTTCTTTATCTTTGCATAAATAAAGAACTCGACAAGGAAATATCCGACAGAATTGCTTTCAACAACAAGAGAAACGGTATCGAATGGGAGATTGTCAAGGATGTTGACGACCCTGCAAAGTATATCGACCGTAACCATAAGTTCACAATCTTCGATGGTCTTGGTGCTTATGTTTCAAGAGAAATGTATGCTGCTTGCCCTAACCCTGAAGAAATGACAGAAGATCAGAAGAAAGAAATTGAAAAGAATATAATTGATAAGCTTATTTCTCTTATCGAAACCGTTAAAGAAATCAACGGTGACCTTCTCATCATAACAATTGAACCCGGTTTTTCTGTTTGTCCCGAAAAGAGAGAACAGAGACTTTTCAGAGAAATCCTCGGAACAGTCAACCAGCGTATTGCAAATATCTGTACAGACGTTTACCTTTCAGCAAGTGGAATTCAGTTTAAAATCAAGTAAGATAGGGGAGTATTTTGTATGACATTTGAAGAATTTATTATGGCTGCCAGAAATAATGGCGCATCCGATATCCACATGACAGTAGGTGCTCCCACTGTCTTCAGAATTAACGGAAACCTCGTTCGTCTTAACGATATGGATGATCAGGTTGTAAACAGAACAATCCTTTCAATGCTCACAGCAGAACAGGAACAGCGCCTCAACGCAGGTGAAGACCTTGACTTCGTTTTCGAAATCTCAACAGGCGCAAGACAGCGTGTTAACGTATTTCATCAGATGGGAAAGCTCGCTGCATCAATCCGTCTTTTAAATGCTGAAGTTCAGTCACTCGATGACCTCGGCTTCCCTCATGTTTTAACAGAATTCGCACAGAGAAAGAGTGGACTTATCCTCGTTACAGGACCTACAGGTTCAGGTAAGACAACAACTCTCGCTGCTATGATTGACTACATCAACAAAAACCGTGCTTGTCATATCATCACAATCGAAGACCCTGTTGAATATCGCTACAAACCCGACCTTGCCCTCATTCATCAGAGAGAAGTACGCGCCGATGTAAAGACATTCGACCTTGCTCTTCGTTCAGCACTCCGTGAAGACCCTGATGTTATCTTCGTCGGCGAAATGAGAGACTTTGAAACAATCCAGCTCGCCGTAACAGCTGCTGAAACAGGACACCTTGTTCTTGCAACACTTCATACAAAGGGTGCTGCTGAAACAGTCGGAAGAATTATCGACGCTTGTCCTCCTATGATCCGTTCACAGATGCTCGTTCAGATCGCACAGACTCTCGAAGGCGTAGTTTCACAGGTTCTTATTCCCACAGCAGACGGAAATTCAAGAGTATGTGGTCTTGAAGTTCTTGTCGGAACAGACGCAGTTAAAAACCTTATCCGTGCCGATAAGTGTCATAACCTTGAAACAGCTATGCAGCAGGGTTCAAGAAATGGTATGATCGTTATGGATGATTACATCTACGGTCTTTATAAAGATGGCAAGATCAACCGTCAGGCAGCACTTGAATTCTGCAACGACAGAAGCTTTATGTCAACAAAACTCGGATATTAATATAACAGAATCAAAGCACCGTTTCAAACAAACGGTGCTTTCTTGTTGACTATTACTGTCGGATATGGTAGAATTTTAATATAATTTATTTCAAGGGGGATTTTATGAAACGATATTTTGATATTCTTTTAAGAGCAATAATAACAGGTTTTGCGATAGGCATTGGTGGCGTTGTCTGCCTTTCATGTGAAAGCAGATATATAGGCGCAGCACTTTTCGGCACAGGTCTTTTTGTAATACTCACATTCGGGCTCAGCCTTTTCACAGGAAAAGTAGGCTATGCCGTTGAAAATAAACCTGCATATATTATAGACCTTCTCATCATCTGGGCAGGGAATTTTATAGGAACAGCAGCAACAGGCCTTCTTGTTCTCGCAACAAGAATTTCAGGAATAGGCGAAAAAGCAAAAACAATGTGTGAAACAAAACTTTCCGATAACCTTCTCAGTATCTTCATTCTCGCATTTTTCTGTGGAATGTTGATGTTCATAGCAGCAGATGGTTATAAGACAATAAAAAATCCTACTGCTCAGGTTTTTGTTATATTCCTTCCCGTTATTGTTTTTATTTTAAGTGGATTTGAACACTGTATTGCAAATATGTTCTATTTCACAGTTGCAGAAATGTGGTCAGCAAAGGCATTCGGTTATCTTATCGTTATGTCACTCGGAAACGCAGTCGGTGGAATGTTTATACCTTTTATCAGAAAAGGGTTTGTAAAAGACTAATAAAAAGGACACCTTCGTGTGTCCTTTTTATTAGTCCAATTTACTTTGTCGGGTAATAAAACGAGAAATACTGTACTTTCTGCGTCGTTAAACTCGCTTGAAATACCCACGTATTCCTTCGCTCGTTTGCCTAGCATAAAGCACAGTCTTTTCGCTTTATCTTACAATTCGCCTGCGGGTTCTACCCACCGACCACGCACAAAAAAGCCCGATAACGAGTTTCTCCGTTACCGAGCCATTTTTTATTTCCCCGAACAAATACCGAAACGATTTGTCCTGTGCGGTCACGCACCTATTCGGCAGTGATGTAGGAATCTATGATTTCCTGTAAAGTGCCATCTTCCTTCATTTCAGCGAGCTTTGCCTGTAAAGCGTCGAAAACTTCGGGGCGACGGGGACTCACAACCATAACATAGCTTTTTTCGTAAATCGGTTTTTCGATTTTTTTAAGCCCTACGTTTTCATCAATGTATATGTCTGCAACCGATGAGTCAAAAACGATAGCGTCAATCTTTCCTGCCAAAAGTTCACGCACAGCGTCGGAGCCTTTTTCATATGAAAGCCCTGTCGCATCCTTTATTTCAGAAACATAATCTTTTGCAACAGAATTTGAAACACATCCGACCTTCTTTCCTACAAGACCATAATGTGTTACTATCTGTGAACCTTCTTTTACAACGATAACAAGCTCTGTTTTCGAATAAACTTCTGTTGTAAGAAATCCGTCAAGCCTGAAATCGTCAGAGGGAATAGCAGCAGCAATAATGTCACATTCGTCACTGTTTAAAACCCCGAATATCTCTTCGTTTGAATAACAGTTTACTATTATTTCGTTTTTCTCGAATGTCTTTGAAAGTATTTCAACATCAATTCCCATAAGAACATCATTTTCATCAATGTAGTCATAAGGTGCTGTGTCTGCAAGCGTTGCAACCTTTACAGGTCTTGTCGATGTTGATGCACATCCCGTTAAACCGAGAATAAAAACGCATAACGATAATGAAAGTATTTTCTTGAAATTCATTTTATTTTCCTTTACGATGAGTATAATTTATCTTTTTGATTACATATAGTCAATAACAAAATGTAATAATTATATATTTTTATACAATTAGTTGTCGGCAAACTCCAATGCAATCTTCATCATATCTGTAAAAGTCTTTTCTCTGTCATCAGCAGAAAGAGCAGTTCCTTTGTAGATATGGTCAGAAACTGTAAGCATGCAAAGAGCTTTTTTGCCGAGCTTTGCAGCGTTGCAATAAAGACCTGCTGCTTCCATTTCAACAGCAAGAACGCCCATCGATTTCCACTTGTCGTTGCAGTCAGAACGGTCGTGATAGAAAGCGTCTGTTGAAACAACATTTCCTACCTTATATTTTATACCGAGCTTTTCAGCAGATTCAATTCCTTTTCGAAGAAGTGAAAAGTCTGCAATGGGAGCGAATGTTCCCGGAAGGTTATACTGTTCCATAAAATTAGAATCGGTTGAAGCACCCGACGCAAAGAGAATATCACCGAGGTCGAGGTCGTCTGCATAAGCACCTGCCGAACCTATTCTTATTATGTTTTCAACGCCATAGAAAGAATAGAGTTCATAAGAATAGATAGCGATTGAGGGAATACCCATGCCACTTCCCTGAACAGAAATTTCTTTTCCGTTGTATTTTCCTGTAAATCCGAACATATTTCTTGTGAAGTTATACTGCTTTACATCTGTAAGAAAATTATCAGCAATAAATTTTGCTCTCAAAGGATCTCCTGGCATAAGGACAGTTTTTGCGATTTCGCCTTCTTTAGCCTGAATGTGAGGTGTCGGGATTGCCATAGTGGTATTCCTCCTTAAAAATATTTATCAATAGTTATTTTATCATATTGTGAGTTTCAAGTCAAATCTTGAAAACTGAGATGCTCTGTGATATACTCTAAAAAGACGGAGGTTTTATGCTATGAATATTCTTATTAAAAACGCACTCACAATACTTTCTTGTGAAAATCATTATATAACAAAAAGGGTTGATATTGCCATAAAGGATGACATTATCCTTGCGATAGGCGAAATCCCTTCGGATTTCATGCCCGATGAAACTATCGACGGCGAAAAATATCTTGCCTCAGCAGGACTTATAAACTGTCATACACATAGCTATATGTCACTTTACAGAAACTATGCCGATGACCTTTCTTTCAGCGACTGGCTTTTTGGAAAAATAGACCCACTTGAAAATAAAACAACACCCGATGATGCATATTATGGCGCACTTTTATCATGTATCGAAATGATAAAAACAGGAACAACAACCTTTACAGATATGCATATGTTCAAGAATATGACAGCAAAGGCTGCCGACGATGCAGGAATGAGGGCAGTTATTTCAAGAGGGCTTGTCGGTGAGGATGAAAACTTCGGTGGTGCTA
Organism: Oscillospiraceae bacterium; assembly: GCA_045590375.1. Lineage (GTDB taxonomy): Bacteria > Bacillota > Clostridia > Oscillospirales > Ruminococcaceae > RGIG4131. The sequence continues at coordinate 10,452 of JAZNQY010000146.1, read as the reverse complement.
AAAGACTTGATGAAGCCTTTGAAGAAATGGAAAACTATAAGGGCAACAGCCGTATTTCATTTATGTTAGCACCTCACGCTATATATACCTGCAACACAGAATATCTCAAAAAGATAACAGGACACGCCATAGGCGAGAATATTCCTCTTAATATCCACCTTTCAGAAACAAGATATGAGGTTTCTGAATCGCTTAAAAATTACGGCAAGACACCGACAGAATATCTCGACAGCATAGGCTTTTTTGAACAGAAGACACTAGCTGCTCATTGTGTTCATTTAACCGATAATGATATCGAAATCCTTGCTAAAAATAAAGTCAGCGTCGCTGCTAACCCTATCAGTAATTTAAAACTCGGAAACGGCTTTGCACCTATCCCGAAACTTATGGAAAAGGGTGTTAATATCTGTATAGGAACAGACAGCGCTGCTTCAAATAATTCACTCAATCTTTTCAGGGATATGAACTATACAGCACTTATCCATAAGGGCGTCAACGAAGAAGCACAGTGCGTTTCGGCCGAAGATGTTTACCGTTTTGCAACAAAAAATGGCGCTGATGCACTTTCACTCTATAATACAGGCGAACTTAAAGTCGGCAAAAAGGCAGATATTATTCTTCTTGATCTGAATTCACCCTCACTCAATCCTTATAACAACCCCGTTTCAGCACTTTCATATTCAGTAAACGGAAGCGAAGTTGACACAGTAATCATCGATGGAAAAATTGTTATGAGAAAAAAACAACTCCTCACAATAGACGAGGAGAAGGTTTACTATAATGTAAATAAAATTATGGAAAGACTTTCAAAGTAAATAAAAATCCCACCTTGATAAAAAGGTGGGATTTCTGTTTACTTGTTTTAAAAGTTACGCTTCAACAGGAGCGTTTACAGGACAAGAACCTGCACAAGCGCCGCATGAAATGCAAGCAGCTTCGTCGATTACGTATTTTCCGTCGCCTTCCTTGATAGCGTCAACGGGGCAATCAGCAGCACAAGCGCCACATGAAATGCAATCATCAGTAATTTTGTATGCCATTGAAAAGCACCTCCTTAAGAATATAACAGCGAAAGATGTCTTTCGTGCCATAACGACATTATAACACATTTTCAGAAAAAATCAAGTACTTTTTCGGTTAAGAATTTTTGGTATGATAAACGGCTGTTTACAGGGGAGGGGATTTCTTGACAAACATATTATATGTGATATAATTTAAGGGATATATCGGGTATAAAAAAAGGGGGGCTTTTTATGGTATTTATAAGTACGATATTGGCATTTGTGATATTTATAATAATTGCAATAGTTGTGATTGCTACGATTATCCTTTCAGCAGGATTTTTCGGAACAGGTCTTGTAACTTTTATCGTAGAGAAGATAAAAGGTAAATCAGCGGAGAAAAAAGGAATACCGCGTAAGAAAAAAATATATCCCGTTATTCTTATGATTGTAGGTATTGCCATAATTACTCCTCTGGCAATATACAGTATGTTTTCATCGGATCTGTATGCATATACCATAAATGAAAATTACAGAGAACTTGAATTTTGTATTGAGACAGACAGTTATGAACAAGCAAAAATTCTTATCGATGAAGGAAAAGCCTCTGTTGATTGCACATATGATTCAAATGAAAAAGCAACAGAATACGAAGTGACACTTCTTATGCATTTTTGTAGGTTGGCTAATGATGATGATAAGAATATCGAAAAAATAAAATTCCTGATTGAAAACGGTGCCGATGTCAACCATCGTGTCTACCACGAAGACGGTCATTACGAATCGTATGATGATATGTTTCATGGCTTTAATTACGGTTGCGATTGCGGACGCACAGCCCTTATATATGCTGTAAACGGAGGACATGTTGAAACGGTAAAACTGCTTATCGAAAATGGCGCTGATGTGAATGTCAGAGATTGTTCCGACATGAATCTGCTTATGTATCTGTATAATACGAACATCTATGCATACACGCCATCACCAACAGACGAAGAAATCATCGCTATAGCAGAATTGCTTATTGAGAATGGTGTTGATGTAAATGCAACCGATAAATACGGACAGACAGTACTTAAATATGCAGTAAATTATAAAGCTAAAAATTACGAAGCCATAAATTTTCTTATTGAGAATGGTGCTGATGTAAATGTAATCGATGAATCAGGTCATACAATACTTGATTATGTAATAATGGAACAAGGATATGACAATTATGGCCTTATCGAACTTCTTGTCAATAACGGAGCATTGACATCAGGACAAATCGAAGAACAGAAAGCAGAAAATGCCGAAACAGAAGATTATACAGAATTTTCCGATGGCAGTTTCGGTGAATACGAAGAATAAAAAATAAACCTCCTGCAAAGAAAACACGCAGGAGGTTTTTTGTATTAAAAACAATAAATATCAGTTTATAAATTTTTTCTTGATAATGCCTGCTGCTATTATCATTGCAACACCGACTAAAAGTATCAATCCACTGCTTATAATCGAACTTATATAGGCTATGCCACCATTGTCTGCAATTATTCCTAAAAGGCATCGGATTATATCAAAACCGTTAAATGCTATCAGTATCACTCCGATTATTCTCAGCGCCAATACACCTGCGCGTATATGTTTCATATGAAAAATCTCCCCCATTTCAGATTTTACTCTTTTTCGAGCATACCTGATTATATCACATTTTCAGAAAAAATCAAGTACTTTTTCGGTTAAGAAAATATTATCCGAAAATAATCTTGCAAAGTTCATCTGTTATTCTTTCCGCACCGAGAGTATTGAGATGTTTTGTATCCCTGTAATATTCTCTTGTGAGAGGCAGATCAGATACAGAATGAAAATCAATATGGGTGAAATCATATTTTTCCTTTGTTTTGTCTATTATATCGTTTATTATGTTTTTGTGAAGATATATATAGTAAAGACCGAATGATTCAATTTCTACAAAACGAGGTATGATCATTGTGTATATTTTTATTTCGGGATTTATCCTGTAAAGCAGTTCGATAAGGTTTTTAAATGCCGAACGGTTTTCAGAATTTATCTCTTTGTTTATCGTTATAATATCATCTTCGTTTCTGAAATCGGCATAGTATTGATCGATTTCTTTCCTTGAAAGCGTTTTTAAACACTTTTCATATTTTCTCTCAAAATCCGAGAATGAATTGAGTTCATATACATTTCCGAAAACAGCCGACCATATATTTATCTGCTCGTCGGTTATTCCTTCGTATTTTTCAAGAGAGATTTCCTGTATAGCCTGTTCAAAGTTATCGTCAGAAAATTTATTTCTGTTGAAATTGTGAGGTTCAAGAGAATATCCACCGTTTCTGAGGTAAGCCAAAGCGTTTTCAGAAAGCGATGTGTCGATATTGAAATAATGATAATCCCAAAGATCAATGATTGCATATCTGATATCTTTCATCTTTTCCGGATAGTTCTTATAACAATAATCAAGAGTTTTGTATTGCGAATGCATATCCTGAAAATCAACAGAAAGGTCAGCAAATTTTCCTTTCAGTCTTTCTTTTATAACGGCGTATTTTGTGTTTTCGTTTCCTAAAATTATTCCGTCAAAAGTTTCGTTCATAGGATTTGAAAAAACCCTGTCCGCAACCATATGTGGAATACCCGCATTATAAAGCTTATAAAAATCGAGTATTCTTGTGGGACTTACTTTTTTGTGCGCAGAAAGAAAATCAATAAGTGTTCTGCTTTCTTTTTCTGTTACAATATAAAGGTCATAATCCGAGGAAGAAATATCAGATAACGAAACATCATCGGGATTATCCGAAAACTCTCTGCAAAGCGAATATGCTATTCCTGATCTTTCAAGTTGTTTCTGACAAAGAACAGTTTTTTCGCCACTTCCTATGATGAGGACTTTGTTTATTTCTGAAACCCTGTTATCAACGAGTTCTTCTTCAAGTGCTTTAAGAAGTGCTTTTGCAAGACGTTTCCCGCATTGACCGTCACAAAGCTTGAAATAATTGTCAAGAAGATATTTTCTGTCATCATACCATTCGTCTTTTCCGCTTGCGATTTTCTTTATGAAATCAATCTGATCGGAAAGAGTTTTAGAATTGGGAAGTTTCAGATAATCAAAAAGTCCGTCAACAGATGAAAGAGCTTTGCGATATATTTCGGGTGAGATATTTCTTGTTATCAGTATTGGTTTTTCTGTTAAAAGATATTGTGTAACAAGAGAACTCTGAGCCGAAATCAGCGCATCCGAATAAACAAACGCAGGAAGATATGAAGAACTGTCATCAAAAATAATATTTTCCGATTCGTTGATTTTTCTGATAAGTTCAACATATTTCGGAAAAAGAGATGGCATATAAACCTTTATCACACATTCTGTCATCGGGTGAGGGCGCCATATAAGAGCTATGTCGTTATGCTTGAGGAAATAGCCTATAAATTTTGTCATTTCTTCAAACATAGCGTCTACATCGTTTGTGTAGTGGGTGTTCCATAAAAAAGTTGTTTTTCCCGAAAGCTTATTTTTCCAGGATTCAGGCATAGCAACATTTTCTTTGTTTTTACCGTATACATAGTCCCATTTCGGAAGCCCTGTTGTGATTACATTTTTTCCTTTCAAAGAAGCAATACTTCCGTAAAGCTTTTCCATCGTTTCAGATTGACAGGCGATTTTCCAGGCAAATTTCTGGGTATCCAGCATAAAAAACGAATCACTCGCACTTGTCAATGATTTTCTGATCGACGATGCTGTAAAATAGGGGAGATATACAAGTCTGCTGTGTTCTGCGATATATTCCGAGGTGAATTCAGGTGTTGTAACGCCGTCATAAGGCTGACTGATAAATGTTATATCAGGCTTTGATTTTGATATATCATATTTTTCATAAGGAATGTTTTCTATGCCCATAGGGGTAAGAAAATCTTCATATACACTTTCCGAACGTACGCTTCCGTCAGGAAGACTTACAGCACGGAATATCGGCTGGATAACAACTTCGATATCACAGGTTCCGAGTTTTTTGAATTCGTTGTAAACGCTCTCCATCGCGTCCCATTTAGCACCGAGTTCGGCAACAAAAAGAATTTTCGGACGATATTTTATATTATCCGAACAAAGTTTTTTGAGAAGAAGAGCGTCTTCTGAAATTGCATTAAGCTCATCTGAACTGATATCAGAAGAAGTTAAGTATTTCTTCATTTTTGCTATAAGAGAAGAGATTTCATCAAAAACTTCATCATTATTATTTTTCGAGAAAAAAGATGTGATAACATCGAGAGCGTTGTTACATTCTCCGAGTAATAATGTATTCCCTGAAACAGATATATATGACAATGCCTCAGAAACAGAATCACAGAGTTCGAGAATGAGTTTGTAATCGTTGAATTTCATAAAACCTCTCCTGTTCGTTTATATAATGGTCATCACAAAAATTATACCATAGCGCTGAACTTATTGCAATAATCATAAAAATAAAAAACCTCTCCTTTGAAAGAGAGGTTTTCTGAATACAATAAAGTAATTATCTCTTGGAGAACTGAGGTGCACGACGAGCAGCCTTGAGACCGTATTTCTTTCTTTCCTTCATTCTGGGGTCTCTTGTAAGGAAGCCTTCCTTCTTGAGAGCGGGACGAAGTTCGGGGTTGAATACGAGAAGTGCTCTTGAAATACCGTGACGGATAGCACCAGCCTGACCTGTAACGCCGCCGCCTGCAACTGTGCAAACGATGTCGAACTTGTCAGTTGTTTCTGTAACAGCGAGAGGCTGTCTTACGATGAGCTTGAGTGTTTCAAGACCAAAGTAATCGTCAATGTTTCTGCCGTTGATTGTGATGTTGCCTGTACCCTTGTACATTCTTACTCTTGCAACTGAGTGCTTTCTTCTACCTGTGCCGTAGCAATATTTTTCTTTTGATTCGTACATTCTAAGCACCCTCCTTATACATTATAAACTTCAGGCTTCTGAGCAGCGTTGTTGTGTTCAGCACCTCTGTAAACTCTGAGACGCTTAGCAGCGTTTCTGCCGAGAGTGTTGTGAGGGAGCATACCTTCGATAGCAACTGTCATTGCTCTTTCAGGTTCTTCAGCCATGAGCTTTGAGTATTTGATTTCCTTGAGGCCACCAATCCAGCCTGTGTGCCACTGAAGTTTCTTCTGTTCAAGCTTCTTACCTGTGAGAACAGCCTTTTCAGCGTTGATGATGATTACGTGGTCACCGCAATCAGCGTTGGGTGTAAATGTAGGCTTGTGCTTACCTCTGAGAAGAACTGCTGCCTGAGCTGCAACTCTACCGAGGGGCTTGCCTGCTGCATCTAAGATGTACCATTTGCGAGTGATGTTTCCCGCATTTGCCATAAATGTAGACATATTTAATTCCTCCATAATATTTCTTATCGGGAAGTAATTCTCGCAAGTCCCCCACGATTTACAATAGGGGAGAATATTTCCTCGACACGCAAAAATTATTATACACAAAGAAAAAACGGCTGTCAATAGGTAAAATGCCGAATTTTTAAAATATATCCTTAAATCTCTTGTTTTCTCTCTGTTTTACTCTTTTTCTCTCGTGTTCTCTTTCGTCATTTCATTTTTTGCAATTTTGTATAGATGCACAAAAAACTCACCGAAAGAGGTTTCCCTTCGGTGAGTTTAGCATTAAATTTCTTCATAAATTGTATATCCCGAGCGTTTTTTGTTCTCTGAATGAACGAGTGAAAGCTGTGCTTTTTTGTAGATTTCCGAAATTTCCTCAGAATCCCTCGGGAAGAGAGAAATACCTATATTGCCGTTTGATTCTGTTCCCTTCGAAAATTCAGCGATAACCGAAAGTATCTCGCAAGAACGTCTTTCAACGAGTTGCTTGTTACAGTTTTTCATAAAAACGATAAATTTTTCTTCATCGGTATATCCCAAAATATCGGTAGAACGGAAAAGGTCACGGAGTCTTGATGCGAATTCAGGGACTATATCTTCCGTTCCTTTTGATATACCGATCAGCATAAGCGCCGAAGGTGTAACCTTGTCGTTTTCTGTAAGGGATTTTATATAATCAAAGGCAGTCTGCATATTCATGAGGCCCGTCTTTTCGTCAATCTGATTTTTTGTCAGAATTCTTGCTGTGTCAGAACGCTGTTTTGTTATATCAGCCATTCTGCCTATCGCTCTTGTTATAGTTCCGTTTTCGCCACTTATCGTTGAAACGCAGATATTGAACCATGAATATCCACCGTTTTTCGAGCGTATTCTGATTTCTTCTTCCTTATCTGAAGAATCGTCCCTTATCTTTTCAAAGAAACTCAGAAATCGCTTTATATCATCGGGATGAACCATTCCGTCATCGACGAATGATGCAGGAAAATTCTTTGTTGAAGGAGATAAACCGAATTTCTTTTCATAGTTAGAAGAATATGTTACAGCGTTTGTAACAAGGTCAATGTCAAAAACAATATAGTTCGACTGGTCTAAAACCATTCTGTATCTTTCGTTTACAAGATTGAGTTCGGCTTTACTTTTCATAAGTGCCTGTTCAGCAGTTTTAAGGTCGGTTATATCTGTTAAAACCCTGTAATAAAGCGAACCTTTCTTGTTATCCCCGACAAGCTTTCCCTTGTCATAAATCCATATGGTAGCGCCGTCACTTTTTATCATACGATACTGTAAAATTGATTCATCGGGGTTATCGCGAAGAAGTGCCTCAATCTTTTTTCTGTCCGAAGGGAATACCATCTTGAAGAATTCTCCGTCAAACTTTATGTCGATATCTTCTTTTGTATATCCCGTCATTTCAACAAAACTGTCAGAAACAAAACTTACTTCGAATTTCGGACTGTTCTTACAACAAACCATTCCCCCTGGGATATTGTCTGTTATCGAGCTTAAACCCTCATTCAGAAGAATAAGATTTTTCTGATAAGAAAGCATCATTTTAACAATGATTAAAACAGCGATGAAAATAATCGCTATTGATACAAGTGAGTATATGAGAGCGGCTATTCCGAATGAATCGGAGTCTGTTCCGTTAAGCTTTATGACACGCAGAAATTCCATAAAAAGAACAGATAAAATCCCTGCAACCACAACAGACAACGCAACGATTTTTATTTTAAGATTTTTCGGCAAAAAACCACCCCTTTTCCGATTACTGAAAGTATTATATCATATCGGAAAAATAAAATCAATCAGGGGATTTATATAACCTCTGAAATTTCTGTTCCGGGGTAATAATGCGAAAGTATTTCTCTATATGTCGCTCCATCCTTTGCCATAGCGTTTGCACCATACTGACTCATACCGACGCCGTGGCCGTATCCTTTTGTTATAATGATAAAGTTTTCGCCGTTATAGTTTATTGTGAAATTCTGCGACCTGAGAGAAAGTATTGTCCTGAAATCAGCGCCCGAAAGTGTCTTGTTTCCTGCCTGTATCACTGTTACAGAGCCCGACTGCGTTCTTTCCGAAACAGAAAACCATTCTGCTTCTTTGCCCTCAAATTCTGCACCACAGTATGTGCTTATCCTTGCTTTTATTTCTTCGGGAGTGAAAGTATAGCTTTCTTTGTAGGTAGCGATTTCTTCATCAGAAAAACTTTCGACAGGGATAAGATAAGGCGTTTCGTTTCCCCATATATCCTTGGAGCTTTCCGTCATTCCTCCCGACATAGAATGAAACGCAGCAACAATAGGCTCATTCTCATAAAGGATGATTTCGTCCGTTACCTCGTCAACAGCAGATGATATCTTTTCATAGCTTATATCAAAATAATCGCCGTAAAAATCCTTTGCCTGTTCTTTCGTAAAAAACGCTTGATAATATCTCGGGTCGTTTGAAAAATGTGCGCCACAAAGCGATGCAGTAGGTCTTATCTTTTCTTTTTCTCTCTGCCTTACAGCATATGTGTGTGCCGCAACAGCCTGAGCCTTTAAAGCTTCTTTTTCAAATGAAGACGGCATTTCTGCCATAACAGCACCTATAACATAATCCCTTCCTGAAACTTTCATTATTTCGCCACTGTCTTTATCCATAACAAGAAAAAAATCTTCTTCCTTTTCTTCTGTGGTGGTTTCTGCTGATGTGGTTTTTACTGCATTTATCTTTGTCAGAACTCTGCTTTCGCTTGCAGAAACAACTGCTTTTTCAGGGATTTCCTCTTTATTTCTGATAACAGAAACCAATGGGATGATAATAAGCATAAAGGTGAAAACTGTCATAATGGGGAGATATTGTTTCATAAAATCACATTCCTTTTATTCTGATATTTGGTTAATATGCCGTAATTTATTCATCTGCCTGTCCTGTTGTATTGACATAAAGAGAAAAAAGTAATATTATGTATGATGAATAATTGCATTTTATAAGGGGAGGACTTGTCTTGATAGAACTCAATGAAGATATAAAATATATATGCGAAAAGACAGCCAGAAATAACAACATTCCTCAGGAACTTTACTCGAAATTCGGAGTAAAGAGAGGGCTTCGAAACGATGACGGAACAGGCGTTATGGCAGGTATCACAAACATCTGTAACGTTCATGGATATGTTATCAACGAAGGCGAAAAACAGTCAGCAGAGGGCGAACTCATCTATCGTGGATATAACATAAATGATATTGTCGATGATGTTGTAAAGAATAAAAGATATGGCTATGAAGAAGTTGTCTATCTTCTTCTTTTCGGTGAACTTCCGACACAGAAGGAACTCAATTCATTCTGCGATTATATCGCTTCGAAAAGAGAACTTCCCAAGGATTTTGCCGAAGATATGATTTTCAAAGCACCATCACCCAACATTATGAATAAGATGTCAAGATCCGTTCTTGCGCTTTATTCTTACGACGAATACGCAGAAGATAGCTCAATAGAAAGCGAAATCGACAAGGCAGTTTCCGTTATAGCGCGTCTTCCATCCATAATGATAAACGCTTATATGGTAAAGCGCCGTATCTATGATAAGGGAAGTATGTTTGTGCATCCTCTTCGCCTTGAAGAAAACACAGCTCAGACAATTCTTTCAACTCTCCGTCCCGACAGAGAATATACAGAAGACGAAGCTCATCTTTTAGACCTTATGCTTATGCTTCACGCTGAACACGGAGGAGGAAACAACTCAACATTTACAAGCCGTGTTTTAACTTCAGCAGGAACAGACGCTTATTCTACATATGCATCGGCAATCTGTTCTCTTAAAGGACACAGACACGGGGGAGCCAATATAAAGGTTATCCAGATGCTCGAAAATATCGAAGAAAATGTTTCCGACTGGGAAAGCGATGACGAAGTAGCTGCATATCTCGAAAAGATTATTAAAAGAGAAGCCAACGACTATTCAGGTCTTGTTTACGGTATGGGACACGCAGTATATACCCTTTCAGATCCCAGAGCGAAAATCCTCAAGGCAAACGCTTTAAGACTTGTCAAGGGTTCTGAAATCGAAAGAGAGTTTGACCTTTTAGACCGTATCGAAAG
>JAZNQY010000145.1:0-26831 GCA_045590375.1 Oscillospiraceae bacterium | reverse complement strand
CACTCCCGAAAGATGTCAGAATCTCGCTGAATCTGTGGCTAAGGATGCGGACGACCTGCTCGTTTTTGTAAATACGGTTTTACAGATTACAGAAAACGGCTCTAAGGAATTTGCAGTGTTTATTCCCGGACAGAAATATGTCGCTCCCATAGCTGAAAGAATAAAACGTGGAAGATAAACTGAATAAAACAAATAAACCTCCATATACTCATAAAAAAGTATATGGAGGATTTTTTATGCAGAAAATAGAAAAGGTTGAAGGTTTTGAAATAATTGATTCAAGAGGAACTCCGACAGTTATGGCAAGGGTTACTTTAACAGACGGAGTCTGTGGAGAAGCGTCTGTTCCTTCGGGTGCATCAACAGGAAAATATGAGGCGATAGAACTTCGTGATAACGACGGAAGATTTTTCAGAAAAGGTGTTAAAAACGCCGTAAGCAACATAAACACAATCATTTCTCCTGCACTTTCGCTTCTTAAAACCGATAATCAGGAGGAAATCGACGCTACACTCTGTCGCCTTGACGGAACAGAAAATAAGTCAAAACTTGGTGCTAACGCAATTCTTGCTGTTTCTCTTGCTACGGCAAAAGCATTTGCAAACGAAAAAAGAATGCCCTTATATCGTTATCTTGGTGGAACTCTTGCCAAAAGACTCCCTGTGCCTATGATGAATATTCTTAATGGTGGCGCACACGCATCAAATAATATTGATATTCAGGAATTCATGATTGTCCCCGTTGGAGCAGAAAATTTCTCTGAGGCAGTAAGGATAGGTTGTGAGATATATCACGCATTGGGAAACATTTTAAAGGCAGAGGGATATGTAACAACAGTAGGCGATGAGGGAGGTTATGCCCCCGACCTTTCAAGTGATGAAGAGGCGATTGAGTTTATTCTTTCGGCAATCGATAAAGCAGGTTATTCTCTTAATACAGTAAAAATAGCGCTTGATGCTGCTGCGAGCGAATGGACGGGAGAAAACGGAAAATACACTCTTCCCAAAAGAAAAACAGTTTATACCTATGGTGAACTTATTTCCTACTGGGAAAAACTCTGCAACAAATATCCGATTATTTCTATTGAGGACGGTATTGGTGAAGAGGACTGGCGTGGTTGGAGAGCGATAATGGAAAGACTTGGCGACAGAGTAAACCTTGTCGGCGATGACCTTTTTGTTACCAACACAAAGAGGATAAAAGAGGGTATAGAAAAGGAAGCAGCGAATGCTGTTCTCATAAAGCCAAATCAGATAGGAACATTGACAGAAACGATAAACGCAGTAAATCTTGCAAAGAAGAATAATATGAAGGTTATAATGTCACATCGTTCGGGAGAAACCGAGGATACAACGATAGCCGACCTTTCCGTTGCCCTCGGAACAGAATTCATAAACACGGGTGCACCTTGCAGAACGGAGCGTACTTGTAAATATAACAGACTCATTTTAATAGAAAAGGAAGTGTAAAACAAAAATCCTGCACTTTTTACTGTGTCAGTTCCCCTCGCAGTACATCAGTACAGCGTCGGGAAACTTCCTTGTAAAAAGCACAATCTTTTTGTTTTATTGTAATTTTATAATAATAAAGGACAACCTTTAGGTTGTCCTTTATCTTAATGTAAACTATTCTCTATCATATTCTCTAAAACGGCGATTTCGTTATCCATAGGGCATAAGGCTTTAAGCTGTGAAAGATAGAGCTTTGCCTCGGCGATATTACCGTTTGAGATAAGATTTCTGATATTTCCCTTAACGATTTTTGCAAGTTCGGAAAGCTCATCGGTTGCAGGTGCAGCGAGTTTATTGTCAATCTTTTTCTTTATGCTGTCTGCTGCAAACTTTGCAAGCGCTCTTACTTCTTCGTTACGTTCCATAAGAGCCTTTATCTCTTTGAGTGAATTTACAAGTTCGGTTTCTGAAAGGTCTTTTTCTTCACAGTTTATATAGATAGAAAGTGCTTTATCTATATCAGAGCCGATATGAAGTTTTAAAACTTCTTTTGCAAAATCAACGCCGTGTTCAGACATATAAGAGCCGATATATCCACAGAAGATGTATTTTATATCGTCTGAAAGAGAACTGTAAATTCTTTTTATCGGTGAGTAGTTGTCAAGGCTTTTGCATACCACTATGAGAGTCTTGATATAAAGCGCCATATAGGGTGAATCCGAAAGTTTTTCTTTAACGGGAACAGATGAAAGAAAATCAAGCGCTGTATTCATCTTGTTTTCCTTGATACAGCATCTGACAGCTGTTATCATAGCGTTTGAAAGAGCCTCGGGTCTTGCGTATTTTATAGCACCGAGCATTGTATCGGCAGTGTGGTATTTTCCTTTTATGCAGAATTCTTTATAGAATGACGAATAATCCCTGAAAGCAGAGATAGCTTCGGATGTTTTTTCCATATTGAAAAGAATGAATGCTTTTGTATAATAGAAGTCAATGTCAATCCCTACAACGCTGTCAACATCGGGACGCTTCTTGAAATTTTCACGTTCTTCAATGGCAGAAAGTGCTTCTTCATAATTCTGTTTCTTTGCAAGAAGCTCTGCTTTGTGAAGATAAATCATATGCGCAGAATAATGTGGAACTCTGTTGTTGAGTTCGATTCCCTCATCGCAGTAACGCAGCGCTTCATCTTCGTCAATACCCTTATAAGCTTCGATAAGCTGCATATAAATCATAGAATCTTCGGGAGCTTTTTCATGTTCTTTAAGAATAAGCGGAAGATTTCTCATGCATTTGCTTTTCGCTGTTTCATCGGTCATGACATATCCGAAATGGTCACATATTGCGTTATCTATATTTTTAAGAGGGTAGTTATATGTGTTCAGTCCTTCATGGATACATTTTTCAAATTTTGTATGTGGAAGTAATTTTGTAAGACGAGGTGCTGCGAAATCGGCATATTCCGTTTTTTCATAGTCCTTATAATTTCTTACGACATAGGTTGCTGAATTGTATTTTTTGTATTCGCCTGATTTGAAGAAGTCGATAATGCCTTTTGTTTCGGTAAAAAATTCATCGGCATCAAGAAACATATACCATTCGCCATGGGCGTTTTCGAGGGAAACATTTCTCGCTGCTGAAAAATCGTTGCACCACTCAAAATATCTTATATCATCGGTGTATTTCTTTGCGATTTCGACAGAATTATCCGTAGAACCCGTATCAACGATAATGAGTTCAGAGGATATAGCGTCTAAAATCGGTCTGAGTCCCTCTAAACAAAGGGGAAGATTTTCTTCCTCATTTTTCATTATCATTCCTATTGTGAGAAGCATAAAACCACCTCGCATATTTCTTTATCCTCATTATTATAGCATAATGCAGTAAATTAAACAATGATTTTTTTATAAATATACTATTGATTTGTGGAAAAAAGGGTGTTATAATCTGTATAAGGAGTAGTGTCTTTAGTTTTCACACAAGGAGGTGTGGATTTATGGAAATAGGCTCAGTTTATAACAGTGGTGCATCTTTCGCTGAAAGAAACCCTTTTACAACCCCCGTTTCTTCATATAACAAGGCTTATATGGCATATGGCGTCAATAAAATAGGAAGAAATGAGCCACGAGAAGAAGGAAATTTATCAAAGCTTTCGGCTGAAAATGAAAAGAACGGAAAGAAACTCGGAAAGTTTCAGGATGGCTTCAAGGAAGAAGAATGTCAGACCTGTAAGGAAAGAAGATATGTCGATGGCTCTGATGACTCAGGCGTTTCATTCCAGACACCTACAAAAATCCCTAAAGCAAGCGCTATGGCTGCTGTAAGGGGACACGAGCAGGAACATGTTATAAGAAACCGTGATAAAGCAGAACGCGAAGGAAAAGAAATCGTTTCTCAGTCCGTAACAATCCACACAGGCGTATGCCCCGAGTGTGGAGAAACCTATGTTTCGGGTGGAACGACAAGAACAACCACAAGAAATGACAATTCTGAAAAGTTCAGAGTAGGTGAGGGTGGAAAAGGCGCACCCGTCGGGTCATCGCTTGACACAGTTGCTTAAAAAAGATAAAAAGCGAGGGTATCGGAATTGTTATCCGATACCCTCTGTTTTGTGAGGAGAAAATATGAAAATAAAAATATCCGATATTCTATCGGGAATTGTACTTGCAGTATTCATAATGACATCTGCTGTTGTAATCTCACTTAATTTCAGACCACTTTATTATTTTATGTCTGAAAAATTATCAATTCCTGCAATGGCAGGTTTCACAGAAGAAGATGCAAGAAACGATTATGATACACTTATAAGCTATAACAGCATTTTCGGTCCTGATATACTTGAATTTGAGAATACCCCTCAGTCAGAAGAGGGAAGAATTCATTTTTATGAGGTAAAGAGGATTTTTGTAAGCATTGAAATCGCTATGTATGTCTGTCTTTTAGGAACTATTGCCCTAACCGTTGTAAACATAAAAATGAAGAGGTTTACATATCTTAAAATCGGTGGACTTATAGCTGTCATCCTTCCGATAGTTGTTGGTATTCCTGCAATTCTTTTCTGGGAAGAAACCTTTACTATGTTCCACAAAATCGCTTTTTCAAACGATTACTGGATGATGAACCCCTATACCGACCCCGTTGTTTTAATTTTGCCACAGGAATATTTCGCAGCCTGCACAGGACTTATAGCAGGTCTTATAATAATAATGAGTACTGTTTCTATGGTGCTTTCTATAAAACTAAATAAGAAAAGAGAAAAATAAAAATGAAACTGCTTTTTATCGGTGATGTTGTCGGAAAATCGGGATGCGATTTCTTAGCGGCCAACATCTTTAAAATCAAAAAGGAAAAAGGAATTGATATAACCGTTGTAAACGGAGAAAATTCTGCACAGGGTAACGGAATGACAAAACAGAGTGCTGAATTTTTACTCGCAAACGGCGCTGATGTCATCACAACGGGAAACCATTCTTTCAAAAGAAGAGAATCTGTTTCTATATATGAAGAAAACGATGTTGTTCTGCGTCCTTCAAACTATCCTGAGGGAGTTATAGGAAAAGGCGTTACAACACTCGATATGGGGAGATTTTCTGTTGCTGTAATAAACCTTATGGGCGTTGTTTATATGGAGCCTATCGGAAACCCATTTGATGAAGCAGACAGACTCCTCAAAGAAATAGATACACCTAATATATTCGTCGATTTTCACGCTGAGGCTACTGCTGAAAAAAAGTGTATGGGACAGTATTTGAAAGGCAGAGTTACTGCCGTTATGGGAACGCATACACATGTTCAGACAGCAGATGAAACCATCATCGACGGACATACTGCATATATAACCGATGTCGGAATGACAGGCCCTGAGAACTCTGTTTTAGGCGTTAAGAATGAGCTTGCCGTTGATAAAATGCGACTTCATTATCCCGTAAGATTTGAAGAATCAGAAGAACCCCCGTTTTTAAACGGCGTTGTAATAGACTTTGATGAAAAAACGGGTAAAGCAAGAAGTATTGAAAGACTTATTGTAAGATAGGGTGATTTTTTGGAAAAGACTTTTAAGGTATCCTCATATTCAAAGGTGAAATCGCTTTCGGGTGCGATAATAAAATCACTTGAAGAAGATTATGATGTAAGACTTGATGCAATAGGTGCAGGCGCTGTAAATCAGGCAGTCAAAGCTGTTGCTGCTGCAAAACAGATGACAGACATCACTTTTTTCTCGGATATAGACTTTTTTGATGTAAGTATCAATGGCGAACAAAAAAGTGGGATAAGAATAAGCATAAAAAGACACTCATAATGAGTGTCTTTTTTAGTTCGTCGGGTAATAAAACGAGAAATCTTGCCCGTCTTTCGTCGTCAACACTCCTAGCAGTACACCAGTACGGCGTCGTCGTGTTTCCTAGAAAATACGGGCAATCTTTTCGTTTTATCGTAGTATTTTATAGGTTATGCAAAAAGCCCGATAACCGACAAATGTGGTTACCGAGCTATTTTTTTATTTGCCGAACAAATTCCGTAACGAATTGTTCTGCGCGACCACGCGCAAAAACTCGGTAACAGATTTCTCCGTTACCGAGCCATTTTTTATTTACTGAATAAATTCCGTAACGAATCTGCCTGTGGGGGCTCCGTGCTGCATTTTGTTGGATGCTCTATCCTATCGTTACCGAGCAATAAACTTATTTATATAGCAAAGTTGGTAACGAATCTGCCTGCACGGGCTCCGTGCTACATTTTGTCGGGGCAGTTGATTTTGAGGATTTCGGAGCAGTTTTCGAGAGCAAGTCTTACAGCCTCACAGAGTGAAAGACGAGCAGCCTTGATTGCATCTTCTTCACCCTTAACATGACAAGCTGCATAGAACTTGTGGAAAAGTGTTGCAAGTTCCATACTGTATCTTGTAATTCTTGCAGGGTCATAAGCCTTTGCAGATTCGTCAATTTCGTTGGGGAGCGCTGCGAGATGACGGATAAGTTCCTTTTCTTCTGTCTTAGAAAGAATTGTGAAATCAGAGCCCTTTTCAGCAGGAACAGCGCCTTCTTCTTTAAGATTGCGAAGGATTGAGCATATTCTTGCGTGAGCATACTGAACATAGTAAACAGGATTCTGCGATGACTGTTCAACAGCGAGAGTAAGGTCGAAATCAAAATGAGAATTAGCCTCACGGAGATTGAAGAAAAATCTTGCTGCGTCTATGGGGATTTCTTCTAAAAGGTCTGAAAGTGTTATAGACTTTCCTGAACGCTTTGAGAGCTTTGCAACTTCGCCGTTTCTCATAAGACGAACCATCTGCATAAGAACAACATCGAGCTTGTCGGGGTTTACATCAAGGTCAGCCATAGCGCCTTTGAGTCTTGCAACATGACCGTGGTGGTCAGCACCCCAGACGTCGATAACCTTGTCGAAACCTCTTTCAACAAATTTGTTGTAGTGATAAGCGATGTCTGCTGCGAAATATGTAGGAATACCGTTTGTTCTTACGAGAACGTCGTCTACAACTTCGTCATCATTTTCTCTTGCAACCTTGTTTGAACAGTAAAGAACAGCACCGTCCTTTTCATAAGCAAGTCCTTTTTCCTTGAGCTTTTCAACGACTTCCATAACCTTTCCTGAGTTGTGAAGTCCACTTTCCAAGAACCATACATCATAGAAGATACGGTATTTTTCAAGGTCTGATTTGAGTTTTGCGATATTCAAAGGAAGTGCGTAATCAACAAGTGCTTTTCTTCTTTCGGAACTTTCAGCTTCGACAAACTTGTCGCCGTTGATTTCAGCGAAAGCCTTTGCGTGTTCTATAATGTCATCGCCCTTATAAGCATCTTCGGGGAGTTCGATACCATCTTTATAAAGCTGTAAGTAACGGACTTCGAGAGAAGTTGCGAATTTTTCAATCTGGTTTCCTGCGTCGTTTACATAGAATTCTCTTGTAACGTCATAGCCTGCCCAGTCGAGAACGGAAGCGAGACAGTCACCTATTGCACCACCTCTTGCGTTACCGATATGCATAGGGCCTGTGGGGTTTGCAGAAACGAATTCTACCATAACCTTCTTGTTTTCGCCGAGATTTGTTCTTCCGTAAGAATTTCCTTCTGAAAGAACTGTGTCTATAACAACAGAATACCACTTGTCAGCGAGGAAGAAGTTTATAAATCCGGGGCCTGCAACTTCACACTTTGAGAAGAAGCTTCCTTCTAAATAAACCTTTTCTGAAATTATTTCAGCGATTTTACGAGGGGGAAGTCTGAATGCCTTTGCGCATACCATAGCAACATTTGTTGCAAAGTCGCCGTGTGAACGGTCGGCAGGGATTTCGATGTTGAATGAGGGGATGGGTTCTGCAGGGAGTTCTCCTGATGCGACACCCTCGCCGAGTGCGTTTAAGATAATCTGACGGAGTTCGTCCTGCGAATTCTTGATTAAGTTCATTTTTTATGCTCCTTTATATAGTCAAGAAAATTTCATTGTCTGAAATATAACTTGAATTTATGTCAACTGTGTATTTTAAATAAAGTCGTCCACCGTCCTCGTCGAGTGAGTTTTCGATTTTGTGGGCGTAGATGCCGACTGTGAAATCACCGAATGGCGTTCCGTAATGACAGTGATGCTTCGTTCCGGGCTCTATTATAAGCGTTGAGTTATTTGCACCCTGACGTCTTATATCGACAATATCGTTTCCTTTGCAGGTAACTGTTGTCTTTGATCCTTCAAAGCCTGTTGCTTCACTTTCTTCATAACTGACAATAACACCATCGGCTGTTTTTTCCAAAGTTCCCGATGTGATGAGTTCGGTTTCTGAGCGTTCTTTACCGATATACTGAACGCTTGTCATTGTAAGAAGTATATCTTTTTTCATAAAATCTCCTGTTAGTCGGTTGTTATCTCTGCTCTTTCAAGAGCGAGTGAAATAAGTTTATCCAAAAGTTCGGGGAGAGTTATGCCGAGTTCCTTCATAAGTCTCGGATAAAGGCTTATGTTGGACATACGGGGAAGTGTGTTTATCTCACCGAAAGTAATCTCTCCCGTAGGGGAAAGGAAGAAACTTGTCATAGCAAAGCCACAGCAATCGAGTGCTGTAAAGACCTTGACAGCCATATTTCTTATAGCCTTTTCGGATGTTTCATCTATTTCAGCGGGAGCTATGAGTCTTGTTGAGCCTAAAACATATTTTGCATCATAGTTATAGAAATCGCCATCGAATGTAACTTCGCCGACGGGGGAAGATAAAGGCTTATCTGAGCCGAAAACAGCACATTCAAGCTCTCTGCCTGTAAGACATTCTTCGATTATAACCTTATTGTCGTGTGCAAAAGCGAGTTTTATTCCGTTTGAAAGACCTTCTGCATCATAAGCCTTTGAAACACCGAGCGATGACCCACCACAAGCAGGTTTTACGAAAACGGGGAAGCCAAGGCGTGATGCAACTTCTGATGAAATATCATCCATACGCTTAAGGTCGGGTCTTGAAACGACAATTCTTCTTGGTGTGGGAATACCGTTTGCTTCTAAAATTGTGTTTGCAATATCCTTATCCATACAGTTTGCAGATGCAGGAATTCCACTTCCTACATAAGGAATACCCGACATTTCACAAAGCCCTTCGATAGCACCGTCTGTTCCGTTTCTTCCGAATAAAACGGGGAAGATAACATCAACCTTTTTAATAGCCGAGTCTTCGCCCAAAAGGATAAATCCGTTGTGGATAGGGTCGGGGCTTAAAACTGCCGGTGTGCAGTCGGGGTGACTTTCCCAACGGCTTGTTGTCAGAAGTGAGACAACGCCGGGATAATATAGCCATCTTCCTTTTTTGGTAATCCCCACAGCGATAACTTCATATTTATCTTCGGGGATGTTTTTTATGATATTTGTCGCTGATGACAAAGATGCATCGTGCTCGGGAGATGTTCCCCCGAAAATAACGGCAACCTTTATCTTTGACATACTACAACAACTCCTTTGTGTGAGTATATATTATTCGTCGTCTTTCTTGACAACGGCGATGCCTAAAGCGTCAAGACTTTCCTTGTCAACTTCGGCAGGACATGATGACATAAGTTCTGATGCGTTCTGAACCTTGGGGAATGCTGTTACATCACGAAGACTGTCAGCGCCACACATAATCATAGCGAGTCTGTCAAGACCTATACCCATTCCACCGTGAGGCGCAGCACCGTAACGGTAAGCGTCAACGAGGAAGCCGAATTTCTTTTCGATTTCTTCATCAGTAAGACCTAACGCCCTGAACATTCTCTGCTGAAGTTCAAAGTCGGTAATTCTTATTGAACCCGATGAAAGTTCAACGCCGTTTAAAACAAGGTCATAAGCCTTTGCTTTTACTTTGCCCGGGTCTGTATCAAGGTATTCCAGGCATTCATCCATAGGCATTGTAAATGGGTGATGCATAGCGTCCCAATGTTTTGTTTCTTCATTCCATTCAAAGAATGGGAATTCTGTTATCCATAAGAAATTAAACTGGTCTTCGGGAATGATGTCAAGCTGTTTAGCAACTTTAAGACGAAGAGCACCGAGTGTTGAAAGAACAGTTGAATTCTTATCAGCAACTATAAGGATAACATCTCCCTTTTCAGCGCCGAGTCTTTCATAGATAGCAGAAAGTTCTTCTTCTTTCATAAACTTTGCGAAAGAACAAGCAGGTGCGTCGTCAACCCATCTTACATAAGCAAGCCCCTTGGCACCGATACCCTTTGCGTGTTCTGTGAGCTTGTCGATTTCTTTTCTTGTGAGAACAGAAGCGCCGTTTTTGGCAACTATTGCACGGACACTTCCACCGTTTTCGATAGCAGATGTGAATACAGAGAATTCAGAAGATTTAACAATATCAGAAATATCTTGTATTTCCATTTCAAATCTTGTATCAGGCTTGTCTGAGCCGAAACGGTTCATAGCGTCTTCATAAGTATAACGGGGAAGGGGAACTTTTATTTCTTTTCCTAAAACGTCATTAAACACACGGCTTACGAAACCTTCAGCCATCTGCATAACATCTTCAACATCAACGAAGGACATTTCAAGGTCTATCTGAGTAAATTCAGGCTGACGGTCAGCACGAAGGTCTTCATCTCTGAAACATCTTGCAAGCTGAATGTAACGGTCAAATCCCGAAATCATAAGAAGCTGCTTATAAATCTGTGGTGACTGAGGAAGCGCATAGAACTTTCCGTTATGAACTCTTGAGGGAACAAGATAGTCTCTTGCGCCTTCGGGAGTAGATTTAATCATCATAGGAGTTTCTATTTCGATAAATCCGTTTTCATAGAAATAATCCCTTGCAACCTTGGCAATTTTTGAACGTGTCATAATGTTTTTCTGTAAAGGTGTTCTTCTAAGGTCAAGGTATCTGTATTTAAGACGGAGCTCTTCGTTTGTGTTTGAGTTGTCAACTATTTCAAAGGGAGTTGTTTCTGCCTTTGCGAGAACTCTTAAATCGTCAACAAAGATTTCAACATGTCCTGTAGGTATTTTATCATTCTTGCTTTCTCTTTCTCTTACAACACCCTTTGCCATTAAAACATATTCAGAATGGCAATCTGCTGCTTTTTCAAAAACAGCCTTGTCTGTTGTTTCGTTGAATGTAAGCTGAACAACGCCTGTTCTGTCACGGAGAACTATAAATATAATTCCACCCTTGTTTCTTACTGTATCGACATATCCACCGACAGTAACTGTTTCTCCTGCAGTGACAACCTCACCACAGTAATGTGTTCTTTTAAGACCTTTCATATTGTCTGCCATAATTAATCTCTCCTGTATAAAATTTGCTGTTATTTATTCTTCGGCAATCTGCCGTTTACATACTTTCTTTAAGTGCTTTATATGATTTTGTGCATTTTATAGCTATTATAATTCCTACAACAAATGTCAGAATTCCTAAAATGGCTATGCCTATTCCGATAACCTTGAAAGAAGAGGTTACAATCTCTGAATTCTTTTCATATACTATTTCTTCGGGGTCATCGGGGTTATAGAGGATATTTACTTTCTGCCCGTTATACATATCAGAGTTATAATAGTTGAGTTCTGTGCTGTATTTTCTGCCGTCAACATCGAATTCAATATATACATGCCAGTCGTGGTCTGTGTATGCTCCACCTATCGAGTCTTTAACACGGACCATGTTGACTATCGTCGCTTCTGTCGGAACAAATGTTTCTTTTTTTACTGCTTCTGATTCAGAAATACCATCTGAGAGGTTTACAAAAACAATGCCCACAAGAATAGTTATCAGAGAAGCAACGGCAAGTATTATGCCGAAAACTATGCCGACGATTTTACCCTTTTTTAAAGTTTCCATATCATTCATAACAAAATCCCCTTACTCTATCCCTTCACCGAGACCACCGTAACGGTCATCATCGTTATTTGTGTATCTGTCGCTGTAATCCGCGGCTTTCATCTCATCGACCATAGAAACCTGTGCTTTTGCCTTTTTGTTGCATTTTACCACTATAACAATTCCTATGATAAGAGGAATAAGTCCTATAACGGTAAGAACGGCACCTATAATCGAAAAAACAGTTGTAAAAATTCTCATTCCTTCTAAATATGTTATATCGTAAGGAGCGTCAGGGTCATAGTAGATTTCAATCTGCTGTCCCTCATACATATCGGAAGAATATACATCGAGTTTGGCTTTGAGTTTTTTTCCGTCAACCACATAAGTTGCATAAGCGTCGCTTGAATCAGAAGAAATTCTTATCTCTGAAATCACTGCTTCTGTCGGAATGTAGTTTTCTGCGTGTGATTTATTGACCTCCAAAAAAACTGCTGAAATTATCAGAAAAATTATTCCTATCAAAAGAAATATTCCCGAAAATACCATAAGCGCTATCCCGACAATCGAGCCTGCAACCTTTACGACATTATTATTCTGTGAGGTAGCCATATAACAAATCTCTCCTCTTAATTTATAAATCAGAGCCCTTTTCTGATTTATATTTTCTTACAAGATAAATTATCCCGATAATCGCCGAAACGACAAATATACCTTCTATAACAAAGATATTTCCGATAGCGATAACCGAATTGGAAAGTGTGTGAAGAAGAACGGCTGTTATGTAATACTGTATTGTCTTTCCTTCTCTTTTTCCCTTGAAGATGAGGTATGAGGCAAAGACATGGAATGTTATTGACGACGCTCTTTCAAGTATTCCGAGAATGAATGTATAAGGCTTAGCACCACAAAGAGCCATCAGGGTGGGAGTGATAGTCATTCTGTCAACGGGGGACATTGTTTTCAGTATTTCCGAAAACGCTCCCGAATTTATCATTATTATAACGATAAGATTTGAAATCATTGTAAATCCGACAAGGGTAACTGCTTCAAAAACCCCGTGTCCCAGACCGAAAGAAACCGAATTTTTAAAATGACGGTTTTCGGGTTTCATCATAGAAACGCAGATGAGCCTTGCTGTTTCTTCAAAAAGACCTGCCGTAAGTCCACCTATAAGAATTATTCCCAAAGGCGATGATGTAAATGCCATAAATTTTGGCATCGTCATCTGTAAAACAGAGAGCAGGGGCATTCTTATAACCGACTGTGAAACAAAGAATGCGAGCATACCGATAATCGAAACGGTGAATTTTGTTTTCATCTTCTTGTTAAAGACGATAAGAAGAATTATCCAGCCGATTGTGTTTATAACGGCTGAAATAACTGTCATCACAATTACCGAAGTCGGAACATGCATATCTGTAAAAAACGAGTCAAGCATATTTTTTACCCCTTGAACATTTCTTCAACGTCAAACATTTCTGCTATCATAGCGTCTGAAAAATCATCAATGAATTTATCGCCGAGTGAGATTTCTGTTTCTTCACCCTTTTTCATATTCTTGAGCTTTGCTTTGCCCGATTCGAGTTCGTTATCGCCGAGAACGAGTGTGAATTTAGCACCCATCTTGTCAGCGTATTTCATCTGTGCTTTAAGACCTCTGCCCATAACATCGCTTTCAGCGTGGTATCCTTCATCACGGAGCGCTGAAACGAGCGAAACTGTTTTCTTTTCAGCAGCCTTGCCCATAGCAGCGATGTAGATATCGCAGGTTTTAGGCTGATTGAATTCACAGTTTTCTGCTTCCATAGTAAGAAGAAGTCTTTCAATACCCATAGCGAAGCCCAAAGCAGGTGTTGGCTGTCCACCTAACTGTTCAACAAGGCCGTCGTATCTTCCACCACCACAGATTGTTCCCTGCGCGCCGATTGAGTCTGAAACGAATTCAAAAACTGTTTTTGTGTAATAGTCAAGTCCACGGACAATCTTGGGATTAACCTTGAATGCAATTCCTCTTTCTGTAAGGTTTTCTTTAAGGTTTTCAAAATGTTCCTTACATTCATCACAGAGAAAATCAAGGATAATGGGTGCGTCTTTCGCAATATCAGAGCATATCTCGCTCTTACAGTCGAGAATACGCATAGGATTTTTTTCCATTCTTGAAAGACATGTGCCACAGAGTTTGTCTGTATATTTTCCGAAATATTCTCTTAAAGCCTCCTGATATTTTTCTCTGCAGTGAGGACATCCGATTGAGTTTATGTTAAGAACTGTCTTTTCAATGCCGAGTCTTAAAAGAACACTCTGTGCGAGAGCGATTACATCAGCGTCGGCAAGATAGGATTTGCTTCCGAACATTTCAACGCCGAACTGGTGAAATTCTCTGAGTCTTCCTTTCTGCGCCTTTTCGTGTCTGAAACATGATATGATGTAATATGTTTTAAGGGGAAGAGCTTCATTTAAAAGCCCGTTCTGTAAAACGGCACGAACTGTTCCTGCTGTTCCTTCGGGACGGAGAGTGAATGTGTCATCGCCCTTTGATGATACGGTATACATTTCTTTCTGGACAACGTCTGTTGTATCTCCTACCGAACGCTTGAAAAGACCTGTTTCTTCAAACATAGGAAAACGGATTTCTTTAAAACCGAAACATTCTGCTGTTTCAGAAACAACTTTTTCAACTGTGTGCCATTTGTGTGCCTCAGCGGGAATCATATCTTTTGTGCCGTTGGGTCTTTTTGCTATAAGTTCCATTTTTTCATACCTCCGGAAAAGTTTTGCCTAATCCATAGTATTATACACCTATTTTATAAAAAAAGCAATAGAGGGGAATATTAAAGTTAAAATATTATTTTTTTCTCTTGAAATTCATCTGATTATGTGGTATAGTTTATTGTGTATATTCACATCTTCATTCGAAAGGAGTGAAATTTTTATGCTTAAAATCGAAAATCAACTCGGAAGTATAACTGTTTCAAAGGAATATCTCGTTAAACTCATAGGCGCAACCGTTACAGACTGTTTCGGTGTTGTCGGTATGAGCTCTGATGCGAAACAGGATTTTATCGGCTTCATCTCAGGCGATAAGGATAAAATCGACAAGGGCGTTTCGATAAAGAAAAGCAAGGATTTCTTTTCAATCAGTCTTCACATTATCGTAAGATACGGAACAAATATCAATGCGATAACAGACAGCATAAAGCATAAAGTAAAATATGTCATAGAAAATGAAACAGGGTTCACACCCGACAGAATCGACGTTTATATCGACGGAATGCAGAATCCGTAAAAGGCAGGTATAAAAGTTTCATTTTTAATTTATTTAAGGAGTTTTAAACGGTTATGGTTATCAACGGAAAGATGCTTCGTGACGCTTTTATCTCGGCTTCGGTCTCGATTTCGGATAAGAGAAGGGAAGTTGACGAACTCAACGTCTATCCTGTTCCCGATGGCGACACAGGCACAAACATGTCAATGACAATCGGCAATACAGTATCAGAACTCAGACTCATGGGCGACGGTGTTCCCGTTTCTCACGTTGCAGATACAGCAGCATCAGCACTTTTAAGAGGTGCAAGAGGAAACTCGGGCGTTATCCTTTCACTTATTTTCAGAGGATTTTCAAAAGGTCTTCAGGGAAAGGAAACAGCAGGCCCCAAGGACCTTACTCTCGCTCTCAAACTCGGTGTTGAAGGCGCATATAAGTCAGTTATGAAGCCTACTGAAGGAACAATCCTTACAGTAGCAAGAATGGCGTATGAAAAGGCTGAAGAAATTTCAGCAGACTGCGAAAGTTCAGTAATTTTATGGGAAGAAGTATGCAAGGCTGCTTCAGACGCACTTGACAAGACTCCCGAACAGTTACCTGTTCTCAAAAAAGCAGGTGTTGTTGACGCAGGTGGTAAGGGACTTCTCGTTATCTTTGAAGCAATGCTTGACATCTTCAAGGGTGGAAAGGTAAAGACTCCCGCTGAGGATAAGGACACAAAGAAACCCAGCGTTTCTGCATTTGTTGTTACAGATTCAGAAGAAGACATAAACTTCACATACTGCACAGAATTCATCGTTGAAAAGAATAAGGACTGTCCTGATGCTTTAAAACTCAGAGCATATCTTGAAACAATCGGTGACTGTGTTGTTGTCGTTGAAGACGATGAAATCATCAAGGTTCACGTTCATACAGACAATCCCGGAAAGGCTTTACAGAAAGCACTTGAATTCGGCAGATTTGTAAATAATCCCAAGCCGAAGATTGAAAATATGCGTATTCAGCATGAAGGCAAGTTAAGAGAAGCAAATACTCCCAAGCCCAAATATGAATACAAGTCGGTTGACCCCTCACAGAAATACGGCTTTGTTGCTGTTGCAGCAGGAAACGGAATTGAAGAAATGTTCAAGGACCTTGGCGTTGACTGTGTTGTTAAGGGTGGTCAGACAATGAACCCCTCAACAGACGACATTTTACAGGCTGTCCATGCAACTCCTGCTCAGACTGTATTTGTTCTTCCCAACAACAAGAATATCATCATGGCTGCTGAACAGGCTGTAAAACTTGCCGACAGAAAGGTTGTCGTTATCCCTGCAAAGACTATCCCTCAGGGAATTTCTGCTATGCTCGTATTCGATGATACAGCAGATACAAACACAAACAGAATTGCTATGAAGGAAGCAACAGAAAATGTTCAGACAGGTCAGGTAACATTTGCTGCAAGAGATTCCGAAATCAACGGAAAGAAAATCAAGAAGGGCGAAATCCTCGCTCTCGAAAACGGCAAACTCGCTTTCTCAGACAGCGATGTCACAAAGGCAACATACAAACTCACAAAGAAGTTACTCAAGAGCACAAGCTCGTTCATCACACTCATCTATGGCTCTGATGTAACAGATGAAAAGGCAGAAGAAACCTGTGAACTCATCCGTTCAAAACTCGGTGGAAAAGCCGAAGTTACAATGATAAACGGTGGTCAGCCTGTTTATTACTATATCATCTCAGTTGAATAATAAAAGGAGGATTTCATTATGAAAGGTCTTGCAAGAGCATTTTTAATCGTTGGCATAGTAGCATGTGCACTCGTTTCACTTAAAGTAGGACTCGACCTCTACGCTTATTATAAGAAAAATTACATCACAGTTGACTAAAAAAGTGTTGACAAATACTGCGAAGCAGTGTATACTGTAATAAACCCGATGATGCAGAGATAACGGCAGTTATGCCTTCAAAGAGAGTCCGGGGTGGTGGAATCCGGATAAGAAACAGGTTGTCAAATGGACTGTGGAGGGCAAAGGAACAAAGCGTTTTTTAGCGCAAGTATTCCGATGCGTATGGGCATACGTCAGTTGCCGGAGATATGATAGTATCTCGCAAGAGCATAGGGCTTTGTCCCTGTGAATCAAGGTGGTACCGCGGATAAACGCAGTTGTGATTATTCGTCCTTGACAGAAACTTATCCTTTCTGTCAGGGATTTTTTATATCCCGACAGAACTTCTACGGGAGGAAGAAATATGATACTACTTACAAAACGATGGCGCAGTTCCTTTTAACAGAAAACATAAATCTTTAAAACTAAAATATATTGGAGGAACTTATTATGATACTCAACGGAATTGATTTTGAAACATATTTTAACAACTATCCCGATAACAACGGCTATTTCGGAAAATACGGCGGCGTTTATGTAGACGAAAAGCTTAAAGTCGCTATGGCAGAAATCACAGAGGCTTATTACTCAATCTGTCAGTCAAGAAAATTTATTGCAGAACTTCGTAGAATCAGAAAAGAATTTCAGGGCAGACCCACACCCGTTACACATCTTGAAAGACTTTCAGATGCTTTGGGTGGAAAAGTTCAGCTTTATGCAAAGAGAGAAGATTTAAACCATTCGGGTGCACATAAACTCAATCACTGCATGGGCGAAGCACTTCTTGCGAAATATATGGGCAAGAAGAAGGTTATCGCTGAAACAGGCGCAGGTCAGCATGGCGTTGCACTCGCAACAGCAGCAGCTTATTTCGGACTTGAATGTGACATCTATATGGGCTCTGTTGACATCAAGAAGCAGGCTCCCAACGTTGCAAGAATGAAAATTCTCGGGGCTAATGTTGTTGAAGTAACACACGGTTTACAGACACTCAAAGAAGCTGTTGACGCTGCTTTTGACGCTTACAGCAAGGAATACAACGACGCAATCTACTGCATAGGTTCGGTTTTAGGACCACATCCTTTTCCTATGATGGTAAGAGATTTCCAGAGCATTGTCGGTATTGAAGCAAGAGAACAGTTCATCGAAATGACAGGTCATCTTCCTAACGCAATCGTTGCTTGTGTCGGTGGTGGATCAAACGCAATGGGACTTTTCTCAGGATTTTTAAATGTCCCCGTTGACATCTACGGCATTGAACCTCTCGGAAGAGGCGAAAAACTCGGTGACCATGCAGCAAGCCTCAAATACGGCACAGAAGGCGTTATGCACGGATTCAACAGCATTATGCTTAAAGATGAAAACGGCGAACCTGCACCCGTTTACTCTGTTGCAAGTGGTCTTGACTATCCATCATCAGGCCCTGAACACGCTTTCCTTCAGGAAATGGGCAGAGTTAAATATGATGTTATAAACGACGATGAAACAATCGACGCATTCTTCAGACTTGCACGCCTTGAAGGTATCATTCCTGCAATCGAAAGTTCACACGCAGTAGCATACGGAATGAAACTCGCAAAGCAGATGGAACACGGTTCAGTCCTCATCAACCTCTCAGGCAGAGGCGACAAGGATATGGACTACATTCTCGAAAACTACGGCATCAGATAATAAAACGAGAAATCCACGGCTTATTTCGTCGTTAAACTCGCTCGAAATACCCTCGTATTCCTTCACTCGTTTGCCTAGAACTAAACCGTGTCTTTTCGTTTTATCGCATTATAGCGTTTTCTGGAAATGCAGGCAGTCTTTTCGCAAAAGCATAAATTCTGCCAGTGGGGGCTCCCCACTCGCTCGTTTGCCTGGAACTAAGCCGTGTCTTTTCGTTTTACCATGTGGTCGTATTTCCTGGAAATACAGGCAGTCTTTTCGCAAAAATAAAAACGACAAATCTATATCAGAAACGATAACTTCCTAAAAATAAAAGACGGACATTATTTGTCCGTCTTTTTGTTTGTTAAGAAGAAAGCATTTCAAGTTCCTTGAAAGAAAACTCGGGGAATAGGGATTTATTTAGTGAAAACGCAATGAGTTTTGACGCTCTTTCAACGAGCTTGTCAATATCACGAGGCGTTACCATCATATTCTCTCTGTTTTCGTCAGGAGGGGAGTTTGTGAGATTTTCTGCAATAGTATGCATATCGACAACAGTCGGAATTCCTATCGCGATAACGGGAATTCCGAGTGTTTTTTCAGAAAGTTCCTTTCGACTGTTCTGAACGCCCGAACCGGGAGAAATCCCTGTTGTTGAAATCTGAATCGTCCTGCAAAGACGCTCTGTATCCGAACAGGCGAGGGCATCTATAACAACGACAAAATCGGGCTTTGTATCATTTGCTACTGCTTTTACGATTTCTGCCGATTCAATACCTGTCTGCCCTAAAACGCCCATTGTTATAACAGAAACCTGACGAAGTGATGAAAACTCTTTCAGTTCGGGGAGTTCGCCTGAAATATGCCTTGTTGCGATTATCTTTTCAGAAGCCAAAGGACCTATCGCATCGGGAGTTATGTTTCTGTTGCCAAGACAAGCAATAAGCGCTTTGCCATCGGGTATCAGCGATGAAAATTCCTCGGAAATACATTCTGCTGTGGTTTCAAAGTTTTCGGGATTTATGTCAGAAAACCTTACTGTTATATATCTGCCTTTTGGTTTTCCTATCTCTTTTGATGCCTTGTCTGAAAGAATGTCGACGGTTATTATTTTACAGTTTCCTTTTGTTTTTTCTTCTTTTGAGATACCTTCGGGCATTTCGTTTGTTTCGGGGATTTTTTCTTCGGCAAGGTCTGTTCTTATCAATAAAATCGCTCCTTTTTGTGCAAAATGTAGCAAATGACGCTTTATTTGCGTTTGAAATTTTATAAAGAGTTGTATTGCTATTTTATCCGATAAATGTTAAAATATGAATTGACTTCTCAGTAGGACGGGAATACTATCCCCATTTCCGTCTGACTAAACGAATTTCAAAGAGGTGAAAAAGAAATGCCAAACATCAAGTCAGCAAAGAAAAGAGTAAAGGTTATCAAGGTTAAGTCAGAAAACAACAAGGCTAGAAAGACAAACCTCAAGACAGTTCTCAAGAACGCTAACGATAAGGATTCAATCCTTCTCGCAATCAAGAAGGTTGACCAGGCTTGCGCACACGGTCTTATGCATAAGAACTGCGCTGCAAGAAAGAAATCACAGCTTGCAACAAAGCTCAACTCTCTTTAATAGTTAAGCAAGAAGACTCCTCACGATTTAACCCGATCGTGAGGATTTTTATTTAATGTTAGGTGGCATTTATGGAAGAAAGAAAAACAAATGGGCTTACATCTTTTTCGCTTCATATAATGGCGATGGTATTTATGCTCTGCGATCATCTCTGGGGAACGGTTATCCCCGGAAACGACTGGCTTACATGTATAGGCAGGCTTTCTATGCCGATTTTCGCCTTTATGATTGTTGAAGGATATTTTCATACAAAGAGCCTTAAAAAATATGTTTCAAGACTTCTTATATTCGCAGTTATATCCGAAATTCCTTTCAATCTCGCTATGGGAAGCAGACTTTTCTATCCCATACACCAGAATATTCTCTGGAGTTTTCTTATCTCGATAGGGCTTATTCATCTCAACGAAAAGGTAAGGGAAAAGAAATTGTGGCTTCGCATAGTTGTCGGATTATCGACAGTTATCGCAGGTTTGATATCGGGGCTTTTAACAATGGTCGATTATTATCATGCAGGCATAATGACGGTTCTTGTCTTTTATTTTTTCAGGGAAAGAAAATGGTGGAACTGTATTTTTCAGATTATCTGTCTGTGGTATATAAATACAGAACTTCTGGGTGGCCTTGGATATGAAATCAATCTTTTCGGAAAAACCTTCTTTTTTGTCCGTCAGGGAATTGCCGTTCTTTCGCTTGTTCCGATATGGCTTTATCACGGCAGACAAGGCCATCACAGCAAGGTTTTTCAATATATATGTTATTTTTTCTATCCCGTTCATCTGCTTGTTTTGGGAATTATAAAGATGATTTAGCGAGAAATTCCCCTCTTTTTTACTTTTGGACTGACGGTATTCAACTCTGTCAGTTTCACCAGATATTGATATGAACAGAAAAATATGATAAAGTGAAAACGGAAGATAAATTTGACGAAGAGGTGATTTTATGAAAAAGTTTCTTCAAGCAATTTGCTGTGCAGTAGGCGGCGGAATGATTGGTTTCTTTGCTAATCAGTTGGATACGGTTGTTGGTAGTGTGTGTTTCACATTTGGCATTGTTATGCTTGTTGTTTCAATCATTATAATGAGTAAAAAGGATAATAAGAATAATTAACCTATTTCGATTTATCAAGCAGTCTCGGCAAATAAACACCTCCCCATCACTTTGGAGGGGGAGGTTGTTTGTTATCTGAATCAGTCCAAAAGTAAAAAGGGAAGAAAATTCATTCCTCTTGCATTTTTTTCTCAATACTGCTATAATGTAATTTAATGTATCTTAAAAGAAGGAGGTTTCCCGTTTTGAGTGAAAGTGTTCTTATGATGCTCCGTTTCGGTGGATATGCACTTATTATCCTGCTCGTTGTTTTTGTAATAGCAGTTTTAACACCAAAACTCGCAGCATTTATCGACAAGATAGCTGCAAAGAGCAAGAATCCCGAAAGGGTAGAGGGTAATAATTTTCCTGATGTAAAAGGGATATACGACGGTGACTCCCCTTCCGATAAAGAGGAAGAAAAAACAAATGAAAACGGAGATGTGAATTAAAATGGCTGACAATAAAAAACTCGTAAGCGAAATTACTTCTATGGACGAAGATTTCGCACAATGGTATACAGACATAGTTAAAAAAGCAGAACTTATCGAATACACAAGCGTTAAGGGATGCATGGTTATCCGTCCTTATGCTTATGCTATCTGGGAAAATATCCAGAGAATTCTTGACGGAATGTTTAAAGAAACAGGACACGAAAACGTATGTATGCCTATGTTCATTCCCGAAAGCCTTTTACAGAAGGAAAAGGACCATGTTGAAGGCTTTGCTCCCGAAGTTGCATGGGTAACTATGGGTGGAAGTGAAAAACTTGAAGACAGACTCTGCGTAAGACCTACATCAGAAACACTTTTCTGTGAACATTACGCTAATATTATCCATTCTTATCGTGATCTTCCCAAACTCTACAATCAGTGGGTATCTGTTGTAAGATGGGAAAAGACAACAAGACCTTTCCTTCGTTCAAGAGAATTCTTATGGCAGGAAGGTCATACAATCCACGCAACAGCAGAAGAAGCGATTATCGAAACAGAAAAGATGCTGGGTGTCTATGCGAAATTCTGTGAAGAATCACTCGCTATGCCCGTTGTAAAGGGAAGAAAGACAGACAGTGACAAGTTTGCAGGTGCTGAAGCTACTTATGCTATTGAAGCACTTATGCACGACGGTAAGGCTCTTCAGGCAGGAACATCACACTATTTCGGCGATGGCTTTGCGAGAGCATTCGATATTCAGTATACAAACAAGGAAAACAAGCTCACATATCCTCATCAGACATCATGGGGTGTTACAACAAGACTTATCGGCGCTATCATCATGACACACGGTGACGACAGTGGACTTGTTCTTCCTCCTGCAGTAGCACCTATCCAGGTTGTTATCGTTCCTGCTGCACAGCATAAGCCCGGCGTTCTTGAAAAGTGTAACGAAGTAAAGGATCTTCTTTCAAAGCAGTTCAGAGTTAAGCTCGATGACAGCGATAATTCAGCAGGCTGGAAGTTCTCTGAATACGAAATGAAGGGCGTTCCCGTAAGAGTAGAACTCGGACCCCGTGACATCGAAGCAGGTCAGTGTGTTGTTGTTACAAAACACAACAAAAAAAAGACATTCGTTAAGCTCGATGAAATCGAAAAGGTTATAGCAGAAAAGCTCAAGGAAGTTCACGACGGTATCTATAACAGAGCCCTCGAAAACAGAGAAAAGAGAACCTATGCTTGTAAGACAATTGACGAAATCAACGCTGCTTTAACAGAAAAGGGCGACGGATTTGTAAAGGCTATGTGGTGTGGCGATGAAGCTTGTGAAGACAAGGTAAAGGAACTCACAGGCGTAGGCTCAAGATGTATTCCTTTTGAACAGGAAAACATTTCAGATACCTGCGTATGCTGTGGCAAACCCGCAAAGCAGATGGTTTACTGGGGCAAGGCGTATTAATATGGAAGAAAAAGTTCTTAAAAAGATAAATTTATGCTATACAGAACTTCTGACACATACCTATAAGGGCACGGCAGGAGATGTTCTGATAAATTTCTGCGACCTTTTGAAAGAAGACAGCGATAAGATGTCTGTCTGCCTTTTTGCCGACTGTGTGAAAAAATATAAGGATAAAATCCCCGATACAGCGAAACTTTCTCTCGGCGAAAGAATAGCAGGAAGAAACTCTGATATAACAACGGGTATTGCGTTTCTCTCGCTCGCTAAGGGTGACGAAAATACTCCCGATGTTCTTATTGAGTATGCTGCCGAGATGGCGCTTTCGGCTTTTTCTGAAAATCCGAAGAATAAGGAACGCTGCGAAAGGATAGTTTCAACCTGCGATGATTTCAAGGGTCAGAAAAAGAAGCTCATAAGAATGCAGCAGGCAGGCGAAATAATGGCGAGATTTGACGAAATAAGGGGCAAAAATTAGGGTTTTTGTGCACCTTTCATAAAATCTTTGTCGAATGTTTAATAAAGTTTTACGAACACCGATTGAAAAAGGCTTCGTAAGCCCTTGAAATCGGTGTTTTTTTATGTTAAAATAATTCTTGCATGACTGCAACAGATATGCGTTGAAGCGAGAGGTTGCTGACGGTATGTCAGGTAATTTTCGTGGAGTATGTCCGATTTTAAACCGGGCGGCTGTAATATTGACACTGTGTGTGCTTTTCTTTCCATCTTGCGGGGTATCGGCTTTGTTACTCGTCGGTGCTTTTGGTGAGAGAGCGTAACTATGTGCGTATTTAGGCGGACTCGGAAACCTTATTGAGAAATGAGGTCTTCGGGTTTTATTTGTATTAAGGCCTTGATACACACGGAAGCGTGTTAAGATTTCAGTGTCGTCCCCCAAAAAGAAAATTTATTAGGAGGCGATTTAAGTGGCAGTCAACGAAAAAATCAGAATCAAAATCAAAGGCTATGAACATGGTACTGTTGACGCAGCAGCTGCAAAGATTGTTGACGCAGCAAAGCGTTCTGGTGCAAAGGTAAGCGGTCCTATTCCTCTTCCTACAGACAAAGAGGTAATAACAATTCTCCGTGCCGTTCATAAGTATAAGGACAGCCGTGAGCAGTTCGAACTCAGAACACACAAGAGACTTATCGATGTTATCAGACCCACAGCAAAGACAACAGAAGCCCTTCAGGGCCTTGAACTTCCTGCAGGCGTGGATATCGTAATGGAAATTAAATAACCCGATTTCTTATAAGATATGCAATGCAGGTCAAGTTGAGAAAATCTCAACCAATAACCAAAGGAGGATAAATCATGCAAAAAGGAATCATCGGCAAGAAAATCGGTATGACACAGGTTTTCGATGAAGCAGGAAAATTCATTCCTGTAACAGTAGTTGAAGCCGGCCCTTGCGTAGTTGTTCAGAAGAAAACTGTTGAAAACGACGGTTACGCTGCTGTTCAGTTAGGTTTCGGCGACCTCAGCGAAAAGCACACAAACAAACCTATGAAGGGTCACTTTGCTAAGGCAGACGTTTCAGCAAAGAAAACTCTCAAGGAATTCAGACTTGAAGATACAGAATCTCTTAACGTGGGCGACGTTCTCAAGGCTGACACCTTTGCAGAAGGCGACATCGTTGATGTTTGCGGAACTTCAAAGGGTAAAGGCTACACAGGCCCCATGAAGAGAAACAATCAGCGTAGTCTTAAGGATACTCACGGTTCAGGCCCTGTTCACAGACAGGCTGGTTCAATGGGCGCTTGTTCATCACCCTCAAGAATCTACAAGGGCAAAATCCTTGCTGGTCATATGGGTGCTGAAAGAGTTACAGTTCAGAACCTTGAAGTAGTAAAGGTTGACGCAGAAAACAATCTCATCGCAATCAAGGGTGCTATCCCTGGCCCTAAGGGTTCAGTTGTAGTAATCACAGACTGCGTTAAGAAAAAGAAAAACAGAGCTTAACGGAAGGAGGAAGCAATAATGCCTAACACAAAAGTATTGGATATGACAGGTAAAGAAGTTTCCACCATTGAGCTGTCAGATGCAATTTTCGGAATTGAACCTAATACATCAGCTATGCACGCAATGGTAGTAAACTATCTTGCAAATCAGAGACAGGGTACACAGTCAACTCTTACAAGAACAGAAGTAAGAGGTGGTGGTAGAAAGCCCTGGAGACAGAAGGGTACAGGCCACGCTCGTCAGGGTTCTATCAGAGCTCCTCAGTGGACACACGGTGGTATCGCATTAGGACCTAAGCCCCGTGATTACAGCTACTCTCTCAACAAGAAACTCAGAAGACTTGCTATGAAGTCAGCTCTTTCAACAAAGGTAATCGATAACAACATCATCGTTGTTGACAAGATTGCTTTCGCTGACTACAAGACAAAGGATATGGTAAAGATGCTCTCAGCACTCGGTGTTGAAGGAAAAGCACTTATTGTAATGCCTGAATCAGACAGCAAGGTTATCAAGAGCGCAGCAAACATCCCCGGAGTTAAGACAGCTCTTGTAAATACACTCAATGTTTACGACATTCTCAACTATGACAAGTTCATCGTTGCATCAGATGCCGTTGCCAAGATTGAGGAGGTGTACGCATAATGAAAGCTGCACAGGATATCATTATCAAGCCTATCGTTACAGAAAGAAGTATGGACCTTCTTCAGGAAAGAAAGTACACATTCAAAGTAGCGAAGAACGCTAACAAGATTGAAATAAAGAATGCTCTCGTTGAGCTTTTCGGTGTAGAAGTTGAAGACGTCAGAACAATGAACGTTAAGGGCCACGAAAAGCGTATGGGCAGATACACAGGCTTCAGACCTGACTGGAAGAAAGCTGTTGTTACACTTACAGAAAACTCAAAGACAATCGAATTCTTTGATGGTATGATGTAAACCATACTATTATAATAGTATAAAAGAAAACAGCTGACCATTCCCTTAACAAGAGGGATGGCAAGTATGGGATTTAAAATAAATCTCGCAAAACCAAATAAGGAGTGAATTTCAAATGGCAATTAAAGCATATAAGCCTACGACACCGTCAAGACGTAATATGACAGTTACAGATTACTCTTGCTTGTCAAAGGTTGCTCCTGAAAAAAGCCTTCTTGAACCTGTAAAGAAGAATGCTGGTAGAAATAGCTACGGCAGAATTACAGTTAGACACAGAGGCGGCGGAGCAAGACGTAAATACCGTATCATCGACTTCAAGAGAAACAAGATTGGTAATGCAACAGTTCTCACACTCGAATACGATCCTAACAGAAGCGCATTCATCGCTCTCGTTCAGTACGAAGACGGCGAAAAGAGATACATCATCGCACCTAACGGACTTAAAGTCGGCGATGTAGTTTCATCAGGTGCTGACGCGGACATCAAGCCCGGTAACGCACTTCCTCTCTCAGCAATCCCTGTAGGTACAATCATCCACAACATCGAACTTTATCCCGGCAAGGGCGCACAGCTCGTTCGTTCAGCTGGTAACATGGCTCAGCTTATGGGTAAAGAAGATACTTACGTTTTAGTAAGACTTCCTTCAGGCGAAATGAGAAAGATTCCGATAAATTGTATGGCAACAGTTGGTCAGGTTTCAAACATCGACCACGAAAACGTACATCTCGGTAAAGCCGGTAAGACAAGACACCTCGGTATCAGACCTACAGTTCGTGGTTCAGTAATGAACCCCTGCGATCAC
>JAZNQY010000144.1:0-2640 GCA_045590375.1 Oscillospiraceae bacterium | reverse complement strand
AATATGCAGAAGAAAACGGAATGAAATTTAAAGTCATAAACAGATAATTTTATTGACTTACATAGATATAAGTGATAAAATATGCAAAAAAGTTCAGAAAATTATAAAAAATCTTAAATATGTTCGGTTAACCGAACGCAAAGAAGTTAAAAAATATGGTATAATATATATAAGGTAAAAGAAAGGAGAATTTTTATGGGAGAGAAAAAAGAATACACAGGTCTTGACGCTAAAAATAACTGCAAGAGTAATGAGGTCATCATCAGAAGGGCTTTGGGGATACTCCGTTATTTAAAGCATAATACCGATAAAGACCATCCCACAACCCAGACCGAGATGAGAGGTGCTTTTGATATAGGCAGTAAATCAACCTTTAATAAAATGATAAAGGATATGGCGAAGGCACTCAATTTTAATGAATATGAAATTCTCAGAAAAGAAGAAGTTGACCGAAGATTACTATTCAGTGGTTTTGAAAATATGCACAACAAGCATGGTGAATTTGAAGAAGGAAAAAGTTTCTCTTTAAAAGATATCTATTATAATCATCCGTTTTCACAGGACGAAGTAAGAAAGATAGTAACCGCCATAAAAACATCGACAATAATTCTTCCCGATGAACAGGACAAGCTTATTAAAAAGGTAAAGAGCGAACTTGCATCAAAGCATTTCAAAGACACTTCAGATGCTATATATACCAAAGAGCAGGTTTTCTCAGAATCTTTCGGAACAAATCTCATAAAGGTTCAGAAAGCAATATCAGAAGGCAGGCAGATAACTTTCAATATGAACTATTATGACGGCAAAAACAAACTTTTAAAATACAGAGAATCTCTCAAAATAAGCCCTTGTTTCATTATGGTTGACAGCGGAAAATATTTTGTTGCGGGTTGTTTTGAAAACAACGATAAGAAAAACCTTGCCATTATAAGAATAGACCTTATGTCTAAAATCGAGATGACAGAAGAATCAGCAACCAGACTCTATGACATTCCCGAACTTCAGAAGGCCTCAAAAGAATATAATAAAATCTCTGAAAAAGATTTCAGAGTAAGGCATCTTGATATGTCCTACGATTCGCCGATAATTGTTGAAATGAAGGTCAGAAAGACAGCAAAGACAAATAATTCTGTTAATTACACCCCCATTCACGACGCTTTCGGAGATAAATATACAGTAGCCAAAAAATGTAATGACTGTGATATTGTAAGAGTAAGATGCAGTAGATACGGCATTGTAAACTGGGCTTTATCACACGATGAAGTTGAGATTATAAGCCCTTATGATGTTGTAGATGAGATAACAGAAAGAGTCTGTAAGTTAAACGAAAAATACAACAATTATAACTATATGTATTCAGAAAGCCTTGAAAGACTTGACAAATTCATCAAAGAACATAAGGATATTGATGATATTGATTTTAAGAAATGGCATGAAGAGAATTATATCGACCCCGATGGTTATTCAGTAAGGGTAAGAAACAAAGTAGCCTGCACAGCCGACGGGCTTATATCGATTAACAGAATGTACAAAAAATATAATGCAACCTCTGAACTCGTCAAAGAATACAAAGAATACAGAAAAACCCCGATATTGTATTTCCCATCTGAATATAACGGAATAAATACGACAAGGGCAAGAGTTTTCGGCGACAGACCCGACCATACATTATATGATTTGAAAATGTATTTTGAGGGAAGTAAAGATTGCAGACTCGGTTCGGCATATAAACTACCTCTTACAGCAGAATGGCTTGGTAGTTTCAAGGATTTTTCTGAACTCACAGAATGGCTTGGAATAAAGGGCATATTTACCGATGAGAATAACGAAGTCTTTGACCTTGAATACAATGATGGCACAATAATCAAAGGGTATGCAGAAAAATATGACTGGAAATGGAGCGATGCATACTACGAAAACTTAAAGGAAAAAATCAAGGAATATGAAAAAATACATCGAAAATCGTAGCAAGTTGCCGGAAAAGAATTAAAGGAGAATTTTAAATATGACCTATTGTATTTCTGATATCCACGGCGATTTTAAGGGATATAATTATCTTCTGGAAGAAGTTGATTTTTCTGATAACGATACACTTTTCGTTCTCGGTGATGTTATCGACAGAGGCGAGGGTGGAATAGAAATCCTCAAGGATATGATGATGCGTTCGAATGTTATTCCGATACTTGGCAATCACGAATATATGGCGATTTCCTGTATAAAATTCTTACTTACAGAAATCACGGAAGAAAGCATAAAGGACCTTGATGAAAATATCATACGGGGGCTTATGGAGTGGCAGAATGTCGGCGGGTATACAACGATGGACGCGTTTCACAGACTTACCCGTGAAGAAAAAGAGGATATATATGAATATCTGCGTGAATTTTCTCTTTATGAAGAAATAAAAGTAAACGGAAAAAAATTCGTTCTCGTTCACGCGGGCATAACGGGGTTTGATGCCAATACTCCGCTTGAAGAATATCCTTTCAGCAATTTT
This sequence comes from Oscillospiraceae bacterium, assembly GCA_045590375.1. Taxonomy (GTDB): domain Bacteria; phylum Bacillota; class Clostridia; order Oscillospirales; family Ruminococcaceae; genus RGIG4131. Next base: position 143 of record JAZNQY010000144.1, on the reverse strand, counting down.
CTTTTTAAAGTGCCTAACTATAACAGAGTTTACTATCCCGATAAATATCTCGTGACAGGGCATCTTCCTACCTGCGCTATTCATCAGAACAAAAGACCTTATTTCATCTATAAGGGAAATAACCATATCGCTATCGATTGCGG
>JAZNQY010000143.1:0-10562 GCA_045590375.1 Oscillospiraceae bacterium | reverse complement strand
GTAAGACTGAAATTTTACGGTCTATTTCTTATAGGTGATTATCATTGTTTTAGACAACTTTTTCCCGACCAAGTAAATCACCCACCCTAGAAATCTCTTTAAAGGTGTCATAGGTATGCCTGGTGCATATCTCATACCTTTATACTTAGGCCAAAAATTATTATCTTCCGTTGGATACTCTTTCTCTCCTTTGTTACCAACATACATAGCCTGAAATAGATTAAACGGAATCAGCACTCCAATACCTGGAACATGCATTTTTCCGGATTTTACATCTAGATAAAACTTCTTTGTGAGATTAGTTGTCTTTTCCAAATCTTTTTCTGTAGGTTTATAATCATTCCAACTAAGCGCTGTTATAGGTAATTGATAGCATTTGTTAAATCCCCACCCTGGCAGTGTTGCTGCTAAAGCTTTTGTTGTACTATCAGCTGATACTCCACCGGTTGTACTAATGATAAGCGCTTTCTTTGTAAAATATCTTGGTCGATGCAACATAAATGCCATATGGTCGGTAAAATTTTTCAATATTCCCGGCAAATGCCCCTGAAAGCACGGAACCGAAAAGATAACTGCATCGCTTTCTTCTATCATATCCATGATCGGCTGCATTTTTTTATTATGCGGACAGACTACATGTCCTTTACGAAAGCAATTACTACATCCCGTACAAAACGGAAGGTCAATATCTGATAAATGTATTTCATCGAACATAATAGTCTTATCAAAATTGTATAAAATCTCTCTTACTATCTCCGTCAATCGCCACGTATTTCCCTTGTGTGGACCACCATTTATAATTAGTATTCTCATATCTTTCTCCTATCATTTGCAAAGACAAATTCAAATTTATCCGATGTGTAAAGGTTATTAAGTGACTTCAATTCCTTTTCTCTGCCGATAAACATTACAACACATCCGTCTTATTTTTCTATATTATATCCTACACTATAAATTTAGTCAATTACGATTATGCAAATCGTACTTGACTTTTTGTTTTTCTTATATGAGAGAACAAAACTGTAAAATGTCGAGAGAAATTATGATAAGAAAGATAAATAAGGATACAAAAGCCCTCTCATAATAAAGGAATGTTATTGTCCATACTTTTACCCACGCGTTATGTTATAATAGTATTATGGCAGTAATATCAACCATCTTGAAAACCACTGCCATATATGTTATCATTTTTCTATACAGATAAGGAGGGGACTTTATGATAGGTGCTGTTATCGGAGATATTGTCGGCTCGCGTTTTGAGTGGCATAACCACAGGTCAAAGGATTTTGAATTTTTTACGGAAAAATGCTTTTTTACAGACGATTCGGTTATGACGATAGCCGTTGCCGATGCGATTATGAAAGCAGACGGAGATTTAAGCGTTCTTTCGGATTATGCAGTAAAGTCGATGCGTGAAATAGGTCAGCCTTATAGAGATTGTGGATATGGCGGGTCTTTTTTCAGGTGGATGTATAGCGATAATCCCAAACCCTATAACAGTTTCGGAAACGGCTCTGCTATGAGAGTGAGTGCTTGTGGATTTGTGGCAAAAAGCATAGAAGAAGCAAAGGCACTTTCAAAAGCCGTAACAGAAGTAACACATAATCATCCCGAGGGGATAAAGGGTGCTGAAGCGACGGCTGTTGCGATTTTCCTCGCGAAAACGGGACACTCTTTGGAAGAAATCAGGGAGCATATAAACGCAAATTATTATCCCATGGATTTCACTCTCGACGAGATAAGAGATACATATGAATTCAACGAAACCTGCCAGAATACTGTTCCTCAGGCTTTAAAGGCATTTTTTGAGTCGACGGATTTTGAGGACGCTATCAGAAACGCAATCTCGATAGGTGGCGACAGCGACACATTAGCAGCAATCACGGGCGGAATCGCCGAAGCCTATTACGGCATCCCCGATGAGATAAAAGCTAATGTACCGCAGTATTTCAAAGACTCCCCCGAACTAATGGATGTAGTGAATGCATTTTATGCGAAGTATATGAGAATATAGGAGGAATTATTATGGAAAGCAAAAGAAATTTATTATTATATCTTCACGAAAAAGACGGATATTTCAGAACAAGACTTTTAAAAGCGGGATTTTCTGAAAATGATTTTGAAGCAACTTCCGGGTCAAACGATGATATATGTGAGTTTGAATATTTTATTTTCAGAACGGGCGATGAAGTTTATGAAAGCAGTCATGCTGAAAACCCGTATGCATCATTTGCTGTTTACATAGGCGAAGATGAGTCCGTTATAAAAAAGATTATTGAAAAAAACGACAAACCTTTAGATGTTTTCAAAGACGAAACAGCGTTCTTCGATTTTCTTTATTGCCTGGTAGTAGGTTATAAGTTCGTAATGGCAGGCCCGATTGAATTCAACTATGATATCAACGACGCATTCAAATCCGATGCTGATGATATAAAAATTATCGGGTCTGCTGATTTATTCGAACCTGTTGATGTATCCGAAGATACAGAACCGATAATCTTTGTTACCGGCAGAGAAGGCGAGGTATTTTCAGATACCGATGCGAAGATAAGAGAATTCTATGATCCGATGTGTTCTTCTGTCTACACTGCATTTGTATTTCCTCAGAATGAGATTTCTGTCAGGAAAGTGTTTTATGTAAAAAAATCATAACATTGTTATACATTAAAACAACGATGGAGTTGATTACATAATGAATAAAAACAATCTTTTTTCATTTGCTACAGGTGAATTATCTCAGGACGCCTTTATCTGCTGGTGCGCAAACTGGGTGAATTTCAAAGATGATAAATCAGGGCTTTATGATATGGGAAAAGAATTCATAAAACTTGTGTCACATATCGAAAATGCCGAAAGTGTAGAAATTTTAACACAATACAAAAAAATCGATATTCTTCTTATTATCGATAAGAAAACGGCAGTAATTATCGAAGACAAGACATTTACAGGAGAACACGACAATCAGATAGAGAAGTATAAGAAAATCCTTAAAAAAGAAATTGAAAATGGCAGATTAAATATTGATAAGCAGGATTATAGAATTATAACAACATTTTTCAAAACGGGTGAATATTATCCCGGCGACCATAAAACTGCATTGTTTACGGATATAAAAATAAAGAGAGAAGATGTTATAAATCTTCTCGGAAAGTATGTTTTAAAATCCGAAATCGTTCGCGATTATTACGAAAGACTTCTTTATCTCAGCGACTGGTATTCTGAGTATAATGGATATTACCGGAATGGCGAATATGCCAAGGCTTTTTGCGAGAACTGGGGACAGTATTGTTTTGTGAATGACCTTTTCGGTGGAAAGAAAATGCTCGGACAATTTTCAGATAAAGAAGTTATCATAGAAAGTTCAAACAGTCACGGAAAACCTTATTCATGGGCGTGGCTATGGGGAAAAGATGATTGGTATTGGCTTGGATATAAAGTGGATTCTGATGAAAACGGATATTTTGTTTCTCTTCGTCAATACAGGAGTTATAAAAAATCAGCCGACAAAGAATTGATATTGAAAGAAAAAAAGAAAATGTTTGAAGAACTTAAATCGGCATTTAAGGCTGAAATGAGTTTGCGCAAAATAGAAGACTATGCTCTCGGTGGCAATAATGCATCCTTCAACGAAAGCGAGATAGGAAAATTCTATTTTGAAAAAACCGATATCAATATTATTAAAAATAATCTTTATGGTATAGCAGAAAAACTCATCGGAATGATAGAAACTATGGATCTGATGTAAAAAGTAACCCCTCTCCTACATGGAGAGGGGGTTTCTTATCTTATAATCCTTATAAGATTTTCCCATTCTTTTTCGTTATGGGTGTAAAAATCGCTCATCGAACGATTTATGTTGCTACTCATCTTCTTAGCGATTTCTTCCTTTTCCTTTGAAGAAAATGAGTCGAGTTCGCGACGACTTCCGTCATCGCAGATAATAACCGATGGTAATGCTTTGATTTCTTTCATAAAAAAATCACTCCTTATACTAAAGATATGTGAGGGCAAGAGGTTTAGTCCCTTTTTAAAAGACGAAAAACCTCTGCTGTATCTTAAAGTATATAAAAAAATAAAATAAATTATTTTTTCGACTTTTTTACAGAAATAAATCTTTTTTTATTTTTTATATATTTTTATATATTGGGGAAAGTCTGCACTATTGAATTAACTCCGACAGTTTGATATAATTAACTCGGTGAATAAAATGGGACATTGTCTGTCACATTGAGAAAAACAGGGCATTGCTCGCTTTGTGTCCTGTATTTTTTTGTGGGGAATGATACAATGTTTTTAAAGGGGGTCGGAAAATGGACCAGATCAGAATAGGAGAATTTTTAAAAGAACTCCGTAAAGAAAAAGGTCTTACACAAGAACAACTTGCCGAACAGTTCAATGTGTCAAGAAGATCTGTATCAAGATGGGAAACGGGAAGCAATCTTCCTGATCTCAGCATTCTTGTTGAACTGGCAGAATTTTATGATGTTGATATCAAAGAAATTATTGATGGAGCGAGGAAAAGCGAGATGATGAATGAAGAAGTAAAAGAGGTTGCTTTTAAGATGGCAGACTATGCTGTCGAACAAAAGAGCAGATTTTTAATCTGGATCAGACGGATAAGCCTTGTGGGCGTAGTTCTTATGGCTGTTATTCTGGGGTTACAGACCTTTAATTACGAAGCGGGAACAGGAACATTTTTATGCTATGTGTTTTCTGTTCTGGCATTTGTTGTTATGGTGATACTGTCGCTTTATACAAACGGGTTGCTTGAAGAAGATGCCAAACGAAAGAAATTTGTAAAAGGCTGTAAGATATTCATACTGATTGTCGGAATACTGGTATTATCATTTATAATGAAGTTCGGGTTTGTTTTAACAATGATTTTCTTTATGGAAAACACACCATATGAAACCCGTGTCGGTATAGAAAATTATGATAAAGCGAAGATATCAGAACAATATCGCAGTGATCTCAGCGAATTATTTGTATTCCCCGAAGATACGAAAGATATGATTGAGCCGACATTTGTATCAAGCTTTAAGACGGGATTTTTTGATACAGACGGATATATGATTTTACAGGCAAGATATGATAAAGAAGATTACGACGCCGAAGTAAAGAGGCTTTCTTCAATAGAATGTACGGTAGATGATATAACGATAGGAATAAAATATGATGAAGAAAGTTATGCGTTGCCTGCGTATGTTGCGATAGACGGCTTTGATTATGAGTATGAATACGCACTGCTTGATGAGAAAAACCATACAATAACATATGTTATCCTCAGTTATCCCGAATATGTTGACCTGAGTGAATATGAGGAATATCTGAAACTTGACGCAGATGAATACAAGATAGAAGATACATTGAATCAGTTTTCTATTTATGAGCGTTACTATAAAGACGGTGTTTACATAGAATATTCAGATGAAAATTAAACTTTGAGATATAACAAAAATCCGTAGAAGAGTCTTTTTCTTCTACGGATTTATTTTTGTTATGAAAGTTCGAATGCTTTTTGTAACCACAGGTTGAAATGTAAATCATCCTCGGGGTCATAATTTTCGGGGATAAGCGCGGGGTAATCGGTGATATATTCCGTGATATAAGCCTCGCCCTTACCGCCTACAAGAGTGATTTTACAGTCATTTCTTGCATCTATAAAAGCATATCCGTGTTCGGGGATTTCCATAGTCTGAACATGTGTTCCGTTATCGATTATTACATACTTTGCGTCTTCAGAATATATGGTGATATCGAAAATTGATTTTTCGTGAGCAGGTTTTATGTCGATAGTGTTCCCCTCGCAACTTACAAGCGAAGAAATACCGATATCAAGCATTTCTGTTTCACATATATAGCCCTCTTCATAGTCGTCATATTCCATATTTTCGGGAGCGTATTTTTTAAGCCCCTTATAAGCGCTTAAATCATATATCACATAGATTGAGTATGTTTCACCGTCGGTTGAATAAACGATTGCGTTGTCATATATATGATGAGTTCCGTCACCGAGGTTTGAATGTTCACTTACGGGAGTAAGGCTTACGCAAAGGAAGATAACAAACGAAACTGCGATGATATGAAGTGCCCCTGCGACATTGGGGAGTGGTTTACTCTTATCTTTTCTTAAAAGGAAATTAACCGAGAAATATCCGCATATATCAGAAATAGATGCACTCATACCGAATATCACAACAGCGAACAATGCAGAGAAAACATAGCAGAGAGAAAGCCCCAAAGCAGAAACGGCGATTGTTATTATCGGCATTATTATAGGAAGACAGAGCGCTGTCGAAAGAAGTTCGAAGTGATAGTTTTCCGTTTCGGGTTTTATTGTGATTAAAAGCTCATTTATCATCAGAAGAATTCCGCTGAAAATAAAGAGATAACTTGCATCGGGAACAAGGAATGTCATAACAATTCCTATAAAAATATGAATGTATGAAAATGCCCTTCTTATGTCGCCCTTTTCGGTTTTAAAGAGTTTGCAGAAAAGATGTGAAGTAAGTGTTGTAACACCGAGAGTCAGAATCATAATTCCAACAACGATAGCTGTGTTTGAAGAGAAAACTCTTCCTATCATATGAAAAACTATCGTTCCTGCCATTGCGGCAATAGTCTGGAAAAGATAGTAGCAACCGAAAGTTAGCCCCGCTGAAAGAACAATTCCTATAATAATTATAAGAAACGCCTTTAAAGTTTTTATAAGGTTTTTCTTTTTACTTACTATTCCGATTATGATATTTGAAAGAAGAAGTAAAATTCCTATTACTGCGAGAACTACCGAAAACGCGTGGTTATAGACAACATCGCCTATATTGAGATATGAAAAGAAGATTGCGTTTTCTTTCGCTTCATAGAGAGAGTCGAGGTCGTAATTTGCGAGTTTATCGATAAGATTATTCACAATCTGCGCTTGTTGTGAAAGGCAGGACTCACGGATATTTTCGGGGTTGTCATTCGGTGTATGATAATTTTCGCCCTCACCGATGTTTGCTATATTAACGCCCTGATAATATGGTTTGAGGTTAGAAAAGTCCGTTCCGTTAGGCATCATATCATAAATCATTGTAGCCGTCGAACAGGTGAAAAGATTCTCGTTTACTTCTGCGAAAAGTTTTACTGTGTTGTAATTATCAGCAGAAGTTTCAAACATTATCTGCGTTCCCGAAGTTCCTCTTGCTTCAAGATTTATAGCGAAATTTATTCTGCTGAGAAGATTATCAAAACCCTTGAATTCACCCATAAATGCCTTCGAGCCGAAAAGACCGTATTCTTCACCGTTTACAAAACAGAATACAAGGTCGTTTTCTATTGTATAGCCTTTTTCCATCTTATCCATATAATAACGGATTGCTTCAAGCATTGTAGCGCAGGCGCAGGCGTCATCAGCAGCGCCGGGGCCCGTATTCGCAGAGTCGAAATGCGCCATTGTCATAACGGCCTGATTTGTTTTATTTTGCGAATTCGCAGGAATATGTACTATTATGTTATCGAGATAAAAACTCTGATACCTTGTTTTTGAAAGGTCGTTATCATCGGTAACAAAACTCTGTATAAGGTAAGCCGCCTTTTCTGTGGTATCGGAATTCACTATGCCAAGGGCTTCGAGCTCTGATATAATATATTCCTGAACCTTTTTATTTTCCTCATCGTGAACTATCGAGTGAGTTCCGTCGGCACAGATGTTTTCGATATGGGAATAGATATTGTCGTGGTTGAAATCAGATTTTACGGGAAGTTCTTCCCCGTCAACAAGCGACAATACAAACGAAAGACAGACAAGAAGCGAAAAAACTATGGGAAATATTTTTTTCATTTTAATTCTCCTTTTTATTTATTTCAGTTTAAGCCTTACTCTCTTCATTTACTATATTGCTTATCCATATTCTGCGTTTTACAAGTGTATAGCCTATTACTATCTTTATGATGTCGAGTGCCTGAATGATAGCGTAGATGAGAAATACATCAAGTGGTGTATATTCACAAAGAATAACGGCAACGGGAACGCATATAACCCATGAATAAACGCTGTCGAAAAGGAATGTTATCAGAGTTTTTCCTCCCGAACGGAGTGTGAAATAAAGAGCATTCAAAAACCCCTGAACAGGGAAGAAACAAGCCGTTATTATTATAAAGAACTGTCCGTAACTGCGTATTTCTTCCGTGGTGTCATAGAATTTCGGGAAGATGCCCGAAAGAAGAATAAGTATAGCAGTAAGAAGAACACATATCCCACAAGAAAATTTCATAAGCGAGAAAGCGTCCTTTTCGGCCTTTTCGTATTCCATAGCGCCGAGCGTCTGACCTGTGAGTATTCCGACGGCAGAGCCTAAAGAAACGAAAACTACATTCAAAAGATTACATAATGCGTTTGATATGTTAAGACCTGCTATTATGTCAAGCCCTCTTACCGAGTAGCACTGTGTGAGTGCAGCGAGTCCTCCTGCCCATAAAAGTTCGTTTGAAAATATGGGTAATCCCTTTATGAGAATTTTTCCTGCGAGGTCACGGGGCACCTTGATAGTTCTGAAAACTTTCTGAAGAAAGGTATGTTTTTTCTTTCGTGCGTGTGCCCATATAATAACAACCGCGAATTCAACAAATCTTGCGAGAACTGTTGCGATAGCGGCACCCTTTACGCCAAGCGCGGGAGCACCGAATTTTCCGTAGATGAGAATATAGTTGAAAACAACATCGACTATTACCGAGGCAATTCCGCCGACCATAGGCTTAACACTGTCGCCCGTTTCACGAAGCGTTGTCGCATAGACCTGAATCAGCGCAAAGGGTAGCATCTGAATCAGCATAATTGTAAGGTATTCTTTCGCGTAATAGAGCGTTAGTTCTTTATCTATATCACCGCTTTCGCCACGAAGATAAAGGGTTATAAGTTCCTCACCGAAAAGAGCGAAAATCGTCATTCCTATAACAGAACAAACGACTGCGATTATCATTTTCATACGAAAACTGTTCTTTATTCCCTCTGTGTTCCCCTGACCGAAAAACTGTGCCCCGAAAATTCCGGGGCCCGAAAGTCCACCGAAAATCGCAAGGCTGAAAACGAATATAAGCTGACCTGCTATCGAAACGGCAGTCATCGCTTCTGTTCCGAGTTTGCCTACCATTACATTGTCGATAAGGCTTACCATATTTGTAATTCCGTTCTGAATCATCATCGGAACGGCGAGCATAAACGCTCTTTTATAGATTTCTTTGCTTTTCATTTTTTCTTCTCCGTTAAATATTTTCCGACAAGTATTATAGCATACAGATAAACTTTTAGCAAGGGAAGAGGAATGTTGCTCTGTATTTACATAAAAACAGGTGATATAACGCAAAAAAGTTCAAAAAAATCATAAAAAATCTTCAATATGTTCGGTTAACCGAACGCGAAGAAGTTAAAAAATATGGTATTAAATATATAGAGACTTAATTTAAGGAGGAAACAAGTATGACAGATTTTATAATTAGAAACGGAGTTTTAAAAAAATACAGAGGGAAGGAAACCAAGGTAGTAATCCCCGATTCTGTTAAAAAGATTCGTAGACGCGCGTTCATAGATTGCAAATCTTTAAAAGAGATAACAATTCCTGATTCTGTTACAGAGATTGGTAGATGCGCGTTCATATGTTGCAAATCTTTAGAAAAGATAACAATTCCTGATTCTGTTACAGAGATTGGTACATGCGCGTTCAAAGTTTGCGAATCTTTAAAAGAAATAACAATCCCCGATTCCGTTAAAAAGATTGGTGGAGGTACATTCTGGGATTGCAAATCTTTAGAAAAGATAACAATTTCCTCGTCTGTTACAGAGATTGGTACATGCACGTTCAAATGTTGCGAATCTTTAAAAGAAATAACAATTCCTGATTCTGTTATAGATATTGGTGAGCGCGCGTTCGAAGGTTGCAAATCTTTAGAAGAGATAACAATCCCCGATTCTGTTAAAAAGATTGGTGGATTCGCGTTCTTTTGTTGCAAATCTTTAGAAAAGATAACAATTTCCTCGTCTGTTACAGAGATTGGTGAGTGCGCGTTCATAGGTTGCAGATCTTTAAAAGAGATAACAATTCCCGATTCTGTTAAAAAGATTGGTGAAGGTGCATTCTCTTCTTGCGTATCTTTAGAAAATATAACAATCCCCGATTCTGTTACAGAGATTGGTGAAGGTGCATTCTCTTCTTGCAAATCTTTAAAAGAAATAATAATCCCCGATTCTGTTAAAGAGATTGGTGGAGGTACATTCTCTAGTTGCGAATCTTTAACAAGTATAACAATTCCTGATTCTGTTACAGAGATTTACGATGAGACATTCAAAGGTTGCAAATCTTTAAAAGAAATAATAATCCCTGATTCTGTTACAGAGATTGGTGATAAGGTATTCTCTGGTTGCGAAGGCCTTGTTATCAAAGTGCCTGAAAATTCTTTTGCACAAAAATATGCAGAAGAAAACGGAATGAAATTTAAAGTCATAAACAGATAATTTTATTGACTTACATAGATATAAGTGATAAAATATGCAAAAAAGTTCAGAAAATTATAAAAAATCTTAAATA
>JAZNQY010000142.1:0-12684 GCA_045590375.1 Oscillospiraceae bacterium | reverse complement strand
TGTCTGATGAACGAAATTGAAAAGAGACAACTCATCGAAGCACTTGTTTCAGAAGTTCAGATTTATGAAGAACGTCAGCCTAACGGACAGTGGATAAAGTCCATCAAATTCAGGCTCCCCATTATTGAGGAAGATATAAGTGTTTGTTTGGACAATGGACATCAAGCTGAGACGGTAGTACTTCTTATAAAAAATAAATAATAACAGGAGTTAGATATGAGTCCGAAAATTCAAAAAATACTGTCTATTGTACTTTTAATTCTCGATATTGCATTTTTACTCGCTGTCATAATAGCAGAAGTTATGTCTTATGATATAACATCAACAACTATCGACAGCAGTTTTCTTGAAAGCGCGAAAGAACTGTATATTCTGTCAACAATACGCAAGAACTATCTGGTTGCCTTTATAGTTACCACAATAGCTTTTCTGGGCGTTTTGTTTCAGAAAGCATATATCGGAAAATCCGAATCGAAACTGATTTTAATAATAGGTATGGCTTTTATTATTGTTCCTGTTATGATTGTCAAAACAACAATAGAGCTGATACCTGCTCTCTCAAACGAGCCTGTCCTCAGAACGAGCGTTATTACAGAAACGGATTCTGATTATAGCAGAAGAGGAGGCTGGAGTTATTATCTGATAATCGAAGACCAGAAAATCTCTGTTACAGAATCGGAATATAAGTCTGCGAAAAAAGGTGACCCATATTATATCATCTGTTGTGGAGATAAGATAATCGAAACCTGCAATCCCAAGAAATATACCGATGCAGAAAAACCCGAATTTCTGACAGAAATGGGATGGTAGGAAAACGGCTGTGTTTTTGTGAAGAAATAACGAGGTAACATATATGAACGACAAAAAATATTCCCCTTTTGAAATTATGATATCCGTTATACTTGTAATATGGTTTATAGCTTCTATCGCTGTTATGATTTTCTTTGGAAAAACGGGAAGAGCAGGGCTTGTTCCTGCCGTTTTGGGACAGTATTTCCTCGTTTTCGGAATAGCGGGTATTATCAGTGGAATAAAGAACAAGAAAGTAAATCCGATAACATTTGTTTTTCCCGTTGTGGGACTGATATGTATAATCGCAACACTTATTCTTTATTTCGGAGCAGAAAATACCATCTCATTCCTTGATAAAAATATGCCCTATATTTTAATGACACTTTTCCTCATAGTCGGAATTATTCTTGTTATCGTTGCCGTTTCAAAATATTTCGGAAGAAAGAAACGCTGTTCATATATGGTCACAGCGAAATGTGTTGAACTTCGTGAAACTGCGAATGACGGCCATATGCTTGCCTGCCCCGTTTATGAAATTTATTATGACGGCAGAACTATAAAGCTCTGCGATGATGTTTACAGCAACAACCTTGATGTAAGAGTAGGCGATGAAAAAGAAATTATGATAAATCCCGATAAACCGACAGAATATTTTGCTCCCGAAGAAATGGCAGCGTCATCAATAATCATAGGTGGAATAGGGATTGCGATAGTTCTTGTTATGATTTTCGCCCTTGTTATGACGGATATTTAAAAAAGAGGTAATAAAATGAAAATAGAAACTAATCGTCTTATTTTAAGAAAATGGGAAGAATCCGACGCTGAAAGTCTTTATAAATATGCAAAAGACGAAGCAATAGGCCCCATAGCAGGCTGGCCTCCACATAAATCAGTTGAAGAAAGCCTTGAAATTATAAAAACGGTTTTCAGTAGCGACGAATGTTATGCCGTCTGCCTTAAAGAAGACAATATCGCAATAGGAAGTATCTCTCTTATGACGGGCGACGCTACCGATATGACCGACAGAGATGATGAATGTGAGCTTGGCTACTGGATAGGAAAGGATTTCTGGGGCAGAGGCCTTATTCCCGAGGCAGCAAAAGTACTTCTTGACAGAGCGTTTTATGACCTTAAAATGACTACTGTATGGTGTGGATATTATGACGGTAATGAAAAGTCAAAGAGAGTTCAGGAAAAATTAGGTTTTATATATCATCATTCCTGCGATGATGTCAATGTTCCTTTAATGAACGAAGTCAGAAAAGGGCATACAAACATTATGACAAAAGAACACTTTGAAGAACTGAACAAATAAAAAGAGTACCTTAAACAAAGGTACTCTTTTTTGTTTCTTCAAGACAGAATTTGCCTAGTGCAACGCTTATTAAAATAAAGAGGATGACAGCAAAAATCCCCGATACTATCAGAGAAAAAACACCCACAGGGAAAACCGACCATAATATGCGTGAAAGTTTTATCGAAACCATAGAGGAAAATACGGGAATAAGAATATTTCCGACAAAATCAAATGACATGGATGTAAGCTTCATAAGAGCTGAAATTCTTACTATATTGCAGATTATGTTGCTTAAAAAATATGAAACAATAACGCCGTAAAATCCTATCATCTTAACAAAAATCAGAACAGCCGAAATTCTTATTATGTATTCAGCCATTGAGTTTATTATGCAGAAGGTCTGTTTTCCCATCCCCTTTAAAATGCTTTCTGTTACTATCTCAACATAGATAAAAGGAATAACGGGGCATATCAGTTTAAGCGTTTTTATAACTAAGGGACTATCCGATAACATCCTGCCGAGTTCATCTGCATATGAGAATATGAAAAACGCCGAGATAATCGCAATAGAAAATGCTTTTCTTAAAGCGTCGGATGAAAGTTCCTTTATCTTCTCGGTATTTTTACTCTGTGTTTCTCTTGCCGTTTCAGGAAGAAGAATGAGCGACAGACTTTGCAGTAGTGTTGACGGGAAGAATATAACGGGGATTATAATTCCCTCAAAAATCCCATACTGCGAAAGTGCTGTTTCATAAGAATCAGAAAAGTTTTTTAGCATCAAAGGAACAAGCGCTTCATTAGACCCTGAAAGCAGAACAAAAATATAAGCGCCGACAGTTATCGGAAGAGAGAGTTTTATAAACTGTTTAAAAGAAATTTTTGCGTTTTCATCCGAATGTGGAAGCTTTTCTCTTGCATAGAAAATACAAAGCATAATGCAGGATATGATTTCGCCCGTCATAACAGAAACGGCAGAGCAGGTTAAAATATCCATAATGCCGTTTTTTGCGAAAACAAGTATCATCATAATCAGCGAAGCACCTTTCACAAAAAATTCTGTAAAATCGGCAACGCAAGGGATTATAACCATACGCCTTGCATGGAAATATCCTTTTATGCAACTTCCCGTTGTTGCAAGGGGAAGAGATAATGCCATTATTCTTATAGCAACAAGAGAAAGATTTTCATCGGCTATTTTCTTTGCAAGAAAAAAGAGCATTACAGAAAACAAAAGTGAAAGCCCGACGCCTGAAAAAAGACAATAGGAAATAACCTTTTCAACATTTCCTTTTCTGCCTATTTCTTCGGAAATAAATCTGCTTGAAACCGAAAAGATGTTCCCGTTTGAAAGAGTCAGAGCGAAAACGAAAAACTGTGAAACGAGAGATAAAATCCCGACAGCACTTTCGCCCATATTTTTTGTTATTACTATATTCAGCGCTATCGAAAGAAGCTGAAGCACCATAGAAAATGCCGATATTATAACCGTATCGGCAGTGATTTTCTGTTTCATAAAAATCCTCACCTTTAAAATGTTGCTATTTTTTTCAAAAAGGGGTATAATCTATATTGAATTCTATGCAGACATTATCAGAAATATCATAAAGGAGATGTTAAGGTTTGGATATTATAGAAATCCTCGAAAGACTCTGTAAATCGGGTGGAGTTAGTGGTGATGAAACAGAAACTTCTGAAATCGCCCTTTCTTATCTTAAAGAATACGATAAGAATGCTTTTATAAAAAACGGCTCTGTGTTTGGGAAAATAGGCAACGGAGAAAAGAAAATCCTTCTTGATGCACATATCGACAGAATAGGCTTTATAGTAACATCTATAACAGATGACGGTTTTATAAAAGTTGCTAACTGTGGTGGAATTGATAAAAGACTTTTACCTGCATTGCCCGTTAAAATCTATGGAAATAAAACAATAGACGGAGTTTTTGTTTCTGTTCCTCCTCATCTTGCGTCAGAAGAAAAACCTCTTGCCGTTAACGAAATGTATATCGACACAGGTTACAGCAAAGAAGAACTCGAAAAGATAGTATCTCTCGGTGATACAATTTCTTTTGATACAACTTTTAAAAAACTTTTAGGAAACAGAGTTTCAGGCTCAGCGCTTGACGACAGAAGTGGTGTTGCAGCAATTCTCTATGCACTTGAACTTTTAAAGAATGAGAACCTTAATTGTGAACTCCAGATTCTTTTCTCAACAGAAGAAGAAGTCGGCGAAAGAGGGGCAGCAACAGGCGCATTCTATCTCAACCCCGATATTGCTATTGCCGTTGATGTAAGCTTTGCTTATGCATCAGGCGAAAAGAAAGATAAATGTGGAAAGATGGGCAAGGGAGTTATGATAGGAATTTCTCCTTCACTCGACAGAGAGCTTTCACATACTCTTATTTCAATCGCAAAGGAAAAGGATATTCCTTATCAGACAGAAGTCATGAACGGCAGAACAGGAACAAACGCCGACAGATTTTCTGTCAATCGTGAGGGTGCTTGCGCGTCAACGCTTTCTATTCCTCTTAAATATATGCATACCCCGACAGAAATTATTGATACCGATGATATAGTTTCTGTTTCAAAGCTCATAGCAGAGTATGTAAAGGGGGTTAAATAATGCTTAAAGAACTTTGTCTTTTAAACGGTGGCTCAGGCGATGAAAAAGCTGTTCGTGAATTTATCATAAACGAAATCAAGGATTACTGTGATTACAGAGTAGACAATTTAGGAAACCTTATCTGTGAGAAAAAGGGAAAAGAAACACCGAAATCAAAGATAATGATAGCAGCGCATATGGATGAAGTTGCGCTCATAATAACATCTGTAAAATCCGATGGCTCACTTTCTTTCTCGGCAGTGGGCGGAATAGAACCTTCAACCATTATGGGCAAGAGAGTTACTGTAAACGGACTTTCGGGAGTAATAGGCTCACCTGCTGTTCATAATCTTTCAGCGAGTGAGAAGGACGAAAATCCTAAAATGTCATCACTTTATATCGACATCGGCGCTGAAAATAAAGAAGAAGCTGAAAAATATGTTTCCCTCGGCGATATGGCATATTTCGATTCTGAATTTATAGAATTTGGCGACGGAAAAATAAGATGCAAAGCAATAGACGACAGAGCAGGATGCGCTATGATGATTGATATGATAAAGGGAGAAATTCCTTTTGATGTGACATTCGTCTTTACCGTTCAGGAAGAAATCGGAACAAGAGGCGCTAAAACCTCAACATTTTCTGTAAACCCCGATATTGCCATTGTTTTAGAAACAACAACAGCAGCAGATATTCCCTTATCCGAAGGGGATAAAAAAGTTTGTATCCAGAAAAAAGGCGCAGTTGTTTCATTTATGGACAGAGGCACGATTTACGATCGAGAACTTTATAAACTCGCATTTTCTGTTGCAGACGAAAAGGGAATACCTGTTCAGACAAAATCCGTTGTAGCAGGTGGAAACGACAGTGGCGCTATTCATATAACAGGTGACGGAGTAAGAACAATGGCTATATCAATTCCCTGCCGTTATCTTCATTCACCCTCTTGCGTTGCCGATAAATCTGATATAAAGGCTTGTTATGATTTATGCCTTGCCGTTTTATCTGAGGTAGGAAAATTATGATAGAAGAAATTTCTCTGCTCCCCGTCCTGCGTGATGATTATTATTCACGCAAGATAAGAGCACATTATAAAGCTTATGGAACAGACTATGATTTTATGAAATTCTATAAAATCGGCGAGAATGCCGTTCTTTCAAAGTCGGGTGGTGGAGTTGTTATTTCATCAGACGGAAATTTCGATATGAACGAACTTATGTTCTTTTTAGAAACTCTCTGCCCCTCTGAAATAGAAACCGACAGCGAGATTTTCATTCCACATTACGAAAAGGTTAAAAGAACGCTTTTCTCTTTCCCCGATGTTTCTTTAGGTGAAGAGATAGAGGTTGATAATAACCCTAAACTTGACGATGTTTTTTCGGTTTTAAAAACAGGCTTTGACATTGAAGATGTCTATTCAGAATGGCTGACAGATACATCCCACAGAATAAGACACGGCGTTTCAAAGGTTTATCTTTATGGAAAAACAACGGCAACAATGCAGTTCTGTGATGAAAATAACGCCTTTTTCGGAATGATAGCAACGCACCCACAAGACAGAGGAAAAGGAAAAGCAAGAAAACTTTTATATCATCTTAAAAATGAGTATAAGAGGGAATGTACTCTTTTTGCAAAAGACGAAAGAGTGTCCTTTTATGAGGGAGCAGGATTTATAAAAAAAGGCGAAGACTATATTTATATAAGGCGAAAGGATTTTTAAAAAAATGAGCGAATTTTTCAAACTCAGCGAAAGAGTAAAGGAATTTTCAGAAAAAGCAGAAATTTCAGCAAAGGATACTTTTTCGGGAATAGACGATATTTTAGAATACAACACCCATAAAGTGCTTTCTGCTTTTTCAAAGAATAAAGTAAGTGAGGCTTGTTTCAAGGGAAGCACAGGCTATGGCTATGACGATATGGGCAGAGATGTTTTAGATGCCGTTTATGCTGATATTTTCAGATGTGAGGATGCGCTTGTCCGTCACAATTTCGTTTCGGGAACGCACGCTTTAACAGTCGCACTTTTCGGACTTTTACGCACAGGCGATACACTTTTATGCATAACAGGAAACCCATATGACACCTTAGAAGAAGTAATAGGAATAAGAGGAGAAAAGGGAAACGGCTCGCTTTCTGATTTCGGCGTAAAATATGATAAGGTTGACCTTACAGATGAAGGAACATTCAATAAAGAAGAAATCCTTAAAAAAGCACCCGAAGCAAAGGTTATCTATATCCAGCGTTCGAGAGGGTATTCTCTTCGCCCTGCGATAACAATTTCACAGATGGAAGAAATAATAAAGGAATGTAAAAAGATAAACCCCGAAGCGATAGTTATGGTCGATAACTGCTATGGCGAATTTGTTGAAAAGAGAGAGCCGACAGAAGTCGGTGCCGATGTCTGCGTAGGCTCACTCATAAAGAACGCAGGTGGAGGAATTGCCGAAACGGGTGGATATATAGTCGGAACTAAAAAATGCGTCGAACTCTGTTCCTATCGTCTTACTTGTGTCGGAATGGGTAAGGAAGTAGGCTGTACTTTAAATCAGTCAAGAGGAATGTTCATGGGTGTATTCTTAGCACCCCAGACAGTAGCTGCTGCTGTCAAGACAGCAACTTTCGCAGCAGAACTCTTCTCACTTTTAGGCTTTGAAACATTCCCCAAAAAGAGCGAAACAAGAAGCGATATAATAACAGCGATAAAACTTCAGAACGAAGAAAATCTGACTGCTTTCTGCGAGGGTATACAGTCAGGTGCACCCGTTGACTCTTTCGTGACACCTGTTGCGTGGGATATGCCGGGTTATGACAGTCAGGTTATTATGGCAGCAGGCGCTTTTACAGGTGGTGCTTCAATAGAACTTTCAGCCGATGCCCCGATAAGAGAACCATATGCTGTATGGATGCAGGGAGGACTTACATATCACAGTGGAAAACTCGGTGTTATGCTTGCTATGCAGAGAATGGAGGACAAGGGGCTTATATAACTTGACTTTTCTGGCGAAAATTGTTAGAATAAGTTAAACCTTGTTATTTAGGAGGATTTTAATATGGAATTCAACGAACTCGAAAATGTCCAGAATGAAGTTGCAACAAAAAACTCAAATAAAAAAGTAAAGAAGAATAACAAAAAGCCCCTTCTCATTATGATAGGTGCATCACTGATAGTTATTCTTATCGTTCTTCTTGTGTTCTTTATAGTTGGTCTTATCAAAGGCAACGAAGGAAAGAAACTTGCCGATGATTTAAGAGGCGAACTCGGAAAGAGTATTGAAATGGCCGAAAAGAATACAGGCACGGTTGTAAAACTCGATTCACAGAATGTAATGCTTAAAGAGATTATTGATTATGACCGTATCTGCGAATCTGATTCAACTGTAAAAGTCGGTGGAGTTGAAGTTCCCGAATGGGCAGTATTTATAAGCCTTGACGGAAACGACAAGATTTCATCTGTTACTTATTATGATTTCAAATCCCTTAAAAAGAACTGGAAGGGTGTCAAGGTCTCGGAACCTATCGACAATACAACTATCGCATACAATATGACAAAGAAGGAAGCAGACAAGATTATCTCTCTTGCTCCTCTCTCTGTAACATATTCAAACGATGATACAGCAACTTATCTCTATAAATATTACTACCTCGATGAAAACGGAAACGAACAGGTTTATCGTCTTTCTGTAACATATAGCCTTGAAGATTCCGTAAGAGGAATCAGCACAACAGAAATTGACTATATGAGATTTATCTTTGCGTAAACTTTGAAAGAAGGCTCTTATGAACTGCGATTGTGGAATTAATTTTGAATATCACGAATTTGTCGAATGTATAACCTCAGCACTTGACGCACGCGACCCATATACAGGTAAACATTCTGAACGCGTCAGCGATATGGCTTGTATGATAAGCGAGCTTATGGGGTTATCCGAAGATGAAATAAGAGAAATTCATATCGCAGGGCATCTTCACGATATCGGAAAGATAGGTATCCCCGATAAAGTCCTTCTTAAAGAGAGTGGCCTTGATGACGAAGAATGGAAACTGATGAAACAGCATCCTCAGATAGGCGCTGATATTCTGTCAAAATCTCCTCATTTCGCAAGACTCGCAGCAATTATTCTTCACCACCACGAGAGATGGGACGGAAAAGGTTATCCTTTCGGTGCAAAGGGCGAGGAAATTCCTATCGGGGCGAGAATTATTGCAGTATGCGATTCTATCGACGCTATGGCTTCAAAACGTGCGTACAGAAACGCACTTCCACTTTCTGTATGTAAAGAAGAAATCGAAAAGAACACAGGTATTATGTATGACCCGGATGTCGTTAAAATAGCTCTCGAAAATTGGGATAAACTGATTGAAGTATATAAATAGTAAAAAGGGTACTCTTGTGAGTACCCTTTTCTTATTCTATATCAATTTTTCTGAAATTACAGTCACGGTATTTTTTTGGCGTTGTATCTGTTAGCTTTTTAAAAACAGCCGTAAAATAACTCTGCGAAGGAAAACCTAACATAAACGCAATTTCAGATGGTGGATATGATGAATATTTCAACATATTTTCAGCCGTTTCGATTTTTTTTCTTAAAATATAATCGGTAACGGTTTCGCCTGTTTCTTTCTTGAAAAGCCTTGAAAGATAACTCTCATTCAAATTCGTGACTTCTGCTAAATCCATAAGCGTTATTCTTTTTCCGATATTTTCATAGATATAATCAACGGCTATGATTATCGGCTTTGAAAAAATCCTGCTTTTGCTTATTCTTTTCATTCTCTTTGTATAGTCTAAAGACATTTCAGCGTGAAGCTCTGAAATCTCCTTGAAAGACCTTGCTTTGTCAGCACGGTTGATGTAAAGGTCACTTAAATTATATGCCGTTTCGTGCGCCATCCCACCGTCTATACAGTATCTTGCGATAAGTGCTGCTGTTACAACAAAATGATATTTTATGTTCTGTAAAGGATTTTCACAGAGTTTTCCGAATCCTGCTTTTTCGGAAAATTCTTTCTTTGAAAATTCTTTTATTTTTTCTACCTCACCATTTTTAACGAGAAGATAAAACTCAAATTCCGAACTGTAAGGCGCACGGTATTCGTTCTCCTCTCGCATTATATATTCCTTGACTATGAGTTCTTCCGAAATGCTCATATTTTTCAACCTTTCTATGAAAAAATTATATCTTCTGACGGTATTATATCATAATTACGATAAAAAAGCAATAAAAAAGATATAATAATAAACTTCTTGATGTTATCATTTAGTCAACGAAATATAAGGAGGACTTTTATATGCTCAAAAAATTCGAAGGCTTTACAAAAGGAATAAACCTCGGTGGCTGGCTTTCACAGTGTGACCACACAAAAGAACGTCACGAAACATTCATTACAGAAGAAGACATAAAGAATATTTCTTCCTGGGGCGTTGACCATGTAAGAGTTCCCGTTGATTACTATATTTTCAAAGACGAAAACGGAAATACTCTTGAAGATGGTTTTTCTCTTGTTGACAACTGCATTTCATGGTGCAAAAAATATAATCTCAATATGGTTTTAGACCTTCACAAGACAGCAGGATATATTTTTGATGAAGAAGAAATCCCCTTCTTCTTTGAAAAGGATTTACAGGATAAATTTGTAGACCTCTGGAGAGAATTTGCAGAACGCTATTCAAAATATAACGATATGCTCTGTTTCGAGCTTTTAAACGAAGTTGTCGATGAAGACCTTTCTGAAATCTGGAATGATATTGCCGACAGAGCGATAAAGGCGATAAGAGAAGTTTCAAAGGATGTAAGAATTATCATAGGTGGTGCGAAACACAACGCTGCTTTCTGCGTTAAGAATTTAAGAGCACCCGTTGATAAGAATATGGTTTTCACATTCCATTGTTACGAACCCGTTCTTTTTACTCATCAGTCAGCGCATTGGGTTAAGGGAATGCCTCTTGATTATTCAATCGGTTTCCCCATTGAATTTGATGTTGCTAAATCAGAAACAGAAAAATATCTCGAAAGCGAAAATCAGAAGATTTATAACATAATGGAAAGCTCAGCAATCGACAGAGAATTTTTCAAGAAGTTTTTCTCTGAGGCTGTTATGATAGCAGAAAAATATGATATTCCTCTTTACTGTGGAGAATACGGTGTTATCGACAGAGCACCCGTAGACGCAACTTTAAAATGGTTTGAAGAGATAAACGCTGCTTTCTGTGACCTTGGCATAGCAAGATGTGCATGGACATATAAGGAAATGGATTTCGGCATAATAGATGAACACTATAAAGAAATCAAGGATAAACTTATAAAGCTTCTTTAATATATGAATGGAGGAATTTTTATGAACTTTAAAAAAGCGCTTGGCTTTACAGCAGCAGTAGTTATGATTTCAGGAATTTTTGTGGGATGCACAAAAGAAGCAACACCCGACACAGCACCCGAAACTTCTGTAACAAAAACAGAAACACCACAGCTTAACGGCTATAACCTTCTCTGGAGTGATGAGTTTGATGGTGACACATTAAACGAAGAAAACTGGAACAGAGAACTTCGTGATCCCGGCTGGACAAATAACGAACTTCAGGAATATACAGATTCAGATGACAACATTTTCGTTCGTGACGGAAAACTCGTTCTCAAAGCTATAAAGACAGAAAAAGACGGAAAAGAATACTACACATCAGGAAAAGTAAATTCTCAGAACAAGAGAGATTTTATGTATGGTAAAGTAGTAGTAAGCGCAAAGGTTCCCGAAGGACAGGGACTCTGGCCTGCAATCTGGATGATGCCACAGGACGAACAGTTCTATGGACAGTGGCCTAAATGTGGCGAAATCGACATTATGGAAGTCCTCGGAAATCAGGTTGATACTGCTTACGGAACACTCCACTATGGCGAACCCCACGCAGAACAGCAGGGAACAGTAGTTTTGACAGACGGTTCTACATTTGCAAGCGAATTCCATGAATATTCTGTTGAATGGGAACCCGGCGAATTCCGTTATTATATCGACGGCGAACATTACCTCACAATCAACGACTGGTTCACAGCTGTAAACGGCGAAGATGAAAAGCCTTATCCAGCACCCTTCAATCAGCCTTTCTTCGTTCAGATGAACCTCGCTGTCGGTGGAAACTGGCCCGGAAACCCCGATGAAACAACAGACTTTGATAACGCAGAATTTGAAATCGACTATGTAAGAGTTTATCAGAAAGACGCTTACGATACAAATGTTACAAAACCCGAAAAGAATTTCAGAGAACCCACAGCCGATGGAAACCTCATCTACAACGGCGATTTTAAAGACGTAGAACCCTTGGATGACGAAACAAACTGGTTCTTCCTCCTCTTCCAGAACGGACAAGGTGCTGCTGAAATCAAGGACGAAACACTTATAATAACATCAGAAGCAGAGGGCGATGTGGACTATTCAGTTCAGCTCGTTCAGCCCGAACTTCCTATGATAAAGGGAAAGAAATATCGTCTTACATTCGATGCAAGAGCAGATGAAGAAAGAGATATCGTTGTATGCGTTTCAGCACCCACAGCAGGCTGGATAAGATACCTTCCCGATACAACACAGACAATTTCAACCGAATGGGAAACATACACATTCGACTTTGAAATGAAGGATAAGGATGATAACAACGGCAGACTCGAATATAACCTCGGTCACCGTGGCTCAACAGCAACATTCTATCTTAAAAACGTAAGAATTGAAGAAATCGAGTAACTTCCCATAAAATAATACCATAAGCCCAAAGCAAGAATGCTCCGTAATTTCACGGGGCATTTTTGTTTGACAAAATATCCCCTCTGTGATAGAATTTATAAGGTTATTTTATTTTTAAGGAGCAGTTATGAAAAATATAAAGGGAAGTATTATTCTTCTTATCGCAGCATTTATATGGGGAACGGCTTTTGTTGCCCAGACATCAGCATCAGATAGCGTTGGTGCGTTTACATTCACAGCACTTCGCTCTGTTATAGGTGCAGGAT
>JAZNQY010000141.1:0-9370 GCA_045590375.1 Oscillospiraceae bacterium | reverse complement strand
CAGAATACTACGACCTTGGTCTTGAGAACAGAAATGCAACTGACGATCAGGTTACAGTTGACAGTGCCGAGGCTACTAAGAAGTACGGCGTTGCAGTTAAGTGTGCTACCATCACTCCTAACGCTGCCCGTATGACAGAATACAACCTTAAGGAAATGTGGAAGTCACCTAACGGTACTATCCGTGCCATCCTTGACGGTACAGTTTTCCGTGCACCAATCCTTGTTAAGGGTATCACTCCATATATCCCCACATGGAAAAAGCCTATCTGTATTGCCCGTCATGCTTATGGTGATGTTTATAAGAACAGCGAAATGGTTGTTCCTGCCGGTGCTAAGGCTGAACTTATCGTAACCGATAAGGATGGAAAAGAAACTCGTCAGCTTATTCATCAGTTCTCTGATTCAGACGGAATCATTCAGGGACTTCACAATATCGACAAATCAATAGCATCATTCGCAAGATGTTGCTTTAACTTCGCCCTTGATACAAAGCAGGATATCTGGTTTGCATCAAAGGATACAATTTCAAAGAAGTATGACCATCGTTTCAAAGATATCTTCGCTGAAATCTACGAAAGCGAATACAAAGAAAAATTTGAAAAAGCAGGTATCGAATACTTCTATACACTTATCGACGACGCTGTTGCAAGAGTTGTTCGTTCTAATGGTGGATATATCTGGGCTTGTAAAAACTATGATGGTGACGTAATGTCTGACATGGTTGCTACTGCTTATGGCAGCCTTGCTATGATGACATCTGTTCTCGTTTCTCCTGATGGAGTTTATGAATACGAAGCTGCTCACGGAACAGTTCAGCGCCATTACTACAAACACCTCAAGGGCGAAAAGACATCTACAAACTCTGTTGCCACACTCTTTGCATGGACAGGCGCTCTCAGAAAAAGAGGCGAACTCGACAACACCCCTGACCTCTGTGAATTTGCTGATAAGCTTGAAAAAGCAACTATCAAGACAATTGAAGATGGCGTAATGACAGGTGACCTTGCTGCACTTTCTTCAATTGAAAACAAGCAAACAGTTGATACGGAAACATTCCTTCTCGAAATAAACAAGAGACTTGTTGAAATGATATAACAACTTTATCAGGAGGCGTCTATAAAATGGGAAGTACTGTTTCTACATCCGTAATAAAAAGATTACCAAGATATTACAGATTTCTTCAGGAACTTATGAATAATGGCGTTACAAGAATTTCATCAAGAGAGCTTTCTGAAAAAATGGGTTTTACAGCCTCTCAGATAAGGCAGGACTTTAACTGTTTCGGTGGTTTCGGACAGCAAGGATATGGATACAATGTTTCTGAACTTCATGCTGAAATTGGAAAAATTCTTGGTGTTGACAAAGGATACAAGACAATACTTATTGGTGCAGGTAACCTTGGAAGAGCGATTGCAACTCATATGAACTTTGATGCAAGAGGTTGTAAGCTCATAGGTATATTTGATGTAAACCCCGAACTCACAGATATCGAAGTAGGAAATCTCAGAATAATGCATACCGATAAAATCGAGAGTTTCTGTAACGAAAACTCCCCTGTTATTGCTATTCTTTGCATTCCAAAAGAATCTGCACAACAAATTGCTGATACACTTGTCAAGCATGGAATCAAAGCTTTCTGGAATTTTAGTCATTGTGACCTTAAACCTACTTTCAATGATATAATCGTTGAAAATGCTCATCTTGGTGATAGTCTTATGACTATGGTTTATAACGTTAATGCATCATCTGATAACTAACAAAATAAAAACCTGAGAAGAAATCTTCTCAGGTTTTTTTATTAATCAAAATTTTTCGCATGGATAAAATCAAGCTCTTTTGTAAACGGATTATATCCTATCCCCTGTATTTCTTTGGGATAAATAAGATATTCACTTTCATAAAATACAGGAATAAACGAGTAGTCGTCAATAATTGCGCTTTCTGCATCTGAATAAAGCTGAACAGAGTCACTGAGTTTTTCGGAATGAATCGCTTTATCAAATATTGCGTCAAACCTTTCGTTTGAATAACCAAAAGTATTGTCTTCATCGCCTGTTACAAACTGTGAAAGAATATCTCTGGGACTATTGTTATCAGCAGTAATATCGGTAAGTGCTAACAGATATTCGTTTTCTTCTATTCTACGGTTATATTCCTTTTCAGGAAGAACTTCTATTCCACAGAAAAATCCGATATTCTGTTGCCACTGCGATGTTATTCTGTTAAGGTCATCGCTGTTTTCTGTTCCCTCTTTGACAATGATATTGACTCCTGTAAGAGATGACATATCATTATTCTGTAAAAATTCATCCCATTTTTCTTTTGCAAGAGATGGATTATAGGTTGTTTTAGCCTGATCTGAAATAAGATCGCGATAGCTCTTATTAAGAATATTTACAGCAGGAGGAATTATTGCATATGCAGTTGTTCTTCCTCTTGTAAGCTCATCTTTATAAATACCTCTGTCTATCGAAAGACATATCGCTTCTCTTGCTTCAACCTGAGAAAAATAAGAATTGTCGGTATTGACCATTATTCCGTAAGTTTTATATTTATACTCGGTATAACTATAATCTTCATCATCAATAAAATCATCAGAACCGTCTGTTATAATACAATCGATATCTTCTTTTTCAAAATCAGCTATTCTGTCTGAATATTCCTTTTCGATAAAAAAGTTAAGACTCGATGGAGAAATATCCATTTCTTCAGAAAACATTTTGTTCTTACGAAGTATCATATAATTATTCTTTCCGTAAGGATCAAATTCCCATTGCTTGACATAAAACGGTCCGTTTGTATATGTGTTGTCTGGGTCAAGACCATATTTTCCGTTTGTAGAATGGAAAAGTGAAGAATTGCACGGCATAGCAGGTGTTGTTGTAAGAAGCGAAAGAAAATTTGCATTCGGATATTCAAGTTCTATTCTGAGGGAAAAATCAGTTATCGCTGTTACTTTGAGTTCTGAATAATCAACCTCTCCATTGATTATTTTCTCAGCATTTTTTATACAGATAAAATCTTCTTTATAAGGCGAAGATGTCTGTGGATTAAAAATCCTTTTAAAAGCATATTCAAAATCTTTTGCAGTAACTTTTATCTGTTCTTTCTTACCATCTGCGTTTGCCCAGTAGTTATCATCACGGATTGATATATCATAAATAAGTCCATCATCTGAAATTGTATAATCAAGTGCAAGAGAATTTTCTATCGCCCCTGTTTCAGATAAAGTAAACAAACCACTATATATATTTCTTATAACAATAAGCGAGGATGTATCGACAGCAACCTGAGGATCAAGATTCTGAGGGTCGGATGAAAGATCATATCTGAAAAGATAACCTGTTCCGTCGTTTTCCTTTCCACAGGCTGTAAAAGAAAAAATCATCATTATTGCTATAAGCGTTATAACTATTCTTTTTACTGTTCTGATACTTACACCTCCCCTATAAATTTTTAGTTATCAAGATTTATTTCAACAACCGAACCTTTTTCAAGGCTTTTTTTCACATCAACTATACGCTGATTTTTACTGCCTCTGAAAAGAAGCATAAGAGAACGTTCAGCTTCTAAATAAGGTCCATCAATCAGAATATCTGTTTCTGAAAGAAGTTCTGAAAAGCCATTTTCTTCGGTAGACTCTGAAAGAATTCTTTCAAAAGTATACCCCGAATATGTTACAATATTAAGATTATTCTGTTTTATTTTTCTTGCTAAATCAGCAAGTTGTTTTGCGTAAACAAAAGGCTCTCCTCCACTGAAAGTAACTCCATCAAGCAAAGGATTTGCGAGGATTTTTTTCAGAAGTTCATCTGTATCAATAACTTTTCCACCATCATAGGAATGTGTCTGAGGATTATGACATCCTTTACAATGATGTGGGCACCCCTGAACGAAAATAGTAAATCGTATTCCCGGTCCATCAACGATAGAGTCGTTACTTGTTCCTGCTATTCTTATTTCCAAAAATATCTCTCCTATAAACAAAGTCAAGGGCAACACCAAAACGGCAGTTGCCCTGAAACTTTATAGAAATTTTATTCCTTAATAGAGTGTTTTACTCTGTCACGTTCTTCTGCTTTCTTAGCGTCGTTAAATCTGTCAAGTGTTCCTACGAGGTAACCTGTAATTCTTCTTATTCTTTCAAAACGAGGCTTACCGTCGTCTTCTCTTCTTCCACACTTAGGACAAACATCATCAATAATACCTGTGTATCCACAAACGGGGTCTCTGTCAACAGGGTGGTTGATAGAGCCATAACCAATGCCTGATTCCTTCATGCAACGAACAATCTTTTCGAAAGCATCAACATTCTTGAGAGGGTCTCCGTCAAGTTCAATGTAACTGATATGTCCTGCGTTTGTAAGAGCATGGTAAGGCGCTTCTATCTTGATCTTTTCAAAAGCACTTATATGATGATGAACAGGAACATGGAATGAGTTTGTATAGTATTCTCTGTCTGTTACACCTTCGATAACACCATATTTAATCTTATCAATATTTACAAATCTGCCTGAAAGACCTTCAGCAGGAGTTGCAAGAAGAGTATAGTTCATACCTGTTCTCTTGCTTTCTTCATCCATTCTGTTTCTCATATGAGTAACAATTTCCATACCGAGATCACGAGCTTCTTCTGATTCACCATGATGAACACCGATGAGCGCCTTAAGACATTCTGCAAGTCCTATAAATCCCATTGAGAGTGTACCATGCTTGAGAACTTCGCCTACTTCATCATCGGGGCCGAGTTTTTCTGAATCAATCCAGATTCCCTGTCCCATAAGGAATGGGAAATTACGGACTTTCTTCTGTGCCTGAATTCTGTATCTTGCATTGAGCTGTTCTATAACAAGATCCATCATATCATCAAGTTTTTCAAAGAAAAGTCCCACATTGCCATCTGACTCAATAGCAAGACGAGGAAGGTTTATAGATGTGAAACTCAAGTTTCCTCTTCCTGTTACAATCTGACGGTCCTTATCATAGTTATTGCCGATAACTCTTGTACGACAACCCATATATGATACTTCTGTATTGTAATCACCTTCCTTATAATACTGAAGGTTGTAAGGAGCATCGATAAATGAGAAGTTGGGGAAAAGTCTCTTAGCAGAAACTCTGCAAGCGAGTTTGAAGAGATCATAGTTAGGATCTGTAGGATTATAGTTTATACCTTCCTTAACCTTGAAGATATGTATCGGGAAAATGGGTGTTTCACCATTTCCGAGACCAGCTTCGTTGGCAAGAAGAACATTCTTTATAACCATTCTTCCTTCAGGAGATGTATCTGTTCCATAGTTGATAGAACTGAAAGGAACCTGTGCACCTGCTCTTGAATGCATTGTATTGAGGTTATGGATAAGTGCTTCCATAGCCTGATATGTTGCATGATCAGTAGCGTTAAGTGCTTTTTCTATAACATGCTTTGCATCTTCTGTTGATACAGCGAGTTTATCGCAAAGAGTCTTTTCTGTAAACGCAACGCCTTCTTCATCAAGGATATGTTCTTTATCTGAAACATAATTCTTGAGTTCTTCCTTAACTGATGAAACATCTTTTCCGTCAAAAAGAATATCTGAAATTCTTGCAACTTCTGAAATAAATGTCTTTGCAACACCAAGAGCTAAACCATAATCAAAGTTAGGAATACTCTGACCACCATGCTGGTCATTCTGGTTAGACTGGATAGCAATACAAGCAAGAGCACTATAACTGCCTATGCTATTAGGTTCACGAAGGAAACCGTGTCCTGTAAAGAAACCGTTTTTAAAAAGTCTTGCTATATCTATCTGACAGCATGTAGTTGTGAGTGTAAGGAAGTCAAGGTCGTGGATATGAATATCACCCTTGTTATGTGCATTAGCATGCTTAGGGTCAAGGACATACATTTCATAGAACTGCTTTGAACCTTCTGAACCGTATTTAAGCATCGTTCCCATAGCTGTATCGCCGTCAATATTAGCGTTATCACGCTTCATATTGCTGTCTTTTGCACTTGTGAAAGTAAGGTCTTCATAAACTTTCATAAGACGTGTGTTCATTTCTCTTGAACGTGTTCTGTTTGAACGATAGAGAATGTAAGCCTTGGCTGTCTTTGCATGTCCTTCTTCTACGAGAACCTTTTCAACCATATCCTGAACCTGTTCAACTGTGGGAACTTCAGAACCGTAAACTTCTTCTATCATAATGCAGACTTTACGAGCAATCTCCATAGCTTCATCATAGTTGCTTCCACCTACTGCCTGAGCTGCTTTGTAAACAGCATTTGCTATCTTTTCAATGTTGAATGGTAATTTTCTTCCGTCTCTTTTAATAATCTGTGTAACCATATATATCGTCCTCTCTTCATATCCTCATTTCAGCCCAGACCACAAGATATTGTGTTTTATCGGTGGGCTGATACTAATTATATAACAAGGCGTATAAAATGTCAATGTTATTTTTGGGAGAATTGATTGTATATATTTTGTATACAATGCACAAAATTTTTAGCCTTATAATCTCGTTTTGACTAAAAAATCATTATTTCAATTAAAAACAGCAGAAACAAAAGCCAACCACAATATATTGTGGTTGGCTCATATCATATTTTAAAATTAAATTCGAAGGTATAACCCATTCTCTGACAAAGGTCGGAAATGAGAATGCAACTGAGGATTATATTATAAAGAGCAATTATTACCGAATAGGTAATCTTGGTGGATTTGGTATTCAGCTTTGATAATCCTGCACCTGCAAAAATACCCGAAATAAGAACAGCAATAGAATTTATTATTATATTTGTTATAAGAGTATCGAATGGTAATATAAGCCTTACATACCCTGAAAAGAAATAGGCAAGAACATTAAGCGCAGGAAGGAATATAAAAGGAATGATCATAAGCACATGTCCTTCATGTTCCTCATTTTTTCTGAAAATATAGATAAACAGAATAGCAACCACCAGCGCAAGAATTATCAAACATTCAATAATCATAAAAATCTCCGCCTGTCTTAATTAATTTTTAAAGAATGATTTTACATAAGAAAGCACAGTAGAATTATCTTCGGAAATGATAAGAACAACATAATTATCTTCTACAACAGAAATCTGAGCCTTGGCAGCACGATCTGCTTCTATGGGTGCATAATCTGCATAAGTTTCAGAAAGATCTGCAGCATAAGCCTTAAAGATGTCAGAAACCTGTGAGGAATAAGCATTGTCATTAAGTTTTACCATAACAAAGTGATCTGTATATCCATCCTGTGCCTTAACTGCGTAGAATGAATCTACTTTTGACATATCGAGATCTGAAAAATAGAAATTCATCTTATCTGATGTTATTTCTATCATATCTACTCCTCTATAAAGTTTTTTAGCTGCATTTCCGATTTCAGAAACATCAGTTGATTCAACCTGAACATCGGCTGATGTTGTATCAACAGGGGTTTCTTCAACTGTTTTTCCCGAACAAGCCGACATTGAAAGTGCAATAAATGCTGTCAACAAAACTGCTGTTATCTTTTTACTTCTTTTCATTTTTATTCTTCCTTTACTGTATGTGATAAAATATAGTTTATAACTAAATTGTATGTATCTCTGTTGAAATGCATACCGTCTCTTCCTGCCCATTCTGTAGGAAGCTTGCCGTCATTGCCTTTAAGGCAGGTATTGACATCTATAAAATAAAATCCGTTTTCATTTGCAAATTCAAGAAGTTCAGAGTTATAAATATCAATATTAGAATTAAGAATCTGACCATTCGGATTATCAGGCGCTTCCCTGTTTACTGTTACAGGAGGAACAGACATAATATATATAGTCGCATCAGGAAGTTCGGCTTTTATCGAATCAACAAAAAGCTGATATTTTTCAATCATATAATCATTTGAAAGCCATGCAATTCCATTACTTCCAAGCATTATGTAAATTGTATCAGGCCTTGATATTTTAAGTGCGTCAATAACTGTCATTTCCTGAATACTGTATGTTGTTTCATCATCAGGGTTCTTTAACATAATAGGCATAGTCTGTGTATTGATTTTATCAATATTCATACCAATACTTGCATAAACATTCTTTTCAGGAATAAATCCGTAAGCCGAAAATCCTGCGCTGATAGAATCGCCTATAAACACACAATTTTCAAAATATGAAGGATCAACAGGATCTGTCTGAGGAATGGGGTTGGCAAGAATTGTAGTTTCCGGAGTTGTTGTGGTCTCCGGTGGTGTAGTAGTTGTTGCTACCGTTGTTGTTTCGCTGACAGTAGTCGGAACGGTTTCTGAAGGAATTTCTTTACCGATGTTAAGCTCATCCCAATTCTGAATGAGAAGATATGTTCCGAGACAGAGTGCGAATGTAAATATAATAATGAGGAAGATAACAAAGAAATTAAGTCTGGGGCCGTCGTTTCTTTTCTTTCCTCCTGAATAATCCCAATAAGATTTCGACATAACATTACCTTTCTTTTCAAAATAATACAACCTTATTCATTATACAACATCATATCAAATATTGCAACACTTTTAACAAATTTTAAATAAAACTTATTCTCGATTTAAATGCAAATTCTCTTGCAAAGATTGCCAATATATTGTATAATTATTTAGTTAAGGTACATATAGTAAAACAAAACGACTCTTGGAGGTTTAAATAAATGTGTGGTTATGTAGGTTTTACCAATACAATAGATAATTCAAACAAGGTCCTTACTGAAATGATGGATCTAATCCGTCATCGTGGTCCTGACTCTGATGGCTCGTATATCGACGAAAACATCGCTCTCGGATTCAGAAGACTTTCTATCATCGACCTTTCGAACGGTGACCAGCCTATTTATAATGAAGATAATACAAAAGTTCTTCTCTTTAATGGCGAAATTTATAATTTCCAGGAAATAAGAGAAAAGCTCATTTCAGCAGGTCATATCTTCAAGACAAAATCAGACTCTGAAGTTCTTCTTCACGGATATGAAGAATACGGAAAATCTCTTCTCAATATGTTAAGAGGAATGTTTTCTTTCGTTATATGGGATAAAGAAAGCAAGGAACTTTTCGGTGCAAGAGACTTTTTTGGAATAAAGCCTCTTTACTATGCTGTTATGGATGATACTTTTATGTTCGGTTCAGAGATAAAGTCTTTCCTTGCGCATCCTAAATTTGTTAAAGAACTTAACGAAACAGCACTTGAAAACTATCTTACATTCCAGTATTCCCCTACAACAGAAACATTCTTTAAAAATGTATGCAAACTTCCTGCTGCACATTGTTTCACATATAAAAACGGTGAACTTTCGGTTGAAAGATACTGGGAAGTAAAATTCAATGAAGATGGCAAACCTCAGCTTGAAGACTGGGTGAATGAGATTTCAGATATTTTCAAGAAC
>JAZNQY010000140.1:0-26580 GCA_045590375.1 Oscillospiraceae bacterium | reverse complement strand
AAAGTTCCTTGACTGCCTGATTAAAATTATCTTTTAAGCTCATTATCTTATCCCCTTACTGTCTGAAAGTTGTTCCTCCGGTGGAATTGTGAATTGCGAGGGTGTGGTTTCGTTTGTGAGTTTATCGAATGAGTATCCGCGATTTTTCAACGCTATTATTATATCCTCAGTAACATAAACAGAAACATCTCTGTTATGCAAAAGGACAATGGCGTTATTTCTTTCGCCGACTCCGTTTAAGATGTTGTTGTAAACAGATGTCCATGTTGCGTTATTAGAGGCATCCTGTCCACTTACATTCCAGTCGAAATAGGTATAGCCCCTTCTTTCGACCTCTTCACAGAGCTCTTTGCTGATTGGTTCGTTATAGGCATTCACACTTCCTCCTGCAAAGCGCATTATGTCGGGCTTAACGCCTGTCGCTTTGTATATGCCGTCTGAAGTGTTTTTCATATCGAGCAGAAAACTGTCAACATCCTTATAGATGGTTTCGTAATCGTGCGACGCAGAATGTATGCCGACAGTGTGCCCTTCTGCGATACACTGTTTTACTATGGCTATATCCTGCTCAGTTTCCACGGCGCACATGAAAAAAGTCGCCTTAACGTTGTGCTTTCTTAAAATGCTTAAAATACTCCATGTGTTTTCGGCAGGACCGTCATCGAATGTGAGATAGATGGTCTTGTCAGAAATTTCGTTTTTTTTTGGAGCATCTACATAAAGGTCGGGAAAAAGTTTTGTATAAGAGGGTGCGTTTCTTATCGCCTTTAAAGCCGAAACATATTTGTCAAAAGACTTTGGATTTTCTTTTTCGATGTATTCTAAAATCTCATCGTCAGAAAATCCCTGCTTTTTCATTTCATCGTAGATTTCATCAAGGGATTTTTTTACTTCTTCCTCTTTTTCTTCCTCTGCGATGTTGTTGATAACGGGCTTTGAAATATTCTCTTCATAGTCGTTTTTGAGGGATGCATATTTCACCCCGAAAAAGACTGCGAGACCTATTGAAACTGCGATAATAGTGGCAATGCAAACGATAATGAGGTCTTTAAAAAACCTCACGCTTCCGAAATACATTGAACCACCACCCGATTTTACATACTTTCTCATAATATACACACTTTATCATACACCATATTGAGACTTTTGTCAAGATAACTACAACAATTTGTGTCAGTTATTTCTGTTGTTATAACGGTCGTAATATCGCCATAAAGTCGTCTGAATTCCGTTCTTTGTGCCGTTTATAAGAATACGGTTTATTCTCCCTTGTTTTTTGTCAAAAATTACTATATCATTAAGGTCCTCACCCGAAAAACCATCATATTTTATAAAGTCGGCCCTGCTTCCTTTCATACTGAGGTTTATCTTTGTGCGAATTCCCAGATAGCTGTCAAAAGCCCACATCTTGTCATAGGCATAGTATTTTTCTCTTTTTATACCGAGTTGTCTTATTTCGCTGTCGTTTACATATAAAGAAAAATCCGTTTCAACCCCGTCATCCGTCAGCGCACGCATATAGATATCGCTGACAGCGTTTTTAAGATTTAAAAGGTTTCCTTTTGAGATAATGTTTTTCGGCTCAAAAGAAAGTGCGCTGTCAGAAAAGGTATATGAAACTTTATTCGGGGATAAAACAAAGGGATGTGAATTATGCATTTTAAGACAAAGCATCTTACAAGCATCCCAGATAGAAGAATGTGGACTGAGGTATATATAGTTTACCGTCTGGGAACTGTCTTCGTGTGTGACATTAGGAAGGTTTACTCTGGTGAACAGATAATTGAGCGAGGGCAAAGAAATAATTCCGTCAGGAAGTTCGCCCTGTAAAAGAAGTGAAGAATATCCTCTTGATGCAACAGAAATTCTTTTTCCGTCAGAAGCTTCCGAATTTTCGATAATATCAATAAAACCTTTATGTATAAGTTTTCCGTCGATATAAAATTCAACATCAGAAATATTCATAACATCACAATCGGCAAAGAAAATTCCCGACAGAACCGAATAGGGCGTATAAACTTCTTTTTCAAAACGAAAAGAAAGACATTTTTTCGCTTCATATATTTCTCCCGAAACAGATGTCAGTTTAAGGCTGATATCATTCATTTTCATCACCCTTTATCTCAATAAATTCAGCTTCGATAAAAGCTGTTTTTCCACCCCTTAATCTGTATGAAACAAGACGCATACAGGGAAGATATGTTCCACCTATGCTTATAGGAATTTTCAGAAAATCTCTTACAGCGTTGTCAAGTTCGGAAAAACTTTTTGCCGAGAGCCTTGTTTTTCCTTTTACAGAAAGTGAAAGAGGATGGCTTCCTGTGGCACTGACTCTTACGCCTGCTGAAAGGGTTTTTATTTCGCTTACAGCCTGTTTTCTTGAAAAAGAGAATGATAATACCGAAATTTCGGTTTCACCTATTCTGATAGTGTCTTTTATATCGCCTACCGAATAGTTGAGCTTTAAAGAAAAATTATAACAAAGTCTGTCGAGTTTCTTTTCATAGAAAAGGTCAGATGCCTTTATGCTTTTTACAGAAAGGTCTGAAGCCATAATCGTTTCGGGAATTTTTGATGCGAGAGAAAGAATTTTTCCTCCACTGAAATTTGAGGGAGTATAAAAAGAAATTTCTGCTTCAGCCTCAGATTCGGCTTCATCTGTTTTAATCCCCGTTATGCCGACAGTTATGAAACAATCGTTGCGCCTTGCTATAAGTTCCTCACCGAACTGATGATAAGAGGGGATTTTTGTTTTCGATAAAACCGAAATTATATCATTTGCAAGAACATAAAAACTCATTTAAACCCCTCCTTTAACTGACATAAAAACAAAATCAGAAATAGGCTTTTCGATAAGATAACCCTTACAGAGTTTTTCCTGTTCATAAATCATCTTCTTTGCCATTTCGAGTCTGTAACTTTTCTTATCCGAAGAAATAACACCCCCACCATCAGATACCATAGGAATACCGTTTGCTGTTTCTTTTTCGATAAGGTAAAGGTTGGCGTAAAGTGCAACCAGATATTCAACTTCATCCCTCATCATATCTTCGTTTCTTATAATTCTTGACTTTATGAAAGAAACAGCCCTTTCTATTAGAAAAGAATTCTTTTCAGCCGATGTATCAGAGATGTTTTCAAAAAGAATGTAAATCTGTTCCATATCCATTTTTATCTTCCTCTTTTCATCATATAGGGTTTGTTGTCATCAAAGATTTTCTTGCTATCGGGATTTTTGATTTTCTTTGTCTTCTTTTCTAAACTTTCACAAAGAGAAGAAAGTTCGCTTTCAGACATATTCTTTATGTCTGAATTATCGCCCGTTAAAAAACAGAGTCTTGTTGCTTTTCTTAAAAGTTCATCGTTTTCAGAACTTTTTGTAACCCCTGCATTTACCTGCGCAGGAACGGCGACAAAACTCCATTCATAAGCGTCGGAAATATCAGAGAGTGTGAAGAAACACTCTTTATCACCATATTTTTTTCCACCTCTGTGACTGCACGAAGAAGAAAGTGTATCAGAAGAACAGACAGAGCAGATTCTCTTTTCTGCCCTGCAGGAAACGCTGACTTCCTTTTTTATTCCACCCTCAATTTCTTTTATAAGGTCTTCGTTTGATTTTGTTCTTACCATATAGGCTGTCGCTTTAAGGCAGGTGTAAACCTCGCCCGATTTTGTTATCTTCGTTTCATCGGAAACAATTTCTGTGTCGAAAATTCTCGCCGTCTGGTTGGATGTTTTTGCGTTGTGGTCAAAAATTCCCGTTTTTCCGATAAAGAGTGATTTCATCTCTGAAAGCGCCGAAAGAGAGAACTTTTCGTTATCTCTGTCGGTTTCGTTATCACAGAGTATTACCGAAAATATGTAGACTTCGTCTTCTTTGAATTCACGTCTTGTAAACTTATTGAGTTTTTCGAGTAAATTATTTTCCAAGAAAATTACCTCCTGTATTTTTATATTTACCCCGACTTCCGAACGGAAGTCAGGGTAAAAGTTACTTTTTACGCAATTTCGAGAACTCTTACAGCCTCAGGAATAATCTTTGCGAAACCTGTTGTAACAGAAACTGCGATAGTTTCAACCTGTCTGCCGATGAGCTTGTCTGTTTCGAGAACGATGTCAGAACCGTTTATCATTTCGAGAGCACAGGTTCTGTCAAGACCAACGATTGTGTCGTCTGCTACTGCGTCAGACTTTATGAGCTTAGCACCGAAAGGTGTCTTTACTGCGCCTGTTGACATAAAGTCGCCTGATGCATTCTTCATCTGTTCGAATGAAAGGATTTCAGCCATTGTTTCGGGCTTTGCGATGATAGTTGTCATATCATATGAGCCGAATTTGCCCCAGAACTTAGCGAGTTCGGAATAAGTGAAAGTTCCACTTGTTGTATCAGCTGTAACGCCTTCTGTAAGAACGCCTACTGCCTGAGCAAAAATAGCGTTTGCAATCTGAGCACCGATTGACATAAGTGAAACAGAAAGAACATCAAGACGCTG
This sequence comes from Oscillospiraceae bacterium, assembly GCA_045590375.1. Taxonomy (GTDB): domain Bacteria; phylum Bacillota; class Clostridia; order Oscillospirales; family Ruminococcaceae; genus RGIG4131. The sequence continues at coordinate 22,084 of JAZNQY010000140.1, read as the reverse complement.
ATTTCTGATTGTTTCATAAGTAGTAGAAATGCTTCTTCCGAATTTAGACATTGAAACGAGTGATGATGAAAGCTTGATAGCAGTTTCAGGGAGGTTTTCACCTTCTCTGACAACTGATGAATAAGGCTTGTTTTCTTCTGCAACGATAGAAATGCCTCTGCAATCTGTTGCATTTGTGCTTGTTCTTGCAGCAACGATTTCTGAAAGTGCTGATGAATTCATACCTGCTCTGATAGCTCTCTTTACGAATTCAGGGAAGAGTACAGCGCTTTCTGTTGTGAGGAAGAACTTTTCAACTGTGTCGCAGTTTTCACCGTTTACCTTGATGTCAAAACGCTTGAGCTGTCTTTCATAAGCGTCAAGACCCGAAAGTTCTGTGTCTGTGTAGTTTGTATCGGGGTCAAGTTCAGCGAGTGCTTCTGAAAAAGATTTGCCCGAAAGATTATAAAGTCCCTTGTCAAGTTTTACTGAATTATACATTGTTCATTTCTCCTTTTAATTTGTTTTCAATTTCTTCTGCTTCGGCATTTTTAAGTCTTGCCTCAGCGAGTTCTTTTTCGTCCTGAAGATTTATGTTATCCCATAAAACTTCTGCTTTAGCGTCAAGACCTAAAATCGCAAGATAGCTTTCACATATCTTCACTATTACGGGTGTTAAAAGACGCCTGTAGAAGCAGAGTTCAGATGTTAAGATGTCAGCCTGCTGTGATGACATTCTTTCTGTTGTCGACCATGAAAGTCCGAGTAAAAACGGAGGGATAGAAAGTTTCGCAACAATCTGTTCTAAAAGCTGTCTTACAGGGATTTCTGTGTCAATAATCTGATTATCAGCACCGATGACCTTTATATCAACATCGCCGACAGCCACAAAATCCCTTACCTCTCCGTTTCTTGAGGCGTTCATTCCGTCGCTCCATTCCTTTGCTATCTGCTCTGCTCTTTCTCTTGCCGATGAAATATCGGTTTCGCTCTGTGGTTTATATGTCACTGCATAACGGATATTTCCAACTCTGTCAAAATTCTGACCGATACTTTCATAAATTCTCATAAGTATTCTTGAAAGATAGGGAAGTCCCGAAAGAACAGATTTTCCATAAGGGTTATCACCCTTGGGAGAGAGCGCTGTGAAAAGAATAAGCGATGGATTTTTTACGGGAATTTTCTTTCCACCGTTCTTTATAAAATAAACGGGGTTGTATTTTTTATCGGAAGCCACTTCAATGCATGACGGATTTATGTTTCTTAAACAGGAAATTTCATTCATATCATCAGAAAGAATAATCTCACCAGCAGCGTTGCCATAGGTTATAAGACTATCTAAATATGAGTCGATGAACGACTGCAAAGACACTCCCGAAAGTCCTACTCTTACGCTGTTTACAAAATCGTCAACAAGCCCCTGGTATCTTTCATCCGAACAGATAACTTTAAATCCACCTGTCAAACGAACCGTTTTCGTAACGGCTGCGTCGATTATCGGAACAGCCTCTCTCAAAGCGTCATAAAGCCTATAATCTGCTCTTTCATCGGGCAGAATGAGGTTTTTTCCCATAACGCCTCTCTGCGAATTTGTTGCAACGAAATTCTCTTTGCTTTTCTTGAAAAGTTTTATTTTGCTCACCTCTTTTGGTTAGTTTCTCGAAAGTGAGGCGACGAAAAATCCGTCATCCCCACCACTGTTTTTGATAACAGCATTCACAAAATACCGGATGTCGTCCATGGCGTGGTCGTTTGTCTTTAAAGGTGTATCCCCACCACTTTTTTCGTCCCAGCAATAAAGATAGAATTCCTTTATCGCCGAAGTACATGATGGCGAGAAGAAAATTTTTCCCTCTGAAAGAGCGTTTGCAACCCTTCTTATTCCATTGAGAACGTTGTTATCTGCAGCCTTTACTTTAAATTTCCCGTGCCTTCTGATACACTCCATAAAACTTGCGGCAGAAGGGTCGACTATGATAAAATCAGGGCTTACTCCCATACAGAGTTTTTCGAGCGCGGCGTAATGCTCTTCGTCTGTTCTTTGCTGCCCCGTTTCTTTTGAGGCATAGTAGTATTCCCTTAGCCTGAACCACTTTCCGTCATAAAGTCCCCAGAGTCCTATCGAGGTAGGATTTACTGTTCCGTAATCGGCTGAAACGACATATCTTTCACATTTTCCATCGGGCTCTTTTATGTGTTTTTCAGAGAACATCGGATAGATAAGCCCCGATGCCGTAACCCATTCACCGAGAACAAATCTTTTATAGAATGTTCCCGAATAGAGTGTTTCATAGCGCTTTAAAACCCTTTGCGATAACGAGGGATTATCGGACATTTCAAAATGAAGATACAAAAGGTTTTTCTCTTTCGCTTTTTTTATCCACTCTCTGTAAAACCAGTGATAAGGCCCTTCGGGGTTACAGTTAAACCACATCTTTGAGTTTCTGAGAGAACATCTTGCAACAGCCTGTTCGACGAATGAGCGTGGCATTAAAGCAACTTCATCGAAAAAGACTCCACCTAAGGTCATCCCCTGAATAAGCGATGCCGAGCTTTCATCTTTTCCACCGAAAAACCAGAATCGGTTTTTTCGTTCTCCTAAAAATACATCAAAATAGTTTTTCGAAACCTTTTCGTCAACTACCATTCCGACAGAAGAAATCTGCCCCTTTATCGCTGAAAGAACATTTCTTTTAACTGATGTTATCGTCTTTCCACAGAGGGCAAAATCGGTGTTTTCAAAAGATGCCATCGCCCAGCTGATAAACCCAAGCCCCATTGAAAGCGTTTTTCCACTTCTTACAGCGCCGTCGCAGATAATTCCGTCATAGCGTGAATTTTTCCACCATAAAAGAGCTTTCAGTTGTTTATCGGAAAATCTCATATTCTATCATCTTCATCCTCGTTTTCAGGACAGTAAGCAGAAGACAGTGCAGAAATAAAACTTTCAGCCTTGTTTTTTTCGAAACCATTTTTCTCGATTTCGTATAAAAGCTTCAACGCTTCGATTTTGCTTATAAGTTTTATTTCTGTTCCTTTTCCGTCAACCTTTTTGATTTCAGAAACTGAAAAAAGGTCATAGGATTTTATATCGCCTGTGTCTGAAAAGATAGTCATAACAGCATCGTTGTTAGCCCCGAAAATAATTCGTCTGAGGGCTGTTTTTATATCGTCTATTGTTCTTCCCGATATAAATTCACGCTGTTTTGTTATGAGTTTTCGAGCCTGAGATTTCGCTAAAACCCCACACCCTTTTTCGAATGCGTCATCCTGAGAAAACCCTGCTTTTTCTGCCGATAAAGAAATATCTCCCGTTTCGGCAAAATGATAGCAGAAGAGTTTTTCTTCTCTTTTAAGACCTATCTGCATCCTTTATCACTTTCCTTTCTTTATGTGAAAAAATATGTCGTTCTGAGGGTGTTTTTAAAACACCTCTCACTTAAAGCGACAAAACTAAAAAAAGTTGTACTGTGGCGTACAACTTTTTAAAAAATATTTTTTCACTTCTCTTTTTTCACCAAAACAGAGTGGGGTTTTATGTGTATAACAAACAAAAACTCGATAACAGATTTCTCCATTACCGAGTTCTTTTCATTTAAATTAAAATAGTATCTTACTTAGACTTGTTAAGACAGAACTTAACAAGGCAGAGTGTTCCGACGATAAGACCTGCGCCGATAACAAGACAGATAACTGCGTTCTGAACAAATCCTGCTATAAGGAAACATACAAAACTGATAACAGCAACTGTTATTGCGTATGGAAGCTGTGTTGCAACATGGTTTACGTGTAAGCACTGTGCACCTGCTGATGACATGATTGTTGTGTCGCTTATGGGTGAACAATGGTCGCCACAGACAGCGCCTGCAAGACAAGCCGACATTCCTATAAAGAGGAGAGGATTTGAAACATCAAACATACTGCATACAATGGGGATAAGGATACCGAATGTTCCCCATGATGTTCCTGTTGCGAATGCGAGAAGTGTTGCAACTATGAATATAACAGCAGGGAGGAATTTGTCAAGGTTTCCTGCGTTGTTTACCATAAGTGCTTCAACGAATTCCTTTGAACCCAAAAGGTCGTTTGAGATGTTTTTGAGTGATGTTGCCATAGTAAGAATAAGTATTGCGGGAACCATAGCAAAAAATCCCTTGGGGATACATTCCATAGCATCCTTGAATGTCATGAGTCCGCGACAGATAACATAGCCTATGAGAAGAACAAGAACGATAACAGCGCCCCATGCAAGACCTACGGTTGCGTCTGTATTAGCGAAAGCCTCAATAAAGTTTCCTGCATAAGCAGGGTCATCTCCGAAGAAACCACCGACATAAATGAGTGCAAAAACGCTTACTGCAATAAGAACGATAACGGGAAGAATAAGGTCTATTACTTTGCCCTTGGGATTGGGCTTGTCAGAAACAGCCTCAACTCTTTCTTCAGATGAGAAAAGGTCACCCTTTTCTGTTGCATTTCTTTCGTGTTTGAGCATAGGGCCGTAGTCAGCCTTCATTGCAACGAGCATAATGATGAAGAAGAGTGTTAAAAGTGAATAGAAGTTATAGGGAATAGCTCTTACAAAAAGTTCGATGCCCGACATTCCTGTGCCGTCTGCATAGCTTGAAACAGCAGCTGCCCATGAGCTTATGGGAGCTATCATACAAATGGGAGCAGCAGTAGCGTCGATGATATAAGCGAGTTTTGATCTTGAAACCTTGTGTGCGTCACAAACGGGGAGCATAACCGAGCCTACTGTAAGGCAGTTGAAGTAGTCGTCGATAAAGATAAGAACACCGAGCGCCATAGTAGCAAGCTGTGCGCCGACTCTTGTCTTTATGTGGGTTGAAGCCCATCTTCCGAAAGCAGCGCTTCCACCTGATTTGTTTACGAGCGCTACAACGATACCTAAAATAACGAGAAATATGAAAATTCCCGATTGTCCCGAAACGGCATTTATAAATCCGTCAGAAACGATATGGTCAACAGCTGTTGTGAATGAGCCACCACATGCAAAAATTCCACCTACAACGATACCTGTGAAGAGTGAGGAATAAACTTCTTTTGTGATGAGGGCGAGAACGATTGCAACAACGGGTGGAAAGAGTGCCCAGAATGTAGCAAATGTGTTATCATTTCCGATTGAAACGATTATTGCTGTTACTATTGATGCAGCAGCAACTATGAGCGCGATGATGTTTTTTAACTTTTTCTTGTCCATAGGAAAAAACTCCTTTTTTCATAATTAAATATAGTATATCCTTTATTGTCGAAAGATGTCAAGGATAATTATATTTTTAACAATTTTCAGGAGATTTTCTATTTTCTTGACAAAGTTTTATACTCTGATTTATAATAAATACATAGTAATTTTTAAGAGGAATTTTTATGGCTATTAAACTTGTTTCCTGTATAGGCAATAAAGAACTTTGCAGGAAATTTAAAAAACTTTATATAAAATCTTTTCCTGCCGAAGAAAGAGCACCCTATCTTCTTCTTTTAAACAGAGCGAAAAAGGGTAAGGCAGATATGTTCTGCGCTATTAGTGGCGATGAATTTATGGGGATATTATATATGCTTTCTGATGAAAAAATCGCATATATCTTCTATCTTGCTGTAAACGAAGAAAAAAGGGGAAAAGGCGTTGGTGGAGAAATTCTTTCTGCTATGAAGGATTATTACAAAGGAAAGAGAATTTTTTTAGCAAGGGAAAGAATAGAAAAAAGTTCGCCTAATTTCAACGAACGCATAAAAAGAAGAAACTTTTATATAAGAAACGGTTTTACAGACTATCCCGACCGTTTTATAAGAGAGGGCATAGTAGTCTATGCTTTTATGGGGATAGGTGGTTCTGTTTCTGCAAAAGAATATGATATCTTAATTAAAAACTGGATAGGAAAGTTCTTAACAAGAACAGTCCGGCTTGAGATTATCGAAAACAATACGGAGGAATACAATGAAGATATATGATATCGCCGTTGTGGGTGGGGGACCTGCCGGTTCGGTTTTCGCAAAATGTCTTTCCGATAAATTTTCTGTTGTTTTGATAGATAAGAAAAACGACAGCGAAAATTCTTTCAGAAAACCCTGTGGGGGACTTTTAGCGCCCGAAGGTCAGAAAGCGTTATCGAAACTCGGAATGAATCTCCCCAAAAGCGTTCTTGTTGACCCTCAGATTTTCTCTGTTAAAACAATAGACCTCGATAACGATATTACAAAGCATTATCAGAGAATGTATATCAACTGTGACCGTCATAAATTCGACCGTTGGCTTTTTTCTTCGGTGGGAGAAAATGCAGACAAAAAAGAGGGGACAGTAACAAAAATCGAAGAAACTGAAAAGGGATACACTCTCACATATTCTAAAGATGGAAACGAAGAAACAATAACTGCGAAATACCTTGTCGGTGCCGACGGGGCAAAATCTTCTGTAAGAAAATTTTTAAATCCAAAGTTTAAATGCAGAAAATATATCTCAATTCAGCAGTGGTTTGATGATAAAAACCCGAAACCCTTTTACTCCTGCATATTCGATAGCAAGAATACCGACTGCTATTCCTGGTCTATCTCGAAAGACGGCTACTTTATTTTCGGAGGGGCATACCCTGTTGAAAACGGCAGAGAGGCATTTAATAACCAGAAGAAAAAACTCACAGAAAAAGGCTTTGTTTTCGGTGAACCTGTAAAGACCGAAGGCTGTCTTGTTTTAAGACCAGAAAATTCCCGACAGTTCTTTATGGGAAAAGGAAACGCTTTTTTAATTGGTGAGGCAGCGGGTCTTATAAGCCCCAGTTCTTTAGAGGGAATAAGCAGTGCTATAATAAGTGGAATGGCTTTGGCAGAGGCTTTTTCTGAAGGAAAGAATATTCTTAAAACCTATAAGAGAAAGACCTCGACACTCAGAAGAAAACTCATTCTCAAAAACCTCAAAGTTCCTTTTATGTATAATAAATTTATAAGATTTTTCGTTATGAAATCAGGTCTTTTAACGGTTGAGGTAAGTGAGGATAAGGAGTGATAAAATGCTTAAAATAATGTTCGTCTGTCATGGCAACATATGTCGTTCACCTATGGCAGAAGCGATTTTTTTGGATATGATAAAGAATGAGGGGCTTGAGGATAAAATCTCTGTGAATTCTTCTGCAACAAGCAGCGAAGAGATTTACAGAGGTGTCGGAAACCCTATTTATCCACCTGCACTCGCCGAACTGAAAAAACATAAAATCCCCGTTTACGACCATAGGGCTACAAAACTTTTAAAATCAGATTATGATAAATATGATTTCTTTTTGGGAATGGACACTGCCAATATCAGAAATATGAATATGATATTCGGTGGGGATAAAGATGAAAAAATATATAAGCTTTTGTCATTCACAGACCTTAAAAAAGAAGATGTTTCAGACCCCTGGTACAGTGGCGATTTTACAACAGCCTATAACGATATCTATGAAGGATGCAGATGTTTTCTTGAATACCTGAAAGGGAAAATATAACAAAACAGAGTGGCTTTATTTGTTCAGTTTAATTCTTGAATTCTTTACTCATATGTGGTATATTATGTAAAACCTTTATCTGATACGGAGGAATTTTTATGAAAAAGATACTTGCTATAATGCTTTCGCTCGCAGCAGCAGTTTCTCTTGCGATGATTTCTGTTTCGGCAGAAGCGCTTGAAGTTATCGAAGGAGAACTTCCACCTATTGACCCATCACAGACATATGAAGTAATAATTGTCCCCGAAGAAACAACTGTTCAGACAGCAAAGCCTGTTGTTACAACAGTGGCTACAACAAAACCGGCAGTTACAACAGCAGCTACAACAAAGCCTGCCGTTACAACAGTTGCGACAACAAAACCTGCAACAAAGCCTGTTTCAAAACCAAGCCTTACTCAGAAAGAGGTAAAGCAGGTTGCAGAAGTTTCAATGCTTCCGACATCAATAGCGCTCAACATTCTCAATCTTATAAAGTAAAAAATACCCCGACCTGATTTTCAAGGTCGGGGTATTTCTATTTACAATTATCTTAAAAAATGCTATGATATAGTTAAATGAAATCTGTCAAAAAAGAGGAGATGAAATTATGCGCAGAGCTGTAAAACAAAGCCTTATGGAAATATTTACGACACTTTACGAAGCACATAATTACATAAAGAATTTTATCGAAAAGGGAAAGACCGATGATTTACAGTCGCTTTTTAAGTAACTGAAAACCCACGACATAATAGTTGTCGTGGGTTGCTTTTTTATAAAAGTATTTCTTCAACAACAATTCCTGCTTCTGCTGAGTAATCTTCTGAAAGAGGAAAATAGCTATACTGAGCTTCTGTTCCGAAATCAAAAATCATAACTGTATGGTTATTTTCAGGGAAATGATATTCTGCTAAGATATCCATATTATCAGGCGAGGGAATACCACCCTCTGTTTCTGCTTTTTCACAGAGCTCGTTATAAACAGATGAGGTATTGTCTGTCGGAAAATGAAAATTCACTCCACAAAGACCGTCTTTATCGGTAACGCAGATTACAAGATAACCATCGTATTTTTCGTCAAATGTAATATCTTCGTATTTGTATAAGGTCTGGTTTTCATAAGGTCTTGTTTCGTTGTATTTTTCGTCATAAGGTATAGATGAAAGAACTTTTTCAACCTGCGTTTCTGTCATTCCCCAGCGAAGTTGCGAAAGCCCATCCGTGAGGTCAACTTCATCCTGACTGCCGTCTGCAAAGACATTTACAGACATAAAAGAGCAGGTTATTACTGCTAAAACAACTGATAAAAACTTTTTCATTTTTCTTTCTCCCTTGCGTGTGATTTCTTTACATATCCGATTATATCACCATAAAGAAAAAAGTAAATAGAAAAAATAAAACTGTAATCAAGTTGTAAATTATATGACATTTTTCTGTAACCATTTTTCTGTATTGAAATTTCTTCTTCTTTATGTTATAATCCTTACAATATATACAAGGGGAGAATGGCTTTATGACAGATAAATTAAGAAAGCACATAGGTGATTATTTTGTCGGAAAAGAAGAAATAATCGAAAATTTACTCATCTGCCTTTTATCAGGTGGACATATACTTTTAGAAGGCGTTCCGGGCGTCGGAAAAACAACTCTGGCGCTCACTCTCGCAAAATCGGTGAAATGCGATTTCGGAAGAATTCAGTTTACCCCCGACACACTCCCCACAGACATTATGGGAACGGAAATTTTCAATATGAAAACGGGTGAGTTTGAATACAGAGAAGGCGCTGTTATGCATCAGATTATCCTTGCCGATGAAATAAACAGAACATCCCCGAAAACACAGTCAAGCCTTCTTGAAGCGATGGAAGAGGGCCAGACAACTGTCGGTGGAAAGAAATATAAACTTCCCGAGCCTTTTATGGTTATAGCAACGCAAAATCCTTCTGAATTTATAGGAACATACAAGCTTCCCGAAGCGCAGACCGACAGATTTATGATGAAGCTCAGTATCGGTTATCCCGATGAAAGCGAAGAAATGAGAATGGCTGAAAATATGCTTAACGGCAAAATAACCGACACGATAGAAAGCATTATGACGGCAGAAGATGTTATAGAAATGAAGAAAAAGGTTTCTGCCGTAAAGATAAAGGAAGAAGTCATCCGTTATGCAAGAAACATAGCCGATATGACAAGAAACGAAAGCAGGTTTGTTATGGGGATAAGTCCCCGTGCCGTGATTTCTCTTATAAAAGCATCTCAGGCAAAGGCTTTTTTATCAGGAAGGGATTATGTAAAACCCGACGATATAAAGAAAGTAGCACCCTATGTTTTGTCGCATCGCTTAACACTTACATCAGAAGCGAAAATCGCAAAGGAAAATAAAGAAGATATAATAATTAAGCTTATAAACAAAACAAAAGTTCCTATCTAAGAAAGGAAATTATTTATGAGAAGAAACAGGATTATATGGTTTTGTCTGTGGATACTTTCTCTTGTCGGAATAAGTTTTCACGGTGGAATTATAAGTTACGGCTTTTTCATAGCAGTAACTGCTGTTCCTGTTTTTTCTCTTTTTTATCTTCTTTTAGTCTATGCACTTTTTCACGTTTCACAAAGCATTGAAAGACGCTATGTTTCTGTAAACGAACCTGTTGAATATAAGTTTTCACTTGTAAACGAATGCCCACTTCTGTTCACGGGAATAAGAGTAAGATATTTTTCGGATTTTTCAAAAGTGACCGATTTTTCCGATGAGCCCCAGTATGAACTTATGCCCGACAGCAGAATAGAAAAGAAAACAACCCTTATCTGTAAATACAGGGGAGAGTATGACATAGGCATAAAAGAAATTGAGATAGAAGACTATTTCAGACTTTTCAGAATAAGATATAAGAATAAGGAATGTGTCCATGCTGTTGTAAAACCACAGCTTGTAAATACCGATAAAATAGGTGAAATCGAACTTTCAGAGGCTGTTTCTGATGCTTTTGATAAAAAGACAGAGCCCGATGTTTTAAGCCGTGAATATGTTATGGGCGACGACAGAAGATTTATAAACTGGAGTCAGTCGGCAAGAATAAACACCCTTATGACAAGAGAATATACGGGTGTTTCGCATAACGAAATCGCTATAATAACAGATACTTTCAGAAAGGATGAAAACAGAGAAGAATTCATCCCGACAGAAAATAAAATACTTGAAACTACCCTTGCTATCTCTTATTATTTCAGCAGAAATAATATTCACGCATCTGAATATCATTATCAGCAGGGGCTTGTGAGAGTTCCGATAGAAGACAGTTTTCATTTTGATGAATTCTATGAAAATATATCTGCCATATCTTTCGATAAAAGAAGCAGACACTTACTCCTTCTTGAAGAAATATGCGAAAATTATGATATTTTAAGAAGTTCAATGGTATTTTTTGTTCTCTCTTCTTGGAACAGTGATACAGAAAAAATAATCAGAACTTTCTCTGAAAACGAAGCCTCAGCAGTCATCTGCTTTATAACCGATGACAACGAAAAGCTCCCCGATTTATCGGAATACAAAGGAATAAGGCTTGTAGGAATTTCTCCTTCTGCCGATTTGACGGAGGGGACAAACTTATGATTTTTTTATATGACATAATAAGTATTATTCCGTTGTCTTTCATTTTACTTATGCTTTTTGGTGGAAATCTTAACATCCCACAGAACATAACGGGGTATATTATAAGCGTTATTTTTTCTTTGTGGATAATAATTCTCAAAAACACAGGAAAGAAATCAAGGCTTATAAATATAGGCGTTGTTACCGTTTTTGTAATTGTAACAGCACTTGTTTCAAAGCCCGAACAAAGAGAGTTTTTAATAACGGAATATGGCTATCTTTTCTATGTGATTCTTCTGTCGACGATAGGATTTATAATAGGAATACTATCGCAGAAAACCTTGTGGATAAAAAGGATTATCTCGCTTTCACTTTTTGCTTATCTGGTTTCTGCAATGATTTTGAAGTGGGAAATAACAAAGATTTTATTCACCCTTATCTGCTTTGTGATTTTAATTCATATAGCAGAAGAAGTTCAGCATAGATGGAAAAAAGAAGGAAAATTTTCTCTCAAAGAACATATAGCGAGAATTTCGCCTATGCTGATAATTCTTTGTGTGGCAATTTATTTTATTCCCGTTTCAAATAAGCCTTATGACTGGCAGTTTGCAAAGGATATCTATAATAAAGCAGTCGTTATAGTAAACAGATTTTCGGGATTTATAACACACCCACGTGAAGAATACGGCAACATAGGGTTTTCTGAAAATGGTGGTTTTTCAGGTAATTTAAAGGATAATAACGAAGAAGTTCTTTTCGTTTCTTCGGATAATTCGGGCGCTAAGAATTTAAGGCTGACAGGTCTTGTTTCAGAAAAGTTTGACGGCAGAAAGTGGATTTTTGACACAAAGAAGAAAAGCGATGATAAAATGCTTGACACTTTAGAAACAACATCTGCTATCAGAAAATACGATGAAAAACATCAGTATGATTATATGAGAAAAGTAACCCTTTCTTATGAAAACCGACTTTACAATACAAAATATATCTTTGCACCCTCAAAAATGCTTGTCGAACCTTATATAAAAGGAAACCCCTCGTTTAAAGGTAAAAACAGCAGTATAATTTCTGATAAAAGACTAAGTTACGGCGACAGATACTATGTTTCCTACTATATTTTAAATTCTGCAAACCCCGAACTTATTTCGCTTCTTTATAAGGCAGAAGAAATTTCAGAAGAAGAATGGAACAAAAATCTTAAAAGAGAGGGTATAAGCGGATATTCTTATGAAGATTATAAAGTTTACCGACAAAGTATCTATGAAAATTATCTTGATACCGACGGCGTTTCCGATGAGGTTTCAAAGATAATTTCTGAGATAAAGGGGAATTCGTCAGACCGTTATGAGATGATGATGAATTTAAGTGAGTATCTCAGCAACTTTGAATACACCACAGAAACATCGCTCCTACCCGAATATGTTACAGACGGAAAAAGCTATCTCGATTATTTTCTTTTGGAGTCTAAAGAGGGATACTGTATGCATTACGCGACAGCTTTCGTTCTTATGGCAAGAGAAATGGGCGTTCCTTGCAGATATGTTCAGGGGTATTCTGCTGTTATCAAAAATCCCGATGGAACTGTTATCTTAAACAAAAACGCACACGCCTGGCCCGAGGTTTATTTCGATAATGTCGGCTGGATAGCGTTTGAGGCAACGCCGGGGTATTCCGTCGGCAACGGCTGGAAGGTAATAGGCAGTGGTGGGGGAATAAATATGCCCCCTCCTACAAAAGAAGACGTTCCTCAGAATAGCGAAACAACCCCTGATGAAATTATCACAGAAGAAAAGAGTTTTGATGTAAGATTTATAGTAATTCCCGTTATCTGCGTTATAGGATTTTTAGGCTTATTCTTTGTTTTAAGCCGTGTTATTTCAAAGATGAAATACAGGCGAATGGGGCAGAAAGAAAAGTTCATCTTTCTTATGAAAGAAAATATGAAACTTCTTAAATTCCTCGGATTTTCTGTAAATAAAGGCGAAACTTTATCTGAATATAAAGAAAGACTTTTAAGGTCAGAAAAATATGATTTCTCTGTAAATTCAGAGTGTATTTCTGTCTATGAAGAATATCTTTATGCCGACAGAGAAATCACAGAGGACGACGCAAAACTTATAGAAAAAGCACATGATACTTTAAGAGAGTTTGTCGGAAAGACGAATTTAAGATACAGACTATTTCTTGTGTTTATGAGATAAAAAGAAAATCCTTGTCTTTATAGACAAGGATTTTTTTATTTTCAGTATTAGTTTTCCTCTTTTACTCTTACCGATTTGCAGAGTTCAAGTATTTCTTCTCTTGTCAGATTACTGTTTATATGAAGAATATAATCTCCATTATCCCAGATAACACATAGCTCGCCTTCTTTGAATTCCGATATAATATATTCCTGATCGTTTTCATCGAGATAAAATTCATAGCTTTCAAAATCAATATCTTTATATGAATCCTTTGTATATTGACCAAAATAGATATAATCGTCGTTATTTCTATAGCTTGTTGAAGCAAGCTCATGTTCAGATGTCTGAAAAACCAACTCAAATCCTTCAGGAATACTGCCTATTTCATAATGCTCGATTATCTCGGTCGGTGCATTCCCAACATCACTTGCTGTTACCTTTAAATTATCCGAAAAAATATTCACTATAAAATCATGTATAGGTTCACGGAATGCCGATACAGTGATGACAGAGGCTGTAAAGACTATAATTGACGCTGTCGCACAGACTCCGTACTTTAAAGCGTTGCTCATAAATGCAGAGTGTGGTTTGCGTTTCGTCTTTATAATCTTTCTGATTTTACGATTGTATTTTTCTGAATATTCATAACCATCATCAGAAAGACTGTTCAGATATTCTTCTGTCTTGTCTGAATATACATCGCCAAGGGCTTTAATCATTGTTTCATTATCTTTAAACATAATCTTCTCCTTTGATTTTTTTCATAAGGCTGTTTCTTGCCTCAGACATTCTCTGTCTTGCAGTACCCTCTTTTATGTTGAGAATATTGCCGATTTCACGAAAGCTCATATTCATAATACAACGAAGATAAAGTATTTCCTGTTCCTTTTCAGAAAGAGAGGATATGGCTTTTTTCAGCAGGTTATAATCTGAAATCGTTTCGATGTTTTCTACATCTGCAATTTCTGTATACTCGGCATCATGGTCTGCAATAAATCTTTTTTCTTTTCTGAGAATATCTGTCGCTGCATTTCTGTTTACAATAACGCAGTAGTTTTTTATCTTTTCCGAAGGGAAGGATGATATATTAGAAAAGTTTCTTGATATATTCAGAAAAGCTGTTGAAAGTGCGTCCTCTGCAAGTTCGTGACTATGAAGAATATCCATCGCAACCTTATACATTATTCTGTTGTATTTGTAATAAAGCTTTTCAAATTGTTCTCTGGCGCTATCATCGCCTATTGCTGTCATAAAGCTTCACCTCACTTTTTGCGTTTCTATTAATTAATACGGATAAATATAGTAAAATGTCAGATGAAATTTTGTAATTTGTCATTTCAGACAAGCAGTTACTATATTTTTGTATGTTTTTCAGATAACCTTAAAAAGAAAAAACCCGGTGCATAACCGGGCTTTATGCCTGTCGGATTTTCCGACTGGAGCTTGTGACGGGATTCGAACCTGCGACCTGCTCATTACGAATGAGCTGCACTACCAGCTGTGCTACACAAGCATTTTTATTAAATTAGTTATTTTTTGTCGCAGGTCCCTGCGACCTGCCACTGATAGAAAAATAGTCGTCTTCCTCTGCTGTTCGCTGTCGGAATACTCCTTATTTCTATCCCTCGCCGTTTCCTTTCATCTCACACGGTGAGCAGTCAACGGCTCGGCATTACGAATGAGCTGCACTACCAGCTGTGCTATACCAGCGTTCTGACACTACATTATTATACACTCAGAAACCTTTAATGTCAATAACGAGGGGTTAAAATATTTGTCGATAGGTGTTTACATTGGGGGATATGTGTGGTATAATGTTATATGTATTATTGTATCATCTTTTTTATCCAGGGAGGAACAATTATGGCTAAGGCTTTACACGGATTTGACGAAGAAAAGCGTCGCAATCCGCTTACTATAGTAGAAATTATCATCATAGTAGTGTGCGCACTGCTTATCATATCTATGCTCTGTTGCTATTTCCTTTTCTCAAAAACAGGCTCAGCACCGAATATTTTCGGAAAGATGATTTATGTTACAGAAGCTACTAATATGGAACCTAACATTCCTGCAGGGTCAGCAGTTTTCGCAAGCAGCGATAATTTGAGTTTTCTCAAAACTGGCGATGTTGTTCTTTTCAGAACAGCAGGTGCTGACAACGAACAGATAACAGGCGTTCTTCGTATTCAGGGCGTTGAAACGGACGATACGGGAAAAGTTTACTATACTCTTCGTGGTGACGCAAACGCACCCACAGAAACGATAAAACTTCCTAAAGAAAATATACTCGGTCAGTGTAAGACTTATGACGAAGTTCTCGGCGCTGTTATCAGTTTCGCAACATCAACAATGGGACTTTTAACAGTAGTTATCATTCCCTGCGTTCTTCTCATTGTTTTCCAGATTATAAGAATCGTCAGAATAAAGAGCGATTACGAATACGCCAACGATAAGGATGACGACGATGATGACGACGACAGCTTTATGTATGCCGATGAAGATGACGATGATTATATCTTCAATTTCGACATAAAGAAAAAGCCCGTTGCAGAACAGCCTGTTGTAGAAGAAACTCCTGCACCCGTAGTTACGGATTTCGCTCAGGCATCATCGGTAGAAACTGTTGAAGAAAAGATTGAAACTCCGTTTACAAATCCCGAACCTGTTGAAAGACCTGTAAATAAAGCTTATGTTGATAACGACGGCGCAGGTCAGTATCATAAAAATCCTGCACCCACAGCAACAACGGAAGATTTCAGAAGAAGTGTCAGAAATGATTCTGCATCTGAAATTCCGAGCTTCAGAAAGCGTGCAACAAGAACAACTCAGACAAGACCCACAAGCAATTTCACAGCAGATGATTTACTCGCTTCTGTTGAAGCTTCACAGAGAAGTATCAACAGTTCGATGAATTACGCTCCTGCAGAAGAAACTGTTAAACCTGAAAGACAGCAGAGCTATGAAATTCCTAAACTCAGTGAGCCTGTTTCATCACCTTTCAGTGTTTATCAGAAGGAAGAAGAGGTTGTTCCTCCTCCTGCTGTTGAAAATCCCGTTGATATAACAATCCCCGTGAATGCAGCAATCCCCGAAGAAACCATAGCACCTCCTCCGAAGAAGAGCACAAACAAAACGGTTGAGGAGCTTATGCGAATGATCGACGAGGCAAACTAAAAACAAAAAATCTTGCACTTATTTCGTTGTCAACACTCCTGGCAGTACACCAGTACGGCGTCGTCGTGTTTCCTTGAACTAAGTGCAATCTTTTTTGCTTTGTTATAGAAAAAAGCACAATCTTTTCACGTTATCTGTATAACTACACATAAAAACTCCCCCACGTCTGTGGAGGAGTTTTGTTTTATTCTTCAGTTGTCGTATCTTCTTCTGTTTCAAATGTATATGTGGGTGTCTGAGCCTTATTCTTTTCTGCTTCTTCAAGAAGTTTAGAAAGGTCAAGCATCATTGTTCCACTATCGCCTGAAACTACCGTCGGGAGCTTACCATCCCATTTTTCTATGTATTTACTCATAAGGATTTCGGGTGTGAGTTCCTGAGATTTGAGCTTATAAGCCTCAGCCTCAGCCTGTGCCTGAACGATTTTCTGTTCAGCTTCAACCTTTATTCTCTGAAGGTCCTGCTCTGCTTTAAGAGCATTCTGCTGTGCTGTCTGCTTTGCTTCGATAGCAGCGTTGTATTCTGCTGTGAAATCGAATGTTGTTATGTTGAAAATCTGAATTTCAATTCCGTAAGCGCTTACTTTTTCCTTGAGAAGTTCCATCATCTGATCGCCTATTGCCTGACGGTTTGTGATGAGTTCTTCTGCTGTGAATTTAGCAGTAACAGCCTTAACACATTCCTGAATAGCAGGGTTTATGATTATCGCTTCATAGTCAAGACCGATATTCTTGTAAACACTTGCTGAATATGAATTAAGCACCTTATAGTTTACGGCAACAGTTGATGTGACTGTCTGTAAGTCCTTTGAAGCAGCAGAACAGTTTGATTCTGCCTTCTGAACTCTGTTATCAACGAGAACTATGTTCTGTGCAAAGGGAATCTTGAAATGAAGTCCTTCTGACAAAACTCTTTCAGAAACCTCTCCGAAAGTAACTATAACTCCCGAATGTCCTGCTCTTACTGTTGTGAACGAGTTTGAAAGAATGATAATCGCCACAAGCGCTATAATAACGCCTATTATTATATTCTTTACAGTCTTTGCCTTGGGGTTTACAACCTTTATATCCTGAACTGCCATCTATAAAACCACCTTTTTCAAAAAGATTTAGCCTTTTGTGAAAATTCTCTGATAAGCTGTAACAAAATTCTTGGGTTCGATTTCTCTGTATCCTGTAACTTCATCGGGAAGTTCCATATTAGGAGCGTCAATCATCCATGACATAGGTTCGGGGCAGAAAAATCCCTTGTTTCCTCTGTTGTTCCAGAAAATCCAGAAAGGATATTCTTCGCCTGTTTCATAACAGATTGACTTTCCACTCTCTGTATCTTCGATTATAAGACCATGGAACTGTAATCCGTCGAGGTCGCCGTATTCTGCTGTATAGAATTCGTTGTCGATAAATTCTGTTGCAGGGTTTACATCACCCGAAAGATATCTCTTGTCGTGGTCGCCGAGAGGAAGCATTCTTCCTGTGGGGATACATCTTCTTGTGATTTCAATGCGTTTTCCTATTGGTGCATAAATTCTTATGTTGTCGGGTGAACCACCGTCAACAAAGGGAGCTTTGATTGCTGTGTGTGAACCTACTCCGAAAGGAAGCATCTTATCTGACATATTAAATATTGTGTAGAACTGTTCAAGCCCCTTGACGCCTAATGTGTAAACGATTTCAAGTCTGAAAGGAAGGGGAAAATACTGGAACATTTCATCATTGTCATCATAGATATATTCAAACTTGGCAGCAGCGATATCGCCTTCTGTTGAAAGTCTTACAAGATTATACTCTCTCTTGTGTAAAAAGCCGTGAAGACAGTTGAAGAAAGGAAATTCTTCGTTACAGGGAAGTTCGTATTCTCCGTCTGAAGTCTTGAGTTTTCCGTGGCTGAGTCTGTTAGGAAAGTAGAGTGTAGGGAAACCGTAAACTTCGGGTGAGTTCTTGTAAGTTTCCATAGGTTCATTTTCATCAAAACGGAAAATTTCCATTCCTCTCTTGTTATCCCTTAGTCTTAAAACGTTTGCACCCATAGCAGGGCAGATGAGTGCGTAGAAGTTTCCTGCCGAGAGTTCAACGCATCTTTCACCTTTGTAATCGATTTCTTTTGCGAAAAAATCTGCCATATATATTCCTCCGAGAAAAAAGTGTGTTAATACCAATACAAATTCAAGTATACCCGATTTTAATATCAAAATCAATAGTATTCAAAAAAAGTTTACCATATAAAAGGGAAAATTCTGTATTTAACCTTTTCTTTGTATTCCTTATAGCCCGAAAGCCCCTCTGTAAGCACTTTTTCTTCGTTTTTTATCCTCAAAGCGATGGTTATGGGATAGATAAGGAAAATAAAGAACGAAAAGAGCGAGCCTAAAATCAGGGGAACGGATAAAAACATAAGTATTGTCGCGAGATACATAGGGTGTCTTACAATGCCATAAAGACCTGTGTCTATAACCTTCTGGTTTTCCTGAACTTCAACAGTTCTCGAAAGATATGTGTTTTCGCGCATAACCTCTGCATAAAGGATATAAGAGAGAAGAAAAACAACCGAAGCTACTATTGTTATCCATTTCGGAAGCACAAGCCATGAAAAACGATAGTCAAGCCCTGCTACAACAAAGCCTGCTATAAACATAAAAAGGCTTAATATAACGACAAATTTCTGTTCGTTTTCTTTTTCCTTTGAATTAAGACGCTTTTTTAAAAGTTCAGGATTTTTTATCATAAGAACAATTCCCATAATGCTTGCAGGAACAAAAAGGAGTATGACAAAAAGCCATCCACCGAAGAATTTTATATCTCCTGCAGGAAGAAAAATGAGAAGAAGTATCATAACAAATCCCATGAGAAGTTTTAAAAATGCCGATAATGCGAGCTTCAGTTTCATATATACACCACCCTGAATTGATTATATCATCCGGAAAATATAATTTCAACAATAAAATATTATATAAATGTGTATTATTTTCTAAAGAAAAAACTTTTTCTGCCGATATATAGATTGAGTATTGTTATTTGAAAGCAATATGATCGATAATATAAGGAGGATTATTATGAAAATAATTATTAAAACTGCCGGAAATCACGGAAAAGAACTTAAACGTTTAATGGAAAAAAGAATGCCTGATGCAGAAATTATTGGTTTTACAGATAATGATTGCAATAAATGGAATACAATATGTGATGGCATAACGATATATTCTCCGTTTAAATGCACTGAACTTATAAAAAACAAAGAAGTTGATAAAGTAGTTATTCCTATGCGACATGGATATTTGTTGGGTAAGAGTATGTTTTTTGAACTGAATGGTCTTGGAATTCCTGAAGAAGATATACTTATTGCGAGCGTTAATATTTATGATATGCAGTCTGAACTGAATATCAAAAATGCGTTTATAAAGATACAGGATTTCAATTATATCAGAATGAATTATGCTTCAACATTAAAATGTAATCTTAACTGTAAGCGTTGTAATGTTTGTTCACCGATACACAAAGATGATACCATAGATACTTTTGAAGATTTTAAAAAATATGTATTGAGACTCAAACAAATTATACATCATATTGAGGTATTTCAATTTGTGGGAGGAGAACCGTTGTTACAGGATGATATCGGGGAATGTATAAAATTTTTGCATTGTGTATACCCGATAACTAAAATTGTCATTTACACAAATGGATTACTTATAAAATCTATGAGCGATGAGTTATTACAGATAATTAAGGATTATAATGTTGAAATAATTATGTCTGCATATCCGATAATGACTGATAAAATGGAAGGAATTTTTGATTATTTACAATCAAAGCACATAAAAAATACAAGAGTAGTCGCATACGTAAATGCTTTCTCTCCTGTTTTTTGTGAGGAAAAAGAGTTTCCTTATCAAACTATCGAAAACCTTTGTTATTGTTATACATTTTATAGAGGTGGTCTTTCAGCTTGTGGGCATTTTCATTCTATGAAAAAATTTAATGAAACATTTGGTACAAATTATGAATACGAAGAGGGAATCATAGATATTTTTGATGAGAATCTGAAGCCCTCTGATATTATGCCTCGCCTCACCAAACCGTATAAACTCTGTAATGTATGTAATTATTACAAAATAAGAGGTGGATTGATAAACCCTGTATCAGGATTGCTTTCACAAACACGGAAATGGGATTATTACAAAGCAGGCGAGCAACCCAAAGCAGAGGATTGGTTTTAAATTATCACAGACTGAAATCGGGGTGACGATGTGAAAAAAGTTATTACATACGGAACATTTGACTTGTTCCATGAAGGACATTATAAACTTCTTCAGAGGGCGAAAGCACTTGGGGATTATCTTATTGTCGGCGTTACATCAGAAGAGTTTGACCGTTCGAGAGGAAAACTCAATGTTGTTGACTCGCTGGTAACAAGAATTGAAAATGTAAAAAAATCGGGATTTGCCGATGAAATTATAGTTGAAGAAGTTCAGGGGCAGAAATTCCGTGATATAAAGAAATACAATGTAGACATATTCACAGTAGGCTCGGACTGGACAGGCAAATTCGATTATTTAAACGAATTCTGCGAAGTTGTTTATCTCGAAAGAACAAAGGATATATCAAGCACAGAACTCAGAAACAGTTCACACCCGATTCTGCGTATGGGTATTATAGGAACAGGCAGAATTGCTTCAAGATTTATCCCCGAATCACATCTTGTAAGTGGTATTTCGGTTACAAGTGTCTATAACCCTAAAAAAACAAGTGCAGATGCTTTTGCTGAAAAATGGGACCTTAACTCATACAGCGAAGAAAATGGTTTTGACGAATTCCTTTCCTGCGTTGACTGCGTTTATATAGCAACACCCCATCAGTTTCATTATGACTATGCTATGAGGGCAATGAAAGCAGGAAAACATGTTCTCTGTGAAAAGCCGATTACTCTTACAAAGAGAGAAACAGAAGAACTCTATGATTTTGCCGAAGAACATAATCTCGTTATTATGGAAGGCATAAAAACAGCATTCTGTCCCGGATTCAATAAACTTATAAGTATGGCATGCAGTGGAAAGATAGGAACAGTAAGAAACATAGAGGCTTGTTTTACAAAGCTTGAAAATCCCAAAAGCCGTGAACTTACCGATACAGAATATGGTGGAAGCTTTACAGAACTTGCAAGTTACACACTTCTTCCCATAATAAAGCTTTTCGGAACAGATTATGAAGAAGTCCGTTTTGATTCGATAAAGAACGAAAAGGGAATAGATATTTTCACAAAGGCTTATTTCAGATATAAAAGCGGAATGGCAACATCAACCTGCGGACTCGGTGTAAAATCCGAAGGTCAGCTTATCATTTCGGGAACAAAAGGATATATCCTTGCTGAATCGCCCTGGTGGAAGACATCTTATTTTGAAGTAAGATACGAAGACCCCGACAACATCGAAAAATATTCCGAAACATTCCTTAAATATGGTTTAAGATACGAACTCAGCGAATTTGTTTCGATTATCAACGAAAATAAGAAGAGTGACTTCAAGATCATCTTCATGGACTCCTTGGACAATGTCAAGAGCACGACCGAGACCAAGGACCGTGCAGACTATGTTGTCAAGTACGCACTGGATCTTCGCACTGACATGATCAAGAAGCTGAACGATGTCAATATCGGTCTTGGTACCGACTGGACCAGAAAGGGTGC
>JAZNQY010000139.1:0-25493 GCA_045590375.1 Oscillospiraceae bacterium | reverse complement strand
TTCGGTGGAGACGGTTGGGCTTACGACATCGGTTTCGGTGGTGTTGACCACGTTCTCGCATCAGGCGAAGATGTAAATGTATTCGTATTCGATACAGAAGTTTACTCAAATACAGGTGGACAGTCATCTAAGTCAACTCCTACTGGTGCTATCGCACAGTTTGCTGCTGCCGGTAAGGAAGTTAAGAAGAAGGACCTCGCTGGTATCGCAATGAGCTATGGTTATGTATATGTAGCACACATCGCTATGGGTGCTGATATGAACCAGTGTATTAAGGCAATCACAGAAGCTGAAGCTTATCCCGGACCTTC
The DNA here is from genome assembly GCA_045590375.1 of Oscillospiraceae bacterium. Lineage (GTDB taxonomy): Bacteria > Bacillota > Clostridia > Oscillospirales > Ruminococcaceae > RGIG4131. The sequence continues at coordinate 25,182 of JAZNQY010000139.1, read as the reverse complement.
ACTCATCATCGGTTACGCTCCTTGTATCAACCACGGTATCAAGGGTGGTATGTCAATCGCAATGACAGAAGAAAAGAAGGCTGTTGAAGCTGGCTACTGGCACCTCTTCAGATACAATCCTACTCTCAAGGCTGAAGGAAAGAATCCTTTCATCCTCGATTCTAAGGCTCCTACAGGAGATTACAATGACTTCATCATGGGCGAAGTTCGTTACAACAGACTTGCTCGTGAAAATCCTGAAAGATCTAAGGAACTCTTCGCTAAGGCTGCTGCAAATGCTAAGGATAGATACGACTACCTCTGCAGACTTGCTAAGCTCTACGAATAATTCACAGAATTTCATAAACCAAAAAGCTCTCGGAGAAATCCGAGAGCTTTTTATTTATACTTAAATCAGATAAACAAAAAATCCTCCTGCTAAAAACAGGAGGATTTTTTATTTAAAGAATAATTTCTGTTACAGTTAAGCTTTCACCTGCTGCAAAATCGTCAAATCCGAAAGAATTATCGTCATCATCGTCATCTTCATCGTCGTTTGCTTTTTCTTTATACATATCAATAACGTATCTTGACGCATGAGTGAAAGGAAGTGTAACCTTTCCGTTTTCTACCTTTGAACTTGCAATGAATTCAAGTGAATCAGCATCATCAGGATCGTAATAATAAAGGTCAACCTTATTTCCGTTGTTTATAGTTCCGACATCAATAGTGAGCTGCGCTTTAAGACCGAAATCTCCACTTCCACTGAGTTCAAGTTCCTTATAATTATAATCCTTTGTATATTCGCTCATTACAGCCAGAGGAATTGATTTATCAGCAAGTTTAACGCCAAGGTCGAGCTTTTTAGGAGTTTTGATATCCCCACTCTTTATCGACCATGAGAAAATATCGTTGACCTTGATATTGAGAACTGCTTTCTTTCCTTTAAGAGTATCGAAAACATCATAAGGAACAGTAGTATCTTTTGAACTTAATTTTGTATCATATGTTGTTGTTCCGAATGTATTCTCTGTGTTTTCGATTATATATTCCCAGTCAACATATTCTGAATTGTCATCAGAGTCATCATCATCTTCATCTTCGTCTTCGCCACAAACTGTGCAGACGCCATTTTTATAGTTATGGTCTAAAATGAAATATTTTTCATTAAAATCCCATTCTTCATCATATTCGAGCACTGTTCTGCAGTCGAATTCAACAGCCCTGAGCGCTGTACAGTTTGAAAACGCCTTTGTATCTATTCTTTCAACGCTTTTTGGAATTGTAATCTTTGTGAGCTCCTTACATCCATTAAAAGCGTTTTCTTTAATTCTTTCAACACCATTGGGGATTTTAATTTCTTCGAGCTTTGAACATCCGAAAAATGCAGCAGAGCCGATTACTTCGACATCATCGCCTGCAAAAGTAACTCTTTTAAGTTTAAGGCAATAGCTGAAAGCACTGTTTTCGATTTCTGTTACATCTTCGGGAATAGTAATGCTTTCGAGTTCATAACATCCACTGAATGAATTTCCTTTGATAACGGTAACATTACCGGGAATACGGATTTCCTGAAGCTTTACACACTTATAGAAAGCGCCCTCACCGATATATCTCACGCTATCGGGAAGCGAAACTGCTTCGAGCATATCAAACATATAGAATGCATTATCACTTACCGACTTAATCCCATCTTCGATTATAACATCAATGATGTTATGTCTTTCAACATACCAGGGCGCATCGATATTCTGAAATGTAGGCATAGGACCATCGCCCTCAATGATAAGAGTGTCATATTCGCCATCGTAATTGACATCTTTATATGTATATGAAACATCTTCGTTAAGGTCATATGTTTCTGTGTATTTTCTTGCAGCGAAAACATCAATGTTAAGCGAGCTCAATGCAACCGAGCCGACAAAGAAAGAAGCCACAAGAATTTTTGAAATATGATTTGAAAAGCCTTTTTTCATTTTTTTCATCCTTTCGATAAAATTATACCCCTATTATTTTATCACAGATTTCAAGTATTTGCAATAGCTATAACATATTTTACAGAATAAAACAAAATCGCCGACCATTTCTGGTCGGCGAATAATGCTTGATGTGAACTTAAGTTATGAACTTAAGAATTAGCCTCTCTTCTTAGCTACGATTGCAGCAGCAGCGAGTGCAGCAGGGATAGCGAGGAGAGCAACTGCTGAGTTACCTGTTTCAGGGTTAGCAGCAGCGTCTGTTGTTGCAGGAGCGTCTGTAGCTGCAGGAGCGTCTGTAGCTGCAGGAAGTGTGTCTTCAACAACTGTAGCTGATTCGCCAGCAGCGAAGTCTTCTACCATTGTGTCGTCGTTTGTTTCAGCCATTTCAGGAATTACAACTCTGATAGCGTTGAGCTTGAGGTCGATAACCTTGTCTGAAGCATCCTTCTGAGCAGGGAGCTTGTCGTTGTTGATCTTGAAGCCCATCTGGTAAACGAGACCAGCTACTGAACCAACCTGGAACTTAGCCATAACTTCATCCCATGAGTAAACAGCTGAGAAGTTTGTCTTGTCAAATTCCATCATGTCAACTGAAAGAACGTTTGAGTTGTTGATTCTGAGTGAGATAGCAGACTTCATTTCGTCAGCATTCCAGTCATATCTGTCAACCCAGTCAGCGAATGTCTTGTCTGAAACTGATTCATCGATAGCAGCCTTATCGAAGATGAATTCGATTGTAGCGCCCTTTGAGTCCTTAAGAAGGTCAGCGATTTCTTCTACAGGTTCAGCGTTGGGGAACTTAGAAGCGATAGCTGTATCAAGGCTTCTTACATAAACTGTATCTTTTCTTTCAGCCTTAGCGTCGCCAACACCAACTTCGTCATCATTGTCAAAGTCTGTTACCCAACCGTTTTCTGTGTGGTTGAGGAGGATACCTTCCTTACCATTTGAAGCGTCCTTCTTAACGTTTGTGCATGATACAGCCTTCTGAGCATCATAAGCGATAGCTGTGTCCTTAGAACCTAAAACTGAGTTCTTCTTAACGTCAGCACCACCGAGAACTTCTACCTTGATAGCAAGTTCAACGTCAGCTTCAGCGTCAGGACAGTCTGTGATGAGCTGAAGAGCATTCTTTGTAGTAACGTTTGTAGAATCATCTTCGTTGAGGTTGTAGTAAACTGCAACGTCTTCGTCGATTACTGATGTGTTACCAGCCTTACGAAGTGTGATCTTTGTAACTTCCTTGATTTCGATACCTGTACCAACTGTTGTAGAAGCTGCACCAGTAGCATCGTAACCAACGAGTGTGATGAAATCACCCTTTTCATAAGCAGCTGCTGAAGAACCAGCAGGAAGTGTTACGTAAACGATTGTTTCAGCGTTTGTCTTCTTTTCTTCCATTGTTGACCAAGTTACATCCTTAGCTTCCTGAGCCTTAGCAGAAACTGCTACTGTAGCCATAGCTGAGATAGCTACTACGCCAGCCATAAGACCAGCAAGTGTCTTTTTCATGTTCATGAAAAAAGTCCTCCTTTGTTTTGTTGTTTTTTTGTTTTATCTAACACACGGCGCATATCACCCCGTATATTACGCTATTAGTTTAGCATTTTTCGATTGCAGGTGTCAATGTGCATACTGCATAAAGTTTAATCGTTTTCATTATCAAAACTAACTAAATTTCAACAAAAACAGGGTAAAAACCGAGATTTTAACGATAAAAGTTACAAAAGGGTTACAAAGATAAGCGTCGTATTTAAGGGTTTTTACCCGTTATGTCGTTTATATACATTATATATATAAGGGATTAAACTCTTTCCTTATTTTCAACAGAAATCTTATTGACAACATCAGCAACGGGCATAGCACCCATATCGCCATCTTTTCTCGAACGGAGAGAAACTGTTCCCGCTTCCATTTCCTTATCCCCGATAACGAGCATATAGGGGATTTTTTCGAGCTGTGCTGAACGGATTTTATAGCCTATCTTTTCGCTTCTGTCGTCAACTTCAACGCGGATACCCTCTGCTTCGAGCTTTTTCTTAACATCATAAGCAAAATCAAGCTGTCTGTCAGCAATAGGCATAATCATAACCTGTGTGGGTGAAAGCCAGAGAGGAAGTGCACCTGCGAAATGTTCAATCATATAAGCAAGAGTTCTTTCAAAGCATCCGAGTGATGTTCTGTGGATGATATAGGGGTTTTTCTTCTGTCCGTCAACATCGATATATTCCATACCGAATTTCTTTGCAAGAAGCATATCTATCTGGATTGTTACGAGTGTATCTTCTTTTCCGTAAACATTCTTATACTGAATATCGAGCTTAGGACCATAGAAAGCAGCTTCGTCAATTCCGATATCGTATTCAACGCCGAGGTTATCGAGAATTTTCTTCATAGTAGCCTGTGCTTCTTCCCATTGTTCTGCTGTTCCTTCGTATTTATTCTTGGGGTTAGCAGGATCCCACTGTGAGAAACGGAATGTGCAGTCGCCCAAAAGTCCTACTTTATCGAGGAAATATTTTGCGAGTTCGAGGCACTGTGCAAATTCTTCTTCAAGCTGTTCGGGACGGAGAATGTAGTGTCCTTCTGAGATAGTGAACTGACGGACACGGATAAGGCCGTGCATTTCACCACTGTCTTCATTTCTGAAAAGTGTTGATGTTTCAGTAAGACGCATGGGAAGGTCACGATAAGAACGCTGTCTGTTTAAGAAAACTTGATACTGGAAAGGACAAGTCATAGGACGGAGAGCGAAACATTCCTTTGATTCATCTTCGGCATCGCCCATAATGAACATTCCGTCACGGTAGTGATCCCAGTGTCCCGAAATCTTATAAAGGTCTCTTTTCGCCATAAGGGGTGGTTTTGTTAAGAGACATCCGTGTGCCTGTTCTACGTGTTCAACCCAACGCTGTAAAAGCTGGATAACTCTTGCGCCCTTAGGGAGCATAATGGGAAGTCCCTGTCCGATATAGTCAACAGTTGTGAAATATTCAAGTTCTCTTCCGAGCTTGTTATGGTCACGGAGCTTTGCTTCTTCCTGAGCTTTGAGGAATTCTTCAAGTTCAGAAGCCTTGGGGAAAGCTGTTCCGTAAACACGGGAAAGCTGTTTGCCGTCTTCTGCCTTGCCCCAGTAAGCGCCTGTGCACTGTGTGAGTTTTACTGCCTTGATAACGCCTGTGTTCATAATGTGAGGCCCTGCGCAGAGGTCAACAAATTCGCCCTGACGGTAGAATGTGAGCTTTTCGCCGAGGTCGTCGTGCTTCTTGATAAGTTCAACCTTATAGATTTCGCCCTTTTCTTCCATGAGCTTTATTGCTTCTTCGGTAGAAAGTTCAAATCTTTCAACATCTTCAGAAAGCTTTGCAAGGCGCTTCATTTCAGCCTCGATTTTGTCAAGGTCATCGGGTGTGAAGGGCTTTGCAACTTCAAAGTCATAGTAGAAGCCACTATCAGTAGCAGGTCCACGAGCGAGTTTCGCTTCGGGATAAAGGCTCTTTACAGCTTCGGCAAGAAGGTGTGATGCTGTATGACGGAAAGCGAGCTTACCATCGTTAGAGTCGAATGTGCAGACTTCAAACATTCCGTCTGTGTCGGCGATGTCACGAAGGTCCTTTACCTGTCCGTTGATTTTAACGCAACAAGCAGCCTTATAAAGACCCATTCCTATTCCCTTGATGATTTCGGCATAGGTAAGTCCGTTTTCAACTTCCTTGACGGAGCCGTCTTTGAGTGTTAATTTAACCATATTAAATCTTCCTTTCAGAATTTTTTTCACTTATTTTAATTAATCCACCTGTAAGCAGGGCAGTTATTGTCGAAAATACAAATGATGTCGTCGTAACAACAGCATATTCTATCATATACACAACAGCAACAAATCCCGAGAAAATGGCAGGCCCGAAAAACATAGCAAAAAGGTCTTTCAGAAAGCGTATGTCAAACCTGCTTGCTAAACTTCCGATAGCGATTAAAAGTATCGGTGCTGTTATCCCTAAAAGAGTTGTGAAAACAAGCTGTGATAAAGGGCAGAGCATCGACTTTTTTGTTTTCATCGTCATAACAAAAGATGTTATCATCTGTAAAACAATATATATCACAGGAACTATCTTATTTGCGATTTCACCATAATCATGGTCATAAAACAATGTTATGATTACAAGCGCAATAATGGTAGTCGCAGCCGAAGCCCCCATACAGACAAGGATATCTTTTTTATGTTCCTTCATTTTCTGTAATCTCCGTATTGTTTATAGTTTCAACATTTTTATGTTTTTTATCGTAGATAAGTTTTGATATATAGGATATGAGTAATGTTCCGAGCGACAGGATTATTGAAGTCACAACGGCAATTCCCACAAGAAAAACCATAAGCCCAATAGCGAGAGGAACTAAAAATATCGAAAGAACTGTTTCATACTCATTTCCATCCTGCCATACAGTATAGGGAGCAAATTGTGCTACAATGCTTATCGATATGCTTATTGATATAATTGAAAAACAAATTGCATTGACAGCAGGATAAATGAGATAATGTTTTTTCATGCATACGCAGAATATAGGTGCTATAATTCCACATACCGAAAGAAGTGATATGAAAATAATGCTTCCTATATCTTCGTTGTCTGTTATAGCCATAAAGATAAAACTAATCAGAAGTGGAACAAAAAACGAACCTAATGCAACTATCGCGCAGAAAAAAATATCCTTGCCGTGTTTTTTCATTCTTACCCCTCCATCTGTTCAGAAGTTCTGCCATTCATTTTATCATAAAGACGTTTAGCTATAAAGGACATAAGGAAAGTCTGTAAAAAAGCAACGGTTGCAAACACAACGGCAGCTATTGTGAGAATAACTATAAGTCCTGAAGAAAAAGCCGATGAAACTATCGAAAGAATTGTTTCAAGGTCTGTCCCGTCGGTGACTACTTCTGTATTGCCGAGGTCTGTTACAACGCTTATTCCTCCCATAACTGCCATAAAAAATGTAGCAACCAGATTTACCACAGGGTAGATAAGAAAATTCTTCCCCTTGAAAACAGAGAAAACAACAGAGAAAACACCAAAAACGGCAAGAAGTATACACATAACATTTCCACCGATATCCGAACTTCCCGTTATCGCCTCAACAAGCCAGCCCATAAGAAGTGGAATTACATATGAGCCTAAACATAACAATCCACAGAATAAAATATCTTTTCCGTATTTTTTCATTACAGCGCCTCCCCTGTTGTTTCAATCTGAGGAACGCCTGAAGATTTTGTCTTTTTATTAATAACAGCCTTTGTTATGAGTGATGAAATTATTGTAACTAAAAAAACCGCAATGCAGGAGATAACTGTGAGTATCGCCATAATCATAACACCGAAAGCAGCAAAAAGTCCACCGAAAAGCTGCATAATGGTAGCAAAAGCCGAATCAGCCTCGGCCGAAATAATACCGTCAAAAAGACAATAAGAATAGATAACAAGTGTTAAAGATGAAAAGAACTGGTATATAAGCGAGGTTACAGAAAACATAACCGTTCTGCCTGTTCTTTTTGTAAAAACAACTGCTTCAACAGCAAGAAGTGCTGCTATAATGAGAAAAACAACCACATAAGGAACTACGCTCATCAGAAGAAACAATAATCTGAAGATAATGAGATTAACGAAACATACTGCTGCTGAAATGAAAAAATCTGCCCAGAAATTTCTTTTTGTCATAGATAATCCCCCTTGTTGTTAAAAAATAAAACGCCCCCTGACTATTAGCCAAGGGGCGATGATAATCGCTGTTCCACCCAAGTTCGAAAAGAGACATAATATCCCCTTTTCCTCATTGACGCTCTATAACGGAAGCGACCCGTTGCACTTACGTAAAACTTTCGTGCACACTCAGAGGTGGTAACTGAATTCTGTCCGTCGTTACATTTTCAGCCATGATGTAACTCTCTTTAAGGCGAAACCTATGAAAACAGCCTTCCTCATCAACGCATTTTGATATTATTGCACCTTTATTATAATAGTATCATACAACTTTGTCAAGCAGTTTTTATATATTTTAAATAGTTTTTTAACATTTTCCGTTTATTTGCATAATTTTTCTTGACAACCCCTTTAAAAAAGTATAAAATAAGATAGTATTGCAAATTATGCCCTGTTGCAGATTGCAATACTTTGAAAGTGCCGATTTGTCGGCTTTATATATATTATTATCATCTGAAGAATTTACTCGTCGCTCTGAGGAACGATTTTTCCTTGAACATAGATAACAGTATACTTTTAAACTGTCGTTATTATTATTTTTTAAGGAATCGTTTACAATCCGAAGATACGATGTTTACTGATAGTTTTTCAAGTTTTTTTGACAGATTTTCGTACTTTATATAAAGTTGTAATATAAGGCACTGTTACCATTTTTTTCAATTCAATTTTATATAAAGGAGAATGCTTAATGACTACCCAGGCCATTATATGCATTGTCGCCGCATTTGTTATAGGTGCTGTTATAGCAGGAATTATATTTTTCAATGTGGGCATTGCATACAGAAAACAAAAGGCAGAAGCAGAATTGGGTTCGGCAGAAAAAGAAGCAAAGCGCATAGTTGGTGACGCTGAAAAGGAAGCCGAAACAAAGAAGAAAGTCGCTTTAGTTGAAGCGAAAGACGAAATTCACAAGCTCCGTTCGGAAGCCGACAAGGAAATCAAGGAACGCCGTGGTGAAATTTCAAGACAGGAAAGAAGAATCCAGCAGAAAGAAGAAAACCTTGACAAAAAACAGGCTCAGCTTGAAAAGAAAGAAGATGCCATTGTTCAGAGAAACAAGCTTTCGGAAGAAAAACTCGAAGAAGCTGAAAAAATCAAGAAAAGCCAGATGGAAATTCTTGAAAGAATTTCTGAATTCACTATGGACCAGGCAAAAGAACATCTTCTCTCAATGGTTGAAACCGAGCTTGTTCACGATAAAGCTGTAAGAATAGCAAACAACGAACAGCAGATTAAGGAAGAATGCGAAGATCGTGCAAGAAGCCTTGTATCACTTGCTATCGCAAAGGTTGCAGCAGACCAGGTATCAGAAACAGCAGTTTCTGTTGTTCCACTTCCCAGTGATGAAATGAAGGGAAGAATCATCGGCCGTGAAGGCAGAAACATAAGAACTCTTGAAACACTCACAGGAGTTGACCTCATCATCGACGACACACCCGAAGCAATCACACTCTCCTGCTTTGACCAGGTTCGTCGTGAAGTTGCGAGAATTGCTCTTGAAAAACTCATTGCCGACGGAAGAATTCATCCGGCACGCATTGAAGAAATGGTTGACAAGGCACGCCGTGAGGTTGAACATAAAATCAAGCAGGAAGGTGAACGTGCTGTTCTTGAAACAAACGTTCACGGCATCAATAACGAACTCGTTAAACTCATAGGTCGTCTCCGTTACAGAACAAGTTATCGTCAGAATGTTCTTGACCACTCAATCGAAGTTGCACACCTTGCAGGTGTTATGGCTGCCGAACTCGGCGTTGACCCGACAACAGCAAGAAGAGCAGGTCTTTTACATGACATAGGAAAAGCCCTCAGTTCTGAAATCGAAGGCTCACATGTTCAGATTGGTGTTGATGTCTGCCGTAAGTATAAAGAAAGTGCAGATGTTATCCACGCTATCGAAGCTCACCACGGTGACGTTGAATGTAAGACAGTTATCGCTGCTCTTGTTCAGGCGGCAGACGCTATCTCAGCTGCCCGTCCTGCTGCAAGAAGCGAAAACTATGAAAACTACATCAAGCGTCTTCAGAAGCTCGAAGAAATCTGTACCTCTTACGAAGGGGTTGAAAAATCATTCGCTATCCAGGCAGGTAGAGAAGTTCGCATAATGATTTCTCCCGAACAGGTTAACGATGAAAAGATGATTATCGTTGCAAGAGAAATCGCAAAGAGAATTGAATCCGAAATGGACTATCCCGGACAGATAAAGGTACATCTTATCCGTGAAAGCAGGGCTATAGAATACGCCAAGTAACAATAACTCCCCTGTTTCTTTAAACAGGGGAGATTTTTATAACAGGAGGGATTTTATGTCCAAAAAACATAATACGATTTTCGGAACAACCGAAAAATCGAACTTTATCCTCAATATGAAAATGTCTACAACATATAAGATTGAGAAAATACTTTTAGTCATAACAATCGCACTTATAGTACTCGGTGGTGCTGTATGGCTTTTCAGTGGACAGAAGAGTAACTATATAGGTATGGCATTTCTTGCCTGTGGTGCTTTTGCATCGGGATTATGGTATGCAATTTCTGTATGGAAAACACGTACTCCTATCCTTAAAAACAAATCTTTCTTTTTGATAATAGGTCTTGCTGTAATAACTATACTTTCAACTCTCGATTCGTGGTCTAAAATCCAGTCGCTTTACGGAAACTCAGGAAGATTTGAAGGGATCATCGCCCTTCTCTCTTATCTTCTTCTTTTCCTCGGTGCAACAATAATCTATGAAAAGAAAAGTATAAACCTCATTCTTGATTTTGCTGTAATAGCAGGGGTTGTAAACGCTGTTATCGCAATTTTGCAGAAAACAACCATCATATATACACCATTCCGTTTTCTTTTCTCAACTGTTGAAGAAAATGTATATCTCCCCAGTGGTCTTGTAGGAAGCCCTATCTTCCTTGCAACATTTCTTGTTCTCATAAATTCGGTTGCGCTTTTTGGTGCACTTTTCGATGAAAACAAGAAAAGAAATCTTCTCTATGGATTTGCTGTTGTTCTTTTTGTAATCGTTGCACCTCTCACAGACTCTCTCGTAGCGTTTATAGGTATGCCTCTTTCATTTATAGCTGTTCTTATCTTTGCGATTTTCAAGAAAGAAAAAGTTGCAATAATAAGAGGCATTGTATACACACTCATGTGCGCCCTCTCGATAACAGCTCTCACATTAACAGGCGTTGCAGGTATAAAAGACCTTCCGATAGCTTTTCAGGACGGATATTATTTCCTCTTTGTTTCAGGTCCTTATTCAAAATCTGTCGCAGGTGATACAGGTCTTTATCAGATGGGATTTGATATAGCAAAAAACATTCTTGGTGATTTCTCTATGGATACACACTACTGGTTACTGGGAACAGGTCCTGATTGTCTCGGTTTCCCACAGTTTATAAACGAAAAATATTTCGACCTTACTACTGTTCCGAATTCACTCGACAAAATCTATAATCAGTATCTTAACCTTGCTTGTTCACAGGGAATATTTGCCCTTATAGGTTATATCGCAGTTATCGCACTTTCTCTTAAAAAAGGTCTTTCAAAGATAAGAACTTTCTTTAAAGAAAACAACTGGCATACACAGGCGCTTACTATTTCGGTTATCGTTTATGCCGTTGTAACAATGTTCTCTGTAAGCACAATTTATGTTTCGCCTTTCTTCTGGATAATGGCAGGACTTTTAAATGCCGATTTCCACGACGCAGACAAGGTTGAACCGAGAAAATAAAATTTAATTTAAAAACAAAATGGTATCGTGAAATAAACACGATACCATTTTTGTTTTACAGAGGAGTAATGTTACCCTAAATGTGAAAGAAGTTCATCTTCAACTTCCTTGGGGTTTTCTCTTGCGATAAGGTAGACATAATTTCCGTTCTTCCCTACGATAGCGCCCTTTGCGAGCTCTGTGTGTTCCTCATAGGGTGTATCCATTGAAATAAGTCTTTCCTTTCTCGCTTCAAGGTCTTTGAGTGCTGATTCAACATCATCTGCCTCAATAATGATATACTCTCCGAAACCACCTTCAAGATTTGATCTTCTCATATAAACCTGCTTGTAGTTTTCGTTTTTCATATCAAGACCTGTCATATCGAGAAATTCATCTTCGGCTTCAACAAGAACCATTGAAGGCCACTCACCTATTCTTTCGATAGCGTCGCCTATTTCAGAGAGTGCTTTTGCTACCATACCCGTTTCTTCGGTTGTTGTTTCAGAAGTAGCTTCTGTAACCGTTGTCTGTTCGGGTGTGGGTGCGGGTTCCTCTTTTCTTCCACAACCCGTTAAAGAGGTTGCGAGAAGACAGAGTGTGAATGTTGTGATAATAATCTTTTTCATTTTGTTACCTCTTTCAATTTTTATGTCGTAAAAATATTTTTTACAGGGTAACAAAAATTATTATCAGAAAAATTTTCCTTTTATTTAATATCAGTAAACTATTGTTGTCATTGCAGGTTCGGTGCTGTTCATATTATGATAAATCGTCTCAATCTCCGAATAATATGACCAGAGGTAAGATTCCATACCTTCTTTTTCATATTGTGATACTCCGTAGATTTCAAAATATGTAACACAACCTTCTTCAAAGACAATATCCTTGATGATTTTGCGTGCTTCCTCTACAGTTGTAAAATCAACAGCATATTCATCGCCGTATTCGTCATTGTAATAGTAATAATAAATAGCCCCATCTACATAAGTAGCGTCATTTGATGCACCTTTAATAGCGTATTCATAAAGGCTTCTTACTTCTTCACAGTCTTCTATTGCATAGTTAAGACCATTTATCTCAATAACAAATCCGCCGTAGTTTCTGTATGTATCTGTAATAACTGATTCTTCCATAACCTTCTCGAAGGCTTTCTTGAGTTTTGCATTCTTCATAAAACTTTCGGGAAGTTCAACATTGACAGCATCGCCGTCTTCTGTATAATCTCTGATAAGAATCTGAGATACGCCTACATTCTTGAAGAAATCCTTTCCACCGAATTCGGGATAGAGTTTTGTTACTGTATCAAGTGTTTCGGGGAACTGTTCTGAAAGAGGAAGTTTGATATAGCAAGAACTATTATCGTAATTGCGTGAGTGTACATTGAGAGAAACATATCCGTAGTTTGCCTTTATAAGTTCTTCGCCATTATAGTTTGCAAGGTCGTTTTTCATAGCAACTAAAAGTTCATCTTTAAGTTTGCTTGTGAAATACATTTGTGTTCCATTCTTTGAAACGCCTGTAAAATCACAACTGTATCCGCTATGCTCTACGCCTTTTGCCTCTATATCAGAAACAGCCTTATCTATAAACGCAAACGCCTGTTCTCTGTATTCATCGCTGGAATAGATAGGATCAAGCATTTTAGCTTCGCTTTCGTTGAGTTCAAGATTTGCTCTTGAAATCTTTCTTCCGAAATTGGTTACATAAGTAATATCAACAGTTGAAACAGTATTTTTATAGAAACCGCCTTCTTCTTCCATAGCAGAATAACGGTTTACATTTGCTTCGTGTGCATCAATAACTGCCTTTATGAGTTCGTCGTTCTTTGTTGTGAACTGGCCGTTTTCTTCGTATTCAAAAATGAAAGCTCTGTTATTTCTTCCGTAATGGCTATAAGAATTGATGCTTACAGAACTGATTGATGAAGCGTTTGGAACATACTTCACCATTCCGAATCCACCTGTAAAGCCTACAAGTGAAACTGCTACTATCATAACAACCATTGTTGCAACGAATCTTATAACAGAAACCCAGAACTTCTTGAATCCACGGTTTGCGATAATATCCATAATGAAGAATACAATTCCACTTATTATAAGAAGAGGAAGGAATCCACCTTCTCCACCGAGTCCGTTTTCGCCGATGAAAATTGATACGATACAGAATACAACCGCTGTACTAATGATATAATAGAAGAGTTTATAAACGAAAGGCTTTGAAACATCTTCTGCTTTTCTGTTCTTATAAAGGAAGAATGCTATAACTCCGTAAAGAACAGTAAAGAATATGAAAGGTAAAAGATGATGAACTATAACATCAAACATTGTTGTTACTCCACCATAGCCATATTCAACTGTATCTATAATATCAACGAATGATACGAATGCGCCAACGGGGCTTGTGGGGCATATTGCCTTAATAGCAAGTCTTTCAACATCAATACCATATAAATCACCGAAAAGGATGAGTGTGAAAACTGCTATTGTTGAAGGGATAAGAATGTTTGTTGCGAAGATATAAAGTCCTGATTCAACGATATTTCCACAGCAGGAAATAACGAGAACAGAAATTGTATAGACCATAAGAAGAACAAAAGTTCCGTAAAGATAACACTGGAATAAAAGCTGACCTACTGTCTGAAAGCCAAATCCTGCGTCAGGGAATACGCTTACCCAGTCTACTATTGTCGCTCTACCCACAAAGCAGAGGATGAGTGTTAAAAATCCTGATGCGATGAAGGGCGCGATATAACTTGTTACCCCTGCAAAAAATTCGCACATAAAGCGCTGTGTTGTTGTCAAGGGGAGTGAATAAATCATATCAACCTGAGTTTTCTTATAAAGATAACTGAAGTTTGAAAGTGCGATTAAAATTCCCGAAAGGATAGCAATACCGAGTGCCAAAAAGCCTATGAATATATATGCTTCGTTGAAGTGGTAAACCTTTGGGAGCGCATCGTAATTTACAAGTCTGTTATTTCCACCTACTGCTTTGAGTGCGAGAAGATAAGCCTTGTCATAGTTTTCTTCTGATATCCAGGATATAATTCCCTGTAAAAGAACCATAGGAACAGCGAGGATATGAAGAATTGTTATGATGATGGAAGTCTTCATATTGGATTTCAGACGGTTTCTGAAATTGACCATAAAATAATTATTCTTAGCCGTTGATTTCTGCGCTGTCATATCCGAGTCCCTCCATTTCATAAATAAATATTTCTTCGAGCGAAAGCGGAACAATATCGAGAACAAGAGGTTTTTTAACCTTTAAGTTTTCTTTGATTTCTTCTTCCGAGCCCTTTATGATAAGATAGCAAACGCTACCTGTTCTTTCATAATGAAGAACATTAAGACCTTCGAAATCTTCTTTTCCGTTATAATCAACAGCAAATGCTGCCTGAACCTTATGAATATTCCCCTTAACAGAATCAAGGTCACGGTTGAAGAGGATTTTCCCCTTATGTAAAAGCGCTACTGTATCGCAGACTTCATTTATTTCCTTAAGGTTATGTGATGAAATTATCGCTGTGAGATTTCTGTCTATCATAGCGTCAACAAGCATCTTCTTAACAATAATTCTCATAGTTGGGTCAAGGCCGTCAAAAGCTTCATCTAAAAGAAGATAATCTGTTCTGCATGCAAGACCTACTATAACGATAGCCTGACGCTTCATACCTTTTGAAAAACGGTCAATTCTCTTATCCATAGGAAGATTTACCTGTGCACGAAGTTTTTCAAAAAGTTCTTCTGAAAAGTTAGGATAATATCCCTTATAGAAATCCTTGAGTGCTTTAAGAGTATATTTTGAAAACTGAACTGTTTCGTCATCTATAAAGAACACTCTTTCTTTAACGGAAATATTATCGAAAATGTCTTCGCCGTCTGCTTTAACAGTTCCTTCTTCCTGCTTATAAATACCCGAAATAAGTCTGAGTATTGTTGACTTACCTGCGCCGTTTGAACCCAAAAGTCCGAACGCTGTTCCTGTCGGAATGGTAAGGTCGATATTGTCAAGCGCTGTAAATTTATTATCGAATTTCTTTGTTACACCTTTTATCTCAATCATTTTTCTTTTCCCCCTTATCTATTCTTTCTTTGAGTGTTTCTGCTGTTATGCCTACCGCAAAAGCGCTTTCAACAGCTTCATCAAACGCTTTGAGTTTTTCTGAAACAACATTTTCTTTTTCAACATCTCCGACAAAACTTCCCCTTCCTGCCAGAGAGTAGATTATGCCGTCGCGTTCGAGTTCGTTATAGGCTTTTGAAATGGTGTTGGGGTTTACACCGAGTGTTTTAGCCATTTCACGAACAGAAGGCAGTTGGTCACCCTTTTTGAGAACACCCTTCATAACAAGACTTGTTATCTTTTTACAGAGTTGTTCATAGATAGGAATTCTGCTTTGTAAATCAATGGTAAACATCCTGTTCCTCCTTTCACTTCTTTGAAGCTGCAATTCCGATTATAACGCCTGCTGCAATAACTATTACTATTGCTGCAACGATTATAATACCAGTTAAAGAAAACATAAATCAATTCTCCTTCCTGAATGCGATTATTACTGCTGCTATCGCACCTACTCCGAAAACGAGCAGTGATGATACCATAAGTACAGCAACATTCATTGTTGTTATCATATTTTTTCTCCTTCCCCGTAATAACTGTATTAGTTATCATAGTACAGTTATAACACATAGTACACCACTTGTCAAGTATTTTTTGAAAAATTTTTTCTTTGTTGTTTTTTTACCGTAATAGTTGTATAATATAAAGGTATGTAAATATCATATATATAGGTATCGGAGGAAAAAATATGAGAAAGACAAAAATCGTCTGTACAGTAGGCCCTTCAACAGACGACAGAGAAATTTTAAAAAATCTTATGCTTTCGGGGATGAGCGTTGCTCGTTTCAACTTCTCTCACGGGGATTATGAAACACATAAAAGACGCTTTGAAGAAATTGTTTCTTTAAGAGAAGAACTCGGTCTTCATATAGCAACAATGCTTGATACAAGAGGTCCTGAAATAAGACTCGGCAGATTTGTTGACGACAAGCCCGTTACCCTTGAAGACGGCGCTGAATATATACTTACAACAGAAGAATGTCTTTGTGATGACAAAAAGGGATTTATCACATTCGATAAACTGCCTATGGATGTTACAAAAGGAACAAGAATACTTATAAACGACGGCCTCGTTGAAATGATTGTCGAAAAGGTTTCGGGAAAAGAAATCTTCTGTAAAGTAATCTATGGTGGGGTTATTTCAAACAGCAAGGGAATAAATGTTCCCGGGGTTGAACTTTCTATGCCCTATCTTTCAGACAGAGATATGGAAGACCTTGAATTCGGTGCTAAAATGGGATTTGATTTTATCGCTGCAAGTTTTGTCCGTTCATCTGCCGATATAAACTACTTAAAGAAATTCATAAAGTCAATAGGCTGGACAACGCCCCGTATAATTGCTAAAATCGAAAGTATGGATGGTGTTGATAACATTGACGAAATCATTGATGTAGCAGACGGTATAATGGTTGCAAGAGGAGATATGGGTGTTGAAATTCCTTTTGAGCAGATACCTGCTATTCAGAAAGAGCTTATCAAAAAAGGATACAACGCAGGCAGGCAGGTAATAACAGCAACACAGATGCTTGAATCAATGATAACAAATCCCCGTCCTACAAGAGCAGAAATAACCGACATAGCAAATGCAATATATGACGGAACGAGTGCTATTATGCTTTCAGGCGAAACAGCAGCAGGTAAACACCCCGTTGAAGCTGTAAGAACAATGGCGCTTATCGCTGAAACAACAGAAGAAGATATAAACTATGAACATCGTTTTGCCCACAGGGATATCGAATCAAGCCCTGATATAACGGGCGCTATATCCGTTGCAACCGTAACAACAGCGCACAGCCTCGAAGCAAAGGCGATAGTAACCGTTACAAAAACAGGAAAGACTGCGAGAATGATTTCAAAATATCGTCCTCATTGCAGTATTATCGGATGTTCACCATCAGAAATGATATGCCGACAGATGAATATGTCATGGGGTGTTACTCCCGTTTTGTGTGATGAAAAGACAAATACAGACGAACTTTTTGCACACGCTGTTGAAAGAGCAGAAGAACAGAACCTTCTTCAGAGCGGAGATAAAATCATCATAACAGCAGGTATTCCCTTAGGCATTTCGGGAACAACAAATATGCTTAAAGTAACAACTATCGAATAAATGCTTGACAAACATCTTTTTGTGATGTATAATGTGTTTACAATTTAACAATAGGGGAGCTTTTGAGAAAGGCTGAGAGGAAGTATTACTGCCGGCGTAACGAACTTCGACCCATAACCTGATGCGGATAATACCGACGTAGGAAAATATCTTTCGTGATAAAGTTACCGTCAGGATTTTTCCTGACGGTTTTTATTTTATGAAAGAATCTTATCCTTCTTTTCAGGTAATAAGAAAGGATGTAAATTTATGAAAAACACAAAACTTAAAACACTCGTAGAGGGTGCTATAATGATAGCGCTCGCAACCGTACTCAGTTTAATTAAAATCTATAAACTTCCATGGGGTGGCTCGATAACACTTCTTTCGATGCTTCCTATCGCTGTTTTCAGTTTAAGACACGGCGTTTATAAAGGACTCGGAGTATCATTTGTATATGCGCTCATCCAGCTTTTCCAGGGTATAGTTTTTGACGGGCTTTTCGCCTGGGGACTTACTCCTCTTATGCTCATAGGCTGTATTATGCTTGATTACATACTTCCCTTCACAAGCCTTGGTCTTGCAGGAATTTTTAAAGATAAGGGACTTATCGGTCAGCTTGCCGGAATTACAATTGCTATTCTTTTAAGACTTGTATGCCATTTCTTCAGTGGAGTTGTGATTTTCGCTTCAATGGGTATGTTATGGGAAGGCTTCTATACCGAAAACTCGTGGATTTACAGTATAATCTATAATGCATCATATATGCTTCCTGAACTTATATTCACACTTATAGGTGCTACTGCGCTTCTTAAAGTTCCACAGACAAAGAAAATCATTCTTTCAGAATAACTTTACTAATTGACTGATGTATGTTAAAATAGACTGAGTAGCAATACTCAGTCTTTTTTATGGGGGTTATTATTTTGAATATAAAAAACTGTTCTCTCTGCCCCCGTGAATGTAAGGCTGACCGTGAAATATCACAGGGATTTTGTGGTGCAACGGATAAAATAAAGATAGCAAGGGCTTCTCTTCACTTCTGGGAAGAACCCTGTATCAGTGGCGAAAAGGGTTCGGGAACGGTTTTCTTTTCGGGTTGTCCTTTGAAATGCTGTTTTTGTCAGAACTATAAAATCAGCGATGAAGCCTATGGTAAAGAAATTTCAGAAGAAAGACTTTCAGAAATTTTTCTTGAACTTCAGGAAAAAGGTGCTAACAATATAAATCTTGTTACAGCCTCGCCTTATGTTCCAATGATAATAAAATCGCTTGATATGGTAAAATCCGAACTCAAAATCCCCGTTCTGTATAATTCAGGTGGATATGAAAAGGTTGAAACCTTAAAGATATTAAAAGGATATATTGACATTTACCTTCCTGATATGAAATATATGGATTGTGAAATTTCAGAAAAATATTCATCGGCAAAGGATTATCCCGATGTTGCTAAAAAAGCACTTGACGAAATGTTTTCACAGGTAGGAAAACCCATATTCGACGATAACGGAATTATGAAAAAGGGTATGATTATAAGACACCTTACCCTGCCGAATAATTTTCGCGATACAGAAAATGTTTTAAAATATATAGCAGAACATTTTCCCGAAAAAGAAGTTCTCATCTCGCTTATGAGTCAGTATACACCTTGTCATAAGGCGTTTTCATATAAAGAAATCAGCAGAAAAATTTCAACACTCGAATATAACAAAGCACTCAATCTTGCTGTTTCTCTTGGACTAACGGGATTTATGCAGGAAAGGTCGTCTGCTAAAGAAGAATATACCCCACCCTTTGACCTTACGGGAATTTAAAAGAAAGGAGAGTTATGATGAATTTCTACGGAATTGATGCAAACCACGAAGAAAATATCATAGATGTCGCAAAGGATTATACCTGTGCCGCACAGACGGATACTTTCAACGAGAATTACCGTAAATGGCGAAAAGACAGTTTTTTCGGATTTCATTTTGTAAAAGATACAAACCTGCTTGTTTATATCGACGGAAAAGGCTTTGTTGATGACAGACCCGAAAAAGCAGAAAAGAAATTCCTTTCAAGAAATATGTATATAATAGGAATGGCTTTGTGTATCTATTTTCTTTTAGAATCATTACTCCCCTATCTCGCAGCATACATAATGAATCTTTTCGGATACAGAATTTCAAACGACTTTGTTTTCGGAATAATGAATGCAACATCAATTCAGTCTACCTCTATTTCGGCGATAATCGCTTTTATAAAGATAATTATTCCTACAATGCTGCTTGTATTCATAAGAAAAACCCCGATGAACCTTATATTTCCTTTGAAAGTAACAAACAAAGAAGCAGCAGGAATTTCTGTTCCCATAGTTTTAATGATATGTGGTGTTGCGCTTTGCTGCAGTTTTTTCTGGGGACGCACGCTTGATGTTTTTTCTATTGACATCTCCCCTGCTGCTGTAAAAATCGGAAACGATATTCCCTCGACTCTTGTATCGGCTATTGCTTATATCGTTATTTTTCCCGTTTTAAAAGAACTTTTTTTGAGAGGAGCTATAATGCAGTCACTCCGTCAATTCGGTGATGGATTTGCACTTATATTCACCTCGATAGTTTCAGCACTTTTAAGACACGACATTTCACATGTATGGTTTGTTCTTTTAACATCTTTCTGTATAGGCTATGTAACCCTCTGCACAGGCTCTGTTCTTTGTGGAATTTTCGCAGATATGTTTATTTCACTCGTTGCATATCTTATCTCAGCGATTATGGCTATTCTTCCTCAGGATATCTTTATGATTGTTATCGCTCTTATAATTCTTTCGTTTATGATAACAGGACTTTTCTTTTTCTATGTAATTTCAAAGAACAAAGAAGATACACTCGTTTATAAATTCCCAAGAAGCTATATGGCACTCAATGATAAGCTCACAGTAGCTCTGATGACTCCCACAATGCTTTTATGGGTAGTTGCAGGTTTTGTATTTATGACAATATCAGCAAGATTTATGACATAAGAGGATTTTATATGGAAAACACATTTATGCGCGAGGCTTTAGACCTTGCAGAAAAAGCTCTCGGTATGGGCGAAATTCCCGTCGGTGCTGTTATTGTAAGAAAATCGGATAAAAAGATTATCGGCAGAGGATACAACCGAAGAGAAACCGATAAAAATCCATTATCCCACGCTGAAACCGAGGCAATACTTGAAGCATCAAAAACAATCGGCGACTGGCGTTTATCGGGATGTTCCATATATGTTACATTAGAACCCTGTATTATGTGCGCAGGCGCTATAAAAAATGCAAGGATAGACGATGTTTATTTCGGTGCGTTTGATAAAGCCGAGGGCGCTGTATGTTCGGCATATGATAACATAATCAAAGATTATTATGCAGGAATTATGGAAGATGAATGTACCGATATTTTAGAAAAATTCTTTAAAAAAATAAGACAGACCGATACATAGAATATCGGTCTGTTTTTATTATCATGCTTTTTTCTTTTTCTTGATGCCAAGTATTATAAATCTTAATATGGGAACTCTTCTTATTCCCTCATAAAGAAGGAATGTTCCGACAAAACCTATAACTGCAACAAGAATATATATCAGCGCTGTGGGAAGGTTTGTATATGTATAGAAAAGATATGCAGGAACTAAAACTGCAGGGTAATGAACTATGTATATTCCATAACTCGACTTACTCATATAATCGAAAACAGGATTTGTCTTATCGAGATATTTTTTAAAGCAACCGATTATCGCAAGAATTGCTATCCACATATAAGCGTTTGTGAAGAATGTTTTTAAAACAGGTCCTTCACAACAGTTCTGTCCGAAATAGAAGATTGTATAACCGATACTTCCTAAACTTGCAAGGCAAAGCATAGGTATTCTTATTTTAACAACTCTTTCTACAACTTCATCATGTGAGAAAACAAAATATCCCAAAAGAAACGCAGTAAAATAAATACCGAATCTGAAAACTGTTATTATCGGCATATTGAGTATCTGTGATGCACCCCATAAAAGTATTCCGAAAAGAAGGATGATTACTGTGTTGCATTTTTTACAGAGGTTATAGAATTTATCGTTTTTATCAATTTTTCTTATGAGAACAAGAAGAAGTGAGAAGATAAGAAGAAGCTGGATAAACCATAATGGTCCCTGACCTGAAAGAACAGAAATGGGATAAATAAGGAACGACGGCATAAGTTCGGTTGCGCCACCTATTCTTAAATTTATATATCCTGAAATCCAGTGGAAAACAAAAAGTCCTAAGGTTGTGGGTGCTAAGAATTTAACCACTCTTTCTTTTAAGAATTCTTTATTTGTTCTTTTTGAAAGTGAATATCTCGATGAAATCCCTGCAACAAGAAACATAAGCACCATAAACCAGGGGTAAACAATATACATAAATATATCAGGATACATGGATGAGCCTAAAGGCCCTACTCCACCCAGAACACCGATATGGTTGAACATATAGAAAACATGATAAATGACAACTAAAATAACCGTCATCCATCTTATATTATCAAGGTAATGCTTTCTCATTCTTCGTCATCTCCGTTATTGAAAACTTTTGCCATAATTTCTGAAAAAGCTGATTTCGGTGGGATAGCTATTCCCTTTTTCTCATCTCCTAAAAGAACTATTGTATCTCCTGGATTTATTTCAAAAACCTCTCTTGCCTGCTTTGGAATAACTATCTGACCCTTTTCGCCGACAGTTACTGTCCAGACATATTTTCCCTTTGGTCCTTTTTTCATAAACACATCTCCTTTTGTTTGTTTTATATGAAAAGTAAGTTTTTTCATGCTTATTATACATTACATACTTTCGCTTGTCAAGAGGTAAAATAATTTTTTACGATAAAACAAAAAGATTATGTCTTTTTGCAAGGAAGTTTCCCGAAGTCGTACATAGGGTACTACGAGGGGAACTGACACAGTAAAAAGCACAAGATTTTTGTTTTATTACCCGACAAAGAAAAACCCGAAGAGTATAACACTCTTCGGGTTTGGATTATTTATTCACTGTCTGTATTTCCGATTGAAAGAATTACATCAGAAACAAGGTTTGAAGGAAGTCTTTCATATCTTACAAATTCGAATGTGAAAGAGCCCTTACCTCTTGTAATCTGGCGAAGTTTTGTTGTGAAGTCGTGCATTTCTCTTGCAGGAACTTCTGCTTCAACTTCTGTTATTCCTGTTGCAACAGGGTTCATTCCGAGAACTCTGCCACGACGCTTGTTAAGGTCACCCATGATATCACCTGTGTTATCGTCGGGTGCTGTTACACGAAGTGTTCCTATTGGTTCAAGGATAACGGGTTCAGCCTGTTTAAGACCTTCCTTATAAGCGATTGAAGCAGCGATCTTGAATGCCATTTCAGAACTGTCTACTGCGTGGTAAGAACCGTCAACGAGAATTGCTTTAAGACCAACAACGGGACATCCTGCGAGAACGCCTTTCTTTACGCAATCCTGAAGTCCCTTTTCAACTGCAGGGAAGAAGTTTTTAGGAACAGCGCCACCGAAGATTTTTTCTTCGAATACGAGTGTATCTGAAACGCAGGGTTCGAATTCAATCCATACATCGCCGAACTGACCATGTCCGCCTGACTGTTTCTTATGTCTGCCCTGAACCTTAACCTTCTTTGTGATTGTTTCCTTATATGCAACCTTGGGAACTGTAAGTTCAACATCAACGCCAAACTTATTCTTGAGTTTTGCAACAGCAACTTCAAGATGCTGTTCACCAAGACCTGAAAGAATCATTTCGATTGTAACGGGATCCTGAGTATATGTAAGAGTCATATCTTCTTCGGTGAGCTTCTGCATACCTGAGCTTATCTTGCTTTCATCGCCCTGTGCCTTAGCCTTTACAGCCATTGAATAGCAAGGCTTCGGGAAGATTGTTTCTTCAATAGAAATAACTCTTGATGAATCACAGAGAGTATCTGATGTTCCTGCCATAAGTTTTGTTGCAACAACGATATCGCCTGCTTCTGCTGCTGAAACTTCTTCCTGCTTCTTTCCACAGAGAGCATAGAGTTTACCTATCTTTTCAACCTGACCTGTTGTTGCGTTGATAACTTCAGAGTTGGCTTTAAGAACACCTGCTCTTACCTTTATATAAGACATCTTTCCTACAAATGGGTCAACAACTGTCTTATATACAAATGCTGCGAGAGGAGCATTTACATCGAGAGGAATTTCGAGAATATCGCCACTCTTGTCTGTTGCCATACACATATCCTTTTCTGATGCGAAAGGAACAAGGAGTGAGAATTCTTTAAGAAGCATATCAACACCTGCGAGTGTTGTTGATGAACAACATACAACGGGAGTTATTTTGCCTTCGTTCATTGCCTTATGGATACCGTCAACGAGTTCTTTCTGTGTGAACTGTTCACCCGAGAAGAACTTTTCAAACATTGCTTCATCTGTTTCGGCAACGGCTTCTGAAATAGCGTTTATAAGACCATCAAGACGATAATCGATCTTATCTGAAAGTTCGTCAGTAGGCATAGGAATTTCGTTTGCATTTCCCTTTTCGTCATACTGATAAGCCTTCATTTCGATAAGGTTTACATAAGCGATAATCTGTGAGTTCTTGATAACGGGAACAACAACAGGACATACTGAAGGACCGAAAACTGTCTTGAGTTCTGTAAGAACATTGTAGAAATTTGCGTTTTCATCGTCAATCTTTGTAATAACGAACATTGATGATTTCTTTTCAGCAAGTGTTCTTGCATAAGCCTTTTCTGTTCCGACTTTAACGCCTGACTTTGCAGAAACCGTGATAAGAGTTGTTCCACAAGCCTTTATGCTTTCACATACTCCGTTTTCGAAATCGAAAAGACCGGGAGTATCCATAATATTGAACTTGATATTATCATATTCAAATGTAGCGAGCTTTGATGAGAGAGTAGTCTGTCTTTTAACTTCTTCGGGGTCGAAATCACAAACTGTATTGCCATCGGCAACCTTTCCGAGTCTGTCTGTTGCCTTTGCCTTGAAAAGAAGAGCCTCAGCAAGTGAAGTCTTGCCCGAACCTGCATGGCCTGCAATGGCAATATTTTTGATGTTTTCAGAACTATACTGTTTCATTTGAGTAACACTCCAGACATTATGAATTTTTAGCTTTCACTATTCTATTATTATACTATTACAATTATGTTTATTCAATAGAAATGGGGTATTTTCTATAAAATACCCCATAATTGTTATTAAATTTTATGCAAATTAAACAATCCCGTCTTCTTCCATCAATTCGACAACACCTTCAAACTTTTCATCGCAAGCACCAAAATTTTCATAATTTTCTCTTGCTTCGATAAGTGTGAGTCCACCGTTTGCCTCAGAAACTTCGTTGTCATCTGATGTGTCATCCTCCCAGAAACAAACGGGGCAGATTTCGTAGGTGTGGTTATATGGTTCTTCATCTAAAGTGTAATTTCTACAGCAAGGGCACTGATATTTTCCTTCCATAAAAAATCCTCCTACTGTCTGTTGTAATAGTCTATTCCTGCGTTGGGTTTGAAGAATGTTCTTATATACCC
>JAZNQY010000138.1:0-7891 GCA_045590375.1 Oscillospiraceae bacterium | reverse complement strand
ATAAGATTTACCATGTTGTGCCTCTGTTCCCTTGTTATCTGATTAACTTTTGTATCCATAGGAATACCTGACAATTTTACAAATACAGGTATCATCTTTGTCGGAAGCAACTTATTTAAAGAATTTATATAATCTTTATTTATATTTTCTGAAAAATCCTTCTGCAATCTCAAATCAAGTTTTTCTCCCGACAAAGCAGGTTTCATGTCAATATAAAAAATATATCTTTCTGCTTCCTCGGTTCTTATTCTTGAACTTGCCGAAAGGACAATAGGCCCCGAAACGCCAAAATGTGTAAAAAGCATTTCACCCATTTCTGAAAAAATTTTTTTACCTGTATTTTTATCGATAACGGATAAATTAACGTTTTTGAGAGAAAGTCCCATCATTTCCGTAGGATATTTTTCCTTTGTAACAATAGGAACAAGTGAAGGCTTTAAAGGAACTATTTTATGCCCTGCTTTTTTTGCAAAGATATATCCATCGCCTGTCGAACCTGTTGAATGATACGATTTACCACCAGTTGTAATCAAAACACTATCAGAATAATATTTTTCTCCATCCACCTCTACACCTAATACTGTATTTTCTTTGATAATAAGTGAAGATACTTTTTTATTAAGTACATCTACGCCGTAATCTTTGATAGTTCTTATAAGAGAATTTACTATATCAGAACTCTTATCGCTCTGTGGAAAAACTCTGTTTCCTCTTTCAGTTTTCAAAGGAACTCCGATATTTTCAAAAAAGTTCATTGTATCTTCAGACGAAAACTGAGAAAATGCGCTGTATAAAAATCTTGGATTTGAGGGAATATTTTTAATAAGCTCATCAACAGAGCAGTTATTTGTAACATTGCATCTTCCCTTGCCTGTTATAAGAAGTTTTTTTCCAAGTCTATCGTTTTTTTCAAAAAGAAGTACTTTTTTCCCTATTCCCGAGGCAGTTATAGCTGCCATAAGACCAGCGGCTCCTCCCCCGACGATTATTGCATCATATTTCATTTAAGCACTATTTCCTCATTATCATTATGTTTTTCATAAACATCATATTTGTCCCATATGTTTTCAAGATGTTCAAAATTCATTTTTATCTCATCCTGCTTTTTTATTCCTATAGCAATAATAAGTGCATTTATAAGACTCATAGGCGCTACTAAAGAATCTACAAAAGATGCCATATCACTTTTAGCAATAAGCGTATGTGTAGAATGTTCTGCAATAGGTGAATTCTGACTATCTGTAATAGCAACGACTTTAGCACCGTTTCCTGCTGCAAAACTAAGCGCCTTTGCTGTCTGTTTAGAATATCTCGGAAAACTTATACCTATCATTACATCGCCTTTTTCGATACGCATAATCTGTTCAAACATTTCGCTTGTACTTGCTGTGTTTATAAATCTTGCATTTTCAAACATAAGATTAAAATAATACGCAAGAAATCTTGCCAAAGCAGAAGCACTTCTCGTTCCGACTATGTAAATACGCTTTGCTGAAATAATAGTATCAACAGCGTTATAAAAATCTTCTCTGTTACTTTCTTCTAAAGTTTTTCTTATTTTTTCAATATCAGAATTAAGTATCTTTTCAAAAACATCATCAGAGCTTATCCTGTCAGTAGTAGCTTCAATGCGTTGAATGGAAGTAAGTTTATTGCGAATTATATCCTGCAAAGCCGATTGGAATTCAGGATATCCCGAAAACCCAAGTTCTGTAGCAAATCTTACAACCGTCGATTCGCTGACGCCTACAGTTGTTCCGAGTTTAGCAGCTGTTACATAAGCAGCTTTTTCATAATGTTCAATAATAAATTCAGCGATTTTTTTATGGCCTTTAGAAAACTCGGACATATTATCCTTTATCTGAATAAATAAATCGACTTGCATCTTGTTTTTCCTCCATTTTTAGTTCCAGAGGGAATTCTGTAATTCTATAATTCCTTCACGAAGTTCTGATGTTTTTTCTACATCAATAACATATCCATCTGATGATTTTAAAACACAATCCCCTTCTTTTATATTTTCAGGGAAATTATTCTTAGAAACTTCAATATAATCTCCGTTATCTAACTCTATCAAAACGATATCTCCTTCAATTCTTTCAATAACCATATTTATTATTCCTTTTCAGAAAAAAATCTGTAATTACCATTTCCATCCATTTCGCATACTATCGTTCCTTGTAAATCAGTCCGATAAATATTATCTGTATATACTTCAAGACGTTCTATAGTGCTCTTATTCGGATGCCCATATGAATTATCAGCACCACACATTATTACGCAGTACTTTGGTGAAACAGCATATAAAAACTCTTTACCTGATGAAGATGAACTCCCGTGATGAAAAACATTCAACAAATCAACATTTATATCTGCACCCGTTTCAAGAATATCATTTTCTTCAGATTCCGATGCATCTCCTCCGAAGAGTGCTGTATTCCGTCCGTATCTGAACACACATACAACAGAATAATTATTAAGATCTTCACTTTTGTCAGATAATGGTGCAATTATTTCGAACTGGGAACTTCCAAGATTATAAATATCTCCAACAACTGCTTTAGTCATTCCTTTCCCATTTTTCTTGACAGAATTCAGAAAATTATAATAACTATTGCTTGTAGGTATAAGTGAATCAGGAATTACAGGAGCAATAATTTCATCAACTTCAAAATGTTCTATAACATCCGAAAGTCCACCTATATGATCAGAATGGGGATGAGTTGCTATGATATAATCAAACTTCTCTATATCAAGATTTTCAATATATCTTATTACTTCAGAAGAATAATCTCTTTCTCCGGCATCAATAAGCATATTATGACCATCAGAGCAAATAAGAACACACTGACCTTGTCCGACATCAATAAAATGAACAGTTGTCGCATCAGAATCATAAGATACAGTTTCATCGTAAAGGCCAACCACCTGAGATATTGAACGGTATGTAATTATTTCAAAATAATCAAATAATCTAAAAATAGCCAAAAGCAAGAAACAAGAAATTATAGCTGTAACTTTAAGATAAGATTTTACTTTCTTTTTTCTACGTTTTCTCGCCATTTTCATTTCCTTTCTTCAATATCATTCAGAATCTGAAGATGAAACATCTGATCTTAATTTCTTTTCATACCACTGTTCCCTCGAAATAAGAACATTTCTTGGTTTCGAGCCTTCAAATCCACTTATTATGCCCATTCCCTCGAGCTCATCGATTATTCTTGCAGCACGAGCATATCCAAGTTTAAGTTTTCTCTGAAGAAGTGATGTAGAAGCTTGTCCTGCATCTATAACAACTTCTATTGCTCTGTTGATAATTTCATCATCACCAGAAGATGCAGCAGCAGGCGATGCTTCTTCTGATTTTTCACCCTTTACAGCAGGCATATTATTTTCGATTTCTTCCATAATATTATCGTCATACTGAGCTTTAACTTCGTTTTTAATAAATTCAACAACTTTTTCGATTTCGTTATCTTTTACATAACATCCCTGAACTCTCTTAGGTTTCGAGAATTCCTGAGGATTATAAAGCATATCTCCGTATCCTAAAAGTTTTTCTGCTCCACCTGCATCAATAATCGCACGAGAGTCGACCTGTGATGAAACCATAAGTGCAATTCGGCTGGGAATATTCGCTTTGATAAGGCCCGTAACAACATCAACAGTAGGCCTTTGTGTTGCAATGACAAGATGCATTCCTGCTGCACGAGCCATCTGAGCAAGACGACATATAGCATCTTCAACTTCATTTGAAGCTGCCATCATAAGGTCCGCAAGCTCATCTATAAGAATAACAATCTGAGGAAGTTTTTCGAGTTCTTCGTTCTTCTCAGCCATAGCATTATAACTTGATAAATCCCTTGCGTTGTTATCTGAAAAAATCTTATATCTTTTAAGCATTTCCTGAACAGCCCAGTTAAGAGCACCGGCAGCTTTTCTGGGATCTGTAACAACAGGTATAAGAAGATGAGGAATTCCGTTATACTTAGGAAATTCAACCATCTTAGGGTCAACAAGAATAAGTTTTACTTCATCAGGAGATGCATTCATAAGAATACTCATTATAAGCGAATGTGAACATACAGATTTACCCGAGCCCGTTGTTCCTGCTATAATAACATGAGGCATCTTTGCAATATCTCCGACAATAACATTGCCATCAATGTCTCTTCCTACAGCAATCGAAAGTTTACTCTTTGCTTTTTGAAACTCATCACTTTCTATAAGTTCTCTGAAAAACACCGTATCTCTTACCTGATTAGGAACTTCTATACCAACAGCTGCTTTTCCAG
This sequence comes from Oscillospiraceae bacterium, assembly GCA_045590375.1. Lineage (GTDB taxonomy): Bacteria > Bacillota > Clostridia > Oscillospirales > Ruminococcaceae > RGIG4131. The sequence goes on along the minus strand of JAZNQY010000138.1, from coordinate 3,596 downwards.
GTATAGGGGCTTCTATTCTTACACCTGTAGCAGCGAGATTAAGAGCAATATCATCCGCAAGACCTGTTATTTTTGAAATTTTAACGCCTGCAGAGGGCTGTAATTCATATCTTGTAACACTTGGTCCCCTGTTTATGTCAACAATTCTTGTCTGAACTCCAAAACTCTTAAGAGTATTTACAAGAGTATCTGCTTTATTTTTCAATTCATTCTGAGCATCTTCTTCCGAAGATTTAGTGGCAGGTTCGTCAAGCAAAGTAATGGGAGGATAGTTATATTTTTTAACCGTTGTTGTATCTTCAGTTTCGAAAAGTTTAGTTTGACCTTCTTTATCGATAATGGCAACATCTTCTTTAGAAGCAATTTCTGATTTAGCAACTTCTGAAACAGCATTGTTTCCTGTTGCCTTCTTGACTATTGAATCTATATCGTTTGAATTTTTAACATTTTCAGTCTTAACTTCTGCAATAACAGGAGTTTTTTCTGATGTATCGCATTTTTTATTATCTATAACAGGTTTAGATTTAGGTTCAACCGGAATAGGAATATCAATATTTTCAAGCTTAGGTTTCCTTGCTTCAGGTGGAAGAGGCTCATTAGGAGGAAGCTTAGCCATTTTCTTCTTTTGTCTTTCAATTAAACGTCTTTCTGCATCCACAGCATCTGCTTCATTTGCAGCTTTAACAGCAGCTTTTGCTTTAACAAAAGGTTTGGCAAGAAATTTAAAAAATGAAACAAGATTAAGGTTAGTAAGAAGCATTACAAAGGCGAAAGTAAGTATAATAACAATAATCGAAGCACCCACATTGCCGAAAAGTGCAAGAAGTGGTACACCGATAACGATACTTGCAAATCCCCCACCTATGAGTTTTGTACCATTATCATAAAGTTGTTTCGAAAGTTCGTTTATTGGTAAAATTTCATCTTTACCGAAAATAAAAATATGCGTTATTCCACAAATAAGAAGTATGAGAACAAGACCTTGTATCATTTTTCCTGCAACAGCAGCACCTGTTTTATCACAAGCGATCATAATTGCAGCATAAATAAGTACAACAGGAACAAGGAATACCCCTACTCCGAATAATCCTCTTACAAAATTATGAAGTGCAAGCCACGCAGCCTGACCTTCAATAATAGACATAAGGAAGATAAGTATTCCACTTGAAAATAAGACGATCGACCATAATTGTCCCGAATTATCGGATTTTGATCTTGATTTAGCTTTCGACTTCGAAGAAGTTGTTGTTTTTCTTTTGTTGGCCAAAATTAACCCTCTTTTCACATTTCCAAAATAAATCTGAAATTATATATTTTTTCACATACACCAACTGCAATGGTTGCAACACCTAAAATCAATGTATAAAACGAGAATATCTTAAAACGGTTTTTCTCAACAAGCCATTTAATAAGTTTTATCGCTAATACACCTGCAATTGCAGATACAATAAATCCTATAACAAGAGGAAGAATTTCTATCTGATTCAAAGTTTCCGAACTTATATCCTTAAGAGAAAGCAAAGAACCTGCAGCTATAACCGGGATACCCAGTATAAATGAATATTCTACTGCTGAATCTCTCTTAAGTCCACAAAACAACGCAGAACTTATTGTTGAACCCGAACGAGAAATACCAGGAACAAGCGCTATTCCCTGAAATATCCCTATGGTAAACGCCACAGGAAATCTAACATCACCTGATGATTTATGACCTGAAACACATTTGTCTGCAAAGAATAATAGAATTGATGTGTATATAAAAGCGCATCCTTCAACTATAATATCGTCATCAGCAGAAAGTGATGTAAAGAAATCTTTAAACGCATAAAAAGCAAACAGTGGAAGAATTGATACAATCACCATAATAATGAATCTTCTGTCAGGATTAAGTTCTTTTATTCTGAACTTTCCAGTGAATATATCTTTTATCATAAGCAGAAACTCTTTTATAAGAGCCCATATAGTCTGTCTGAAAACAACAAACACAGCAAGTAACGTTCCGAGATGAAGTATCAGAGTCATAATAACTCCACTTTCACCTGAGTTACCTGTAAAATGCTGAAATAACGAAAGATGCCCAGAACTCGAAACGGGAAGAAATTCTGTAAACCCCTGTATAAGCGCCTGTAATATTACCTCTATAACCGACATTTTTGCCTCCTGTATTGTAAATCGTATATACTATCAAATTATTAGTTTACACACATAAATATTATACCAAAAAGCACATTAAAAGTCAAATTAAATAAACAAAAATAGTGCGTAAAATAAAGAAATGTTTAGTAATCTTTAAAATACGCACTTTAGTTTTATTCTACTATGTATTTTGTATATCCAAGTTCCGATAAAGCTCTTATAGATTCTTTGATATCCCCTGACATCATATCATCAGAAGAAATAACCGGAACTAATTCGATACCATTAAATTCAGAAGAAACAACATGAGAAATAATTTTCGTTTTTTCATATATATTCATTTCTGAAAGTATAAATGATTCCTCATTATATATTAATTCACCTTCCATTTTTTCATAATCAAACTCCACAGCAACAGCTGTAAAGGGTGGAATATAATCTGTTTTTTCGAGAAATTCATCTTTATTGTTGATAACTTCAGAAGCAGAAGTTCTGTATATGGTAAAATCAGCGCAATCAGAAAAAAGTGCTGCTGTTTCGTAAAGAACAGTTCCTCTTAATTCACTATTTCTTATTATATCGCCTATTTCCGAAAAATCCGACTCTTCAAACTCAGGAAAAGCAATATCAGAAATCAAAACTGCATCAAATCCTGCCGAACCGATCTCACTTGATATTTGTGAAAGATATTTTTTTGCTGACGATGAGAAAGGCGAAATCCATGGTTTTCCTCCGACATTTATATAATCATCATACCAAAGCATTCCCGATTCTTCAACAATAAACCCAATATCAGATTCATTCACCGGCGAGAGATTATCATAAAGAACGCTCACAGAGGCAATAGGCATAAGTCCTGAACGCTTTATGGTCTTTGATATTTCGTTGATATCAAGTTCGGATTTTACTATTTCACCATTAAGCAAAGCTACATTCGCCTTTGTTGCATAATATATTTTTCCACCTTCTGCTTTAAGAGGCACAACAACAGAGGTATATCCATCATTTTTAGCAGAATCAACTGCTGCCTTGAAAAGCTCTTCATTAAGCATATCAACAGGTCGTAATGTATATGCCGACCATTCACGAAATGATACGGGAGTCATATCCGAATCTGATGTTTCATCAACTGTAATATTAGTAATTTCAGGAGGAGTCCATACTTCTGAATTGCTTTCAGGAGGATTTTTAATATAATTATAAATCGGTTCTCCTATACAATATCCGAAAAACACAAGTAAAATCGCAAAAATAATAGTTATTACAAGTGTAACTATTTTTCTTGTCTTAGAAACAGGCTTGTGTCCATATAAAGTAGTATTGCTTCTATCAATCTTTTTTCTTTTCTTTTTATATTTATATGTCAAGCCTTTTCAACTCCTTTTTACGATTAAAATAGTGTTATTTTTTCTTTTTGATAAGAATTACAATATATCCGATAACAGTAACAATAACCGAAC
>JAZNQY010000137.1:0-6100 GCA_045590375.1 Oscillospiraceae bacterium | reverse complement strand
CGAAGGAAAATCTGAAATAAACACATCTGCTTTAACGGGCGAATCAATCCCTCGTGATGTAGCAGAAGGTGATAATCTTATAAGTGGTTGCATAAACGGAAGAGGTCTTTTAAAAGCAAGAACAACAAAAACTTATGATGACTCGACTGTTGCGAAAATTCTTGACCTTGTAGAAAATTCATCAATGAGAAAAGCAAAGTCAGAAAACTTTATAACAAAGTTTGCGAAATACTATACACCTGCTGTTATTCTGCTCGCTGTTCTTATAGCAGTTATTCCTCCGTTATTATTTAACGGAATATGGTCTGAATGGATTGAACAGGCACTTATTATGCTTGTTATCTCCTGCCCTTGTGCACTCGTTATTTCTGTTCCCTTAAGTTTCTTCGGTGGAATAGGTGGTGCTTCTAAGAAAGGAATACTTATAAAAGGAAGCACTTGCATAGAAAGTTTATCCAAAGCAGAAATCGCTGTTTTTGACAAGACAGGAACTCTTACAAAAGGAAATTTCAAAGTTACTGAAATATACTCCGAAAAATTCAGTGAAAAAGAGCTGTTATATTATGCTTCACTTGCTGAAAGTTTTTCAGACCACCCTGTTTCTCTTTCCTTAAAAGAAGCTTATGACGAAGAACTTCCTAAAAGCGCTGTTTCTGAAACAGAAGAAATTTCGGGACACGGCGTTATAAGCGTTGTTGACGGAAAAGAAGTTGCTGTCGGAAATGAAAAGCTGATGAAGAAAATCGGTGTGGAATATAGTGAATGTAATACAGTAGGAACGATTGTTTATGTTGCGATAGACAAGGAATTCTTTGGATATATCGTTATTTCTGATGAAATAAAGGAAAACTCGCAAACAGCTCTTAATGAGCTTGAAAAACTTTCTGTAAAGAGAAAGATTATGCTTACGGGTGACAGAAAAGAAGTTGCTGAAAATGTAGGCAAAAATTTAGGAATAAAAGAAATCCACTCTGAACTTTTGCCCGATGACAAGGTTTCTTTCGTTGAAAAATTCTTAAAAGAAAAGCAGAAAGAAAAATCGCTTATATTCGTTGGCGACGGAATAAACGATGCACCCGTTCTTACTATGGCTGATGTAGGAATTGCTATGGGTGGACTTGGTTCTGACGCTGCTATTGAAGCTGCTGATGTTGTTATTACGGATGATAATCCCGTTAAAATTCCACTCGCTGTAAAACTTTCTAAAAAGACTATGAGTATTGTTATGCAGAACATTGTTTTTGCACTCTTAGTTAAAGGAATAATAATGATACTCGGCATTTTCGGAATTGCTAATATGTGGCTTGCGGTTTTTGCAGATGTCGGTGTTTCTGTTATCGCAATCCTCAACGCTATGAGATGTGGAAAGGTTGATTGATTTGATACTTATAATTGAATGTATTGTATGTTGTCTTGTGTTTCATCTTCTTATAGCCCTTGTTCATAAAAAAGATAATCTTCTTATGGCAGGAAGTTATCCTCCGAAAATAAGAGAGCGACTCCGAGAAATTGGCGTTATCCCGAAAGAGCAGAAAAGTCGTTTTAGCAAAAAAGAGATTATAAGAAAAGTTGTAGGTGTTCTCGTTTTTTCGGTAATTATTGCCTTTATAATGATTTTTGTAAACGGACAAAGTGAATTTACAGGAAGTTTTCTTTCTGTTCTTGCCATTTCGCTTTCGATAACCTGGTATGACGCTATTGTTATGGATTGTATTATATTCTGTCACGATAAAAGCAAGATTATAACAGGAACAGAAGATTTAACAAAAGAATACCATGACTATCTTTTTCACATAAAGCAAAGCCTTATCGGAACAGTTATAAGTCTTATTCTTTCGCTTGTATCGGCAGGGTTTGTTGTAATCATAAGTAGTATTATAAAATAAAAAATCCCGTAAGGAAATTTCCTTACCGGATAAATTTTTATTCGATAAATTCTTTTCGGATTTTTTCTGCAAAATAAAGTGAACCACAGAAAACGACAACATCTTCGGGAGTAACTTTATCGAGAGTTGTTGTGGGACATCCGTTTTTCTTGAAAAGTGCTTCAAGTTCGACGCCGGGAACGCAGTTAGGATGAAAATCCCCCACTCCCACGCAAGCCTTTGCACAGGGTGCGAGAATTTCAGCGCATCGGAAGAAATCCTTATCCTTAAGCATTCCTATAACGATAACAGGTTTTTTAGGCATACGCTTTATGACATCGACAAGTGCATGCATAGCCTCGGGATTGTGACAACCATCGAGAAGGAAAAGAGGATCGAGATTTAAGATTTCCATTCTTCCCGGAATAGAGGCTGTTTTGAGCGCTTGTTTTACATTATCGGAAAGAAGTTCGCTATAACCCTGACGCTTTACCTGATCGAGTGCTTCAATAGCAGTCATAGCGTTTATCATCTGATGTCTGCCTATCATCTTTGTGCTGTATTCTTTGCTCTTATAGATGAATTTATTTCCCCAGATATTTGTACTCTTGATTTTGAGTGTATTTATATCGGGAACTATGAATTCGCTGTCGTTTCTTGCAGCTGTCTGAATGATTACCGTCTGTGCTGCTTTGGGGCAGGATATTGATGCAACAACAGGAACACCAGGTTTTATAATCCCTGCCTTATGCTTTGCAATTTCTTCAACAGTTTCACCGAGAATTGCTGTATGGTCAAGCGCTACTGAAGTTATAACAGAAACAAGAGGATTGTCAATAATGTTGGTTGAGTCTAAAAGCCCTCCCACACCTGTTTCGAGGCATACAATGTCGCATTTTTCTTCATAGAAATATTCAAAAGCGATAGCGTTTGTTATTTCAAACTGTGAATAATCCTTATTATCGCCACAAGCCTCTTCAACCATTTCACAGATTTCTGCAAGACGATGTTTCGGAATATTCACCCCGTTTACTCTTATTCTATCGGTATATTCAATGACATAGGGAGAAGTAAATTCGCCTGTTTTATAGCCTGAGAGTCTGCAAGCTTCTGCACAATAACGGGTAACAGAGCCTTTTCCGTTTGTTCCTGCAATATGGATACACTTTAAGTGAGCCTGTGGATTTCCAAGCTCATTCATGAGATACGCAAAACGAGAAAGGTCCTCAACGGGTTTTCCCGATTTGGTAAAACTATTTATAAAATCCATCGCCATATCGTATGTCAAACTCTGTCACCTCTGAAAATTTACTTTAAAGCAGCAATAGACTGCTCGATCTTTGCCATCTTTTCCTGTGCTTTGAGAAGTTTTGCCTTTTCGGCTTCAACCTGCTGTGCAGGTGCTTTTGAAATAAATCCCTGATTATTAAGCTTTCCACTTGAGAAGTCAATATCCTTTTGAACAGAAGCCTTTTCTTTATTGAGACGGGCAAGTTCTTTTTCCTTATCAACAAGGTCTGTAAGAGGAATGAAGATTCTTGCAGCATCTGTTACGCAGGTAACTGCGTTAGGCATATCAAATGTATCACCTATTGTGATTTCGCTTGCTGATGCAAGTTTTTCAAAGAACATTGTTCCCATTGAGAACACTTCTTTTTCCTTTGTTTCGATGAAGATATGAGCCTTAACCGAAGGAGGAACGTTCATTTCTCCTCTACGGTTACGGATTGCTCTTATAGCGTCAACTATCTTTTCAAATTTCTTTTCTTCATCAGCGAAATCAAGTGATTCATCATATACAGGGAATGATGAAAGCATAATTGCGCCTTCTCCCTCACAGAGTACCTGCCAGATTTCTTCTGTTATGAAAGGCATAAAAGGATGAAGGAGTTTAAGCATTCCCTTCATTACCCAGACGAGAACTGCCTGTGCTGTAGCTGCTGTTTCGCCACCAGCCTGAATTCTCGGCTTTGTGAGTTCGATATACCAGTCACAATAAACATCCCAGATGAAATCGTATACCTTCTGTTCGGCAACGCCTATTTCAAATGCTTCAAGGTTTTCGTTAACATCCTTGGCAAGACGATTGAAACGGCTTATAATCCATTTATCTTCGATATTGAGGTTTGAAGGAAGTTCTCCTGCCTTGAAATCATCGGGAAGGTTCATCATAATGAAACGTGATGCATTCCAGATTTTATTTGCAAATCCTCTTGCTGCCTTAACCTTGTCTTCGATGAAACGCATATCGTTTCCTGGTGCGTTACCTGTTGCAAGCATAAATCTTAAAGCGTCTGCACCGTATTCTTCGATGACAACAAGTGGGTCAATACCATTTCCTAATGATTTTGACATCTTTCTTCCCTGTGCGTCACGTACAAGACCATGAATAAGAACAGTATTGAAGGGAGGTTTGCCCATATGTTCTATTCCTGAGAACATCATTCTTATTACCCAGAAGAAAATGATGTCATATCCTGTTACGAGAGTTGATGTAGGATAGAAATAATTGAGGTCTTCTGTGTTTTCAGGCCAGCCGAGTGTTGAGAAAGGCCAGAGTGCTGATGAGAACCATGTATCGAGAGTATCTTCATCCTGACGCATGGGCTTTCCACACTTGGGACATACTGCACTGTCTTCCTTTGTAACTACCATTTCGCCACATTCATCACAGTAGAATGCAGGAATCTGATGTCCCCACCATACCTGACGGGAGATACACCAGTCTTTGATATTTTCGAGCCAATGGAAATAAATCTTATCAAATCTTTCGGGAACGAACTTTGTTTCACCGTTTTTAACAGCGTCGATAGCAGGACCTGCGAGAGGTTCCATCTTAACGAACCACTGTGTTGAAACCTTAGGCTCAACTGTTGTTCCACAACGATAACATGTTCCTACGTTATGATTATAATCTTCAACCTTTATGAGTGCGCCTTCTGCTTCAAGGTCTTTAACGATTAATTCTCTTGCTTCATATCTGTCCATACCTGCATACTTAGGATAATCAGCAACGATTTTAGCATCGTCTGTAAGAACATTGATAACAGGAAGTTTATGGCGAAGACCAACTTCAAAGTCGTTGGGGTCATGCGCAGGAGTAATTTTAACTACGCCTGTTCCGAAATCCATTTCAACATAAGTATCTGCAACGATAGGGATTTCACGGTGAACGATAGGAAGAATTACTGTCTTGCCTATCATATCCTTATATCTTTCATCATCGGGATGAACAGCAACCGCTGTATCTCCGAGAAGTGTTTCGGGACGGGTTGTTGCGAGTTCGATATATCCACTTCCGTCAGAAAGAGGATAACGAAGATGCCAGAAATGACCTGCCTGATCTTCATAGTTTACTTCTGCGTCAGAGATAGATGTCTTACAATGAGGGCACCAGTTGATTATTCTTTCGCCTCTGTAGATAAGACCTTTATTATAGAGGTTTACAAAAACTTCTCTTACTGCCTTATTACAGCCTTCATCCATTGTGAAGCGTTCTCTTGACCAGTCACATGATGAGCCGAGCTTTTTGAGCTGTTCAACTATTCTTCCACCAAACTTTTCTTTCCATGCCCATGCTCTTTCCATGAAGGCTTCTCTTCCTATGCCTTCTTTTGTGAGGCCTTCTTCAGCCATAGCTGCAACAATTTTAGCTTCTGTTGCGATAGCAGCATGGTCTGTTCCGGGAAGCCACAATGCAGAATAGCCTGACATTCTTTTCCAACGGATAAGGATATCCTGTAAAGTTTCGTCAAGTGCGTGGCCCATATGAAGCTGACCTGTTATATTCGGAGGGGGAATAACGATTGTGTAAGGTTCTTTCTTGCTGTCGACCTCTGCTTTGAAACATTCGTTATCCATCCAGTATTTATAAATTTTGTCCTCTACCTGTGAGGGTTCATAAAGTTTGGAAAGTTCTTTCTTCATAACTATACTCCTTAAAAAATAAATCCAAATTATATTTTATCATATATTTCGATTTATTGCAACATATTTTCGCCGTTAATTTACTAAAAATTAAGTCTGTTGGCTTTAATATTTTCAATAAACATAGCAGGATTCTGTGAATAGAGAGCCGCTATCTGTTCTGAATGTCCGACATAGATATTGGGTGCATATTTTGTAGCAACAAGCTCTGCCATTCTTTCTGCGTCTGCTTCTCTTGCAGAGCCACTTGACTCATAGAATTTTCCGTTTTTATCAAACATTCTGAGAGAATAGGAATGTGTTGTTCC
>JAZNQY010000136.1:0-5790 GCA_045590375.1 Oscillospiraceae bacterium | reverse complement strand
CTGAATGAGTTTGAATGTATTATTCTGTCACGGTCACGCTGAAATTCTGTTCTTAAAGGACATTTTTCTTTCTCTAGGGCTCTTTTTCCACCATCGGCAGAAAAACAAGCACTTTTACAGAGTATCTGTCTTTCAAGATTTTCCTGCGTTTCTCTTATTGTCGGCATAAAGTCCCTCCCGTGTAAAAAGTCAGTCATATATAATATACTCATTTTGTGTCAAAAACTCCTTTATTTTTGACGACACTTTGTATAAATAAACAAAAGCGCATACATTATTGTATACGCTTTTATGCAAAATTCTCGAAAAGTTCCGTTCCCTTTGAAAGAATAACAGCCCCGTTAGATGTATCTTTAAGTTTTTCTGCCATAGCATCAAACTGTTCACTTCTTACAAGAAGAGTTATAGTTACATTATCGGCGAATTCGGTATCAATGAGCTTTATTTCAAATTCAGGGAGGATATAGTTGATTTTTCCGTAAAGGGTATAGTCAACCGAAAATGAAACCTTATAGCAGGAACACATTTTCATTCGCTCAGCAGCGTCAACTGCGATTTTAGCAGCGTGTGAATAAGCCCTTACAAGCCCACCACCACCTAAAAGAATCCCTCCGAAATACCTTGTAACAACAACGCAGACATCTGTGAGGTTTTCTTTTTTTATAACTTCATAAACGGGAACACCGGCAGTACCTTGCGGTTCGCCGTCATCGCTGTATCTTGAAATATTTCCGTCACGAAGAATATAGGCATAAACATTGTGGGTTGCTTTTCTGTGTTTTGCCCTTATTTCTTCAATAAAAGCAACAGCTTCGTCATTTGTTGCAACGGGTTTTATGTATCCTATAAATTCCGATTTTCTTTCTATAAAAGAATCCTCGGCATAGCCTTTTATCGTTTCGTAATTCATATAAACCTCACAAAAAACAATGGGCGGATAAAAATCCGCCCGAATGTAATTACTTGTCAAGATTGAAACGCTTCTTGAATCTGTCAACACGTCCGCCTGTATCTACGAGCTTCTGCTTACCTGTGTAGAAGGGGTGGCACTTTGAGCAGATTTCAACCTTAATGTCCTTCTTTGTAGAACGAGTTTCGATTACGTTACCACAAGCACATGTGATTGTAGTAGCTTCGTAATTAGGATGAAGTCCTTCTTTCATTGTAGTTTCTCCTTTCTGTAAGTGTAATATGATTACATAGCAGCCCATCATACTTACACAGACAGTAGTGCTATGGAAAAATCATTGCTTTGATATTATATCATAACCAAAAAACTTTTGCAATACCTTTTTTGCTTTTTGTCGTTTTTAGGATAAAATCCAATGGCTGACAAGTCCTTCATCGTTGAAATTGACAGTATAATTGCCGTTTTCTGTTTCGTATATATACTTTTCATCTGGCGAATTTTCAATTTCTTTGCCGTTTCCTAAAGCACCTCTTACTTCACTCATATCACTTCCGACACCAAATCCTTCGGGAGTCTGCCATTCGGTTGAAGAAACGATGTGGAGCTTTTTATCCGATGTGAAGAAAAGCTGACCACCGTAAAGCTGTACTCTGGAAACTCCTCCGTCGCTTTCGTCTACTGCATATATCACATCAACAGTGGTTATATAAGCGATTATATCATCATAGTCAGAACCTAAAGGATACTGCTTTAAAAGCTCTGTATAGATAGAATAGTTGTGTGAACGTTCTACTCTGTTTTCTTTTTCAGGTTCTCTGCCGACGCAGGATGAAAGGGAAGAAGCAGCAAAAAGTATTACTGATATAACGAGTAAAGAAACGCATATGCTTTTGAAGATTTTCATAACTCACACCTTCATTTAAAATCCGAGAATTTTCTTGAAATCTTCAGAAATTGTTTCTTCAAGTGCGAGGGCATCTTCTCTCTGTTCGCCTATTGTTGTATAGTAAGCCTTGATTTTGGGTTCTGTTCCTGAGGGACGGATGATAACGCTTGCATCACAGGAAAGTCTGAATGTTAAAACATCTGATTTAGGAAGTGTGAGCGCTACCTTTGTATTGTTCACAAAATCATATTCAATGCTGTTCTTGTAGTCAGCAAGCTTCATAACTGTGAGTCCACCGATTGTTTTGGGTGTATTTTCACGAAGGTCAGCCATAATTTCAGCCATTCTCTGCATTCCTGCAGCGCCCTCACAAGTGAAACTCTTCTGTGTATGAACAAAGTTGCCGTATTTCTTATACATATTTTCTCTTGCCTGAAGAAGAGAAATTCCCTTTGTTCTGTAGAATGCAGCCATTTCGCAGATGAGCATTGATGCAACAACTGCATCCTTATCTCTTACATAAGAACCTGCGAGGTAGCCATAGCTTTCTTCAAATCCGAAGATGAAACGGTTGTCTTCATTTTTCTGTTCAAGGAAACCGATCTGTTCGCCGATGAATTTGAATCCTGTTAAAACATCTAAAAGTTTAACGCCGTATTCTTCACAGATTTTTGATGCGATATCTGTTGAAACGATTGTCTTTACAGCGATAGGTGCTGTTGGCATTGTTCCCATAGCTGTTCTCTGTGAACAGATGTATTCGAGTAAAAGTCCACCAACTTCGTTTCCTGAGAAGAGAACATATTCTCCGTCGGGTGAAGGAACAGCGATACCTACTCTGTCACAGTCGGGGTCAGTAGCAAGAAGAAGGTCAGGCTTTACAGTTTCACAGAGTTTAAGACCATAAGCGAGAGCCTCTTTGATTTCGGGGTTGGGGAAAGGACAGGTTGTGAAGTTTCCGTTGGGGTATTCCTGTTCGGGAACAACAGTAACATCCTTGATTCCGATTTTATCGAGAATAGCACGAACAGGCTTGTTTCCTGTTCCGTTAAGAGGAGTATAGACAACTTTAAGACCACTTGTTGCGCATATTCCTGAATGGATGCTCTGTTTCTGAACTTCTTCGAGATAGCAATCGACAACATCCTTGCCGATGTATTCAATCATACCTGATGAAAGACCTTCATCAAATGATACAACTTTGGCACCACCGAACATTTCGACGCTGTTTATCTTTCCGAGAACAATTTCAGCAGCTTCAAGTGTCATCTGACAACCATCGGCACCATAAGCCTTGTATCCGTTGTATTTTGCAGGGTTATGGCTTGCTGTGATAACAATACCTGCCTTACAAGCGAGCTTTCTTACTGCATATGAAAGCATAGGTGTAGGCATAAGTTCGGGATAGATATAAACCTTTATTCCGTTTGCAGCGAGAACAGATGCTGCTTCCTTAGCGAAAACATCTGACTTTATTCTGCTGTCATAAGCTATTGCAACGCTTCCGTCAGCAAATGTTTCGTTTACATAATCGGCAAGACCCTGAGTAGCTCTTCTTACTGTGTAGATGTTCATACGGTATGTTCCTGCACCGATAACACCACGAAGACCACCTGTACCGAATTCAAGGTTACGGTAAAATCTGTCTTTTATAGCTTCTTCATCGTCTTTGATGGATGTGAGTTCTGCCTGTAAATCGGCATCTTCAACTGCTTTTTCACACCAAAGGCTGTAAAGTTCTTTTTCATTCATAATGGAAAAACCTCCCTCATAAATTGGTTTGATTTTGCTATTCCGTACAATTATAACACAAAACAAAGTGAAATGCAAAGTCTTTTTTGAAATATTTTGTTGTAATTCTATTAAAATTATGCTATCATATTCACGATAATATTGTTGAATAAAGACATATTGTGTAAATTCATACGATGTGAGGAAAGAAAGTGATAGAATGTTTTCAAAAGTCAGAAGTATGGGGCTTTTCGGGCTTAACGCATTCCCTGTCGATGTAGAAGTTGAAATAAGCAAAGGGCTTCCTTCATTCGATATAATCGGCCTCGGCGATGTTGTTGTAAGAGAAAGCCGTGACAGAATAAAAGCAGCACTTCGCTCGGTTGGAGTCAATCTTCCTGCAGCGAAAATTGTTGTCAATTTAGCGCCTGCCGATACCAAGAAATCAGGCTCTGTAACAGACCTTGCGATTTCTGTTGCACTTCTTTCGATAAACGGAAATATAACAGGAAATACCGATGACTGCGCTTTTATCGGAGAAGTTTCTTTAAATGGCGATATAAGGGGAGTTAACGGAGTTCTTCCTATGGTAATAACGGCTAAAAAGTCAGGTGTGAAATCGGTTTTTGTTCCGATAGAAAACGCTTATGAAGCATCTGTATGTGACGGAATAACAATTTACGGAGTAAGAAATCTGTCAGAAGTAATTTCTCATTTTAACGGTGATTTCATAAAGCCTTGTCCACCTTATGTCGTGAAGGAAAGTCAGCGTTTTGATAACCTTGATTTTGCCGATGTCAAGGGACAGAGTTATGCTAAAAAAGCTCTTGAAATCGCTGCTTGTGGTGGACACAACGCACTTCTTATCGGTTCACCCGGTTCTGGTAAGAGTATGCTCGCAAAGAGACTTCCGTCAATCCTTCCTTCTATGACTTTTGAAGAGTCGATAGAAACAACAAATGTTCATTCCGTTTCAGGACTTTTAGATAAAGAAACCCCACTTGTAACAATAAGACCTTTCCGTTCACCCCATCATACAATTTCGGCGGCAGGCCTCGCAGGAGGTGGGGGAATACCGAAACCAGGTGAAATTTCACTTGCACATAACGGACTTTTGTTCCTTGATGAATTTGCTGAATTTTCAAGACAGACGCTTGAAATTCTCCGTCAGCCTCTTGAAGACAGAAAAGTTACGATTTCAAGGGCATCGGGAACTATAAGTTACCCTTGTTCTTTTATGCTTGTCGCAGCTATGAATCCTTGTCCGTGTGGATACTACGGACACCCTTCGAAAAAGTGTATCTGTTCGGAAAAGCAGGTTTCAAATTATCTTTCAAAAATATCGGGCCCTATGCTTGACAGATTTGACCTTCATATCGAGGTAGCACCCGTTGAATTTGAACACATTTCTTCTGCTGAAAAGGAAGAAAGTTCGGCGTCAATAAGAGAAAGAGTGCAGAGAGTAAGAGAAATTCAGAACGAAAGATTTAAAGGAACAGATATAACCTGTAATGCGAGAATAACATCAGATATTCTTCATGAGGTGTGTCCCGTTGATGACACAGCTAAGGAAATGCTTAAAAATGTTTTCGACAGATTAGGTCTTTCGGCGCGCGCTTACGACAGAATACTCAAGGTTTCGAGAACAATAGCCGATATGAACGGAAATACCGTTATTTCCAAGCAGGATATAGCACAGGCTGTTCAATATCGTAGCCTCGACAGAAAATACTGGAAGTAGTAATTATCATTTTCAATAAATAACCATATTCTGCTTTGGTGGGATATGGTTATTTTTACGATTTTTCAGAATTTGGTTGACTTGACCTTTAAATAGTAGTAAAATAATATACTGTATCGGTATGCCATAAAACGCGCGTGTATTTATAGTATGTGTGCGTTTAAAACATTCCGGTATGTTTAAAGTAAACATCTCCTATCAGTTCGAGGGGCATGGATTTCAACCACCTGCAAAATGCGGTTGCAGGAGAGGAAAATCCATGAAGAAGAACGGGGAGCGTTGATATTCCCGCAAATTTTTTCAAGGAGAGATTTAAAGACCTATGATGAACGTCAAAAAGGTTAAAGTCGGCAAAAATGAGCGCATGAGTTTCGGAAAAATTACCGAAGTGCTCGACATGCCAAATCTTATCGAAATCCAGAAGAACTCGTATCAGTGGTTTCTCGACGAGGGACTGAGAGAAGTTTTCCGTGATACTGATGCTATCACAGACTATAACGGAAATCTTGAACTCAAATTCCT
>JAZNQY010000135.1:0-2207 GCA_045590375.1 Oscillospiraceae bacterium | reverse complement strand
GTCAAGTCTTCCGTTTTAATTATAGCCAATGTTATCTTCCTGCTTTCTCAATAATTTTTATAATTTCTTCGATACATTCCTCTTCTGTAATAATATCATCGGGAATGTCTATTCCGTTATTTCTGAGCCCGAATGCGAGTTCTGTTACCTGAGGAACATCAAGCCCTACGGATTTCAAAAGTTCGACATTTTTAAAAACTTCCTTGGGAGTTCCGTCGAGAATTGTTTTTCCACTATCCATAACGACTATTCTGTCGGCCTTTGCTGCTTCGTCCATATAGTGAGTTATGAGAATAATTGTTACTCCGTGTTCACGATTGAGTTTCTTTATCGTTTTCATAACTTCTTTTCTTCCGATAGGGTCAAGCATTGCTGTCGGTTCATCGAGAACTATACAATCGGGGCACATAGCAATTATTCCTGCTATGGCGACACGCTGTTTCTGTCCTCCTGAAAGCTGATGAGGGGCATGTTCCCTGAACTTATACATTCCGACATCTTTAAGTGCGTTATCAACCCTTTCACGCATTTCAACAGGGTCAACACCTAAATTTTCGAGTGCGAATGCAACATCTTCTTCAACTATTGTTGCAACAATCTGATTATCGGGATTCTGAAAAACCATCCCCACTCTCTGTCTTATATCGAAAAGTTTTTC
This sequence comes from Oscillospiraceae bacterium, assembly GCA_045590375.1. Lineage (GTDB taxonomy): Bacteria > Bacillota > Clostridia > Oscillospirales > Ruminococcaceae > RGIG4131. The sequence continues at coordinate 1,549 of JAZNQY010000135.1, read as the reverse complement.
ATCATCAGAGGCATCTATTCCATCAACGAGGATTTTTCCTTTATCAGCTGTAAGAATAGCGTTGAAATGCTTTGCTATTGTAGATTTACCCGAGCCGTTATGTCCTAAAACGGCAACAAATTCCCCTCTTTTTATGTCAAGGGAAATGCCTTTTAAAACCTGCTTTATCGGAGCATTTTCTTCTTCAAAATCTTCATTCTGATAATGAAACCATACATCTTTTGCTTCAATTATTTTTTCCATTTTACACTTCCGTTTTTATAACTATCTTCTTTTGCCGTCATGGAATGTATCGTCTATCGCAACAACAAGCGCTGTTGCGAATGCACATTCTCTGTCATCGTAAACTTCGATTTCATAAGAATCTCCCCATGAGAGAAAAGCTTTTTTGACACTTGCATAGGGCATTCCGTTTTTGGTTATTGTGAAATTCCATGCGAAATAATCTCCGTCAACGGAGAAAACATCACCTGTTGCAGTTGTGATATCGAGCGCTCTTTCAAACAAAGCAAATCTGCGTTCGATAGTTGCAACTGTCATTTCGTTATGAAGAATATCATACTTTCTGCCAAAGAACTGAAAATGACGACTTACGGTAAATATAATGTCCCCTGAACACGAGATAATGTCAAATCCCGGAGGGAATTTGTATATTCTTGTTTTTACCTTGTATGCAACCATCTGATTTTCATCATAGATATTATAGCTATCAAGAAAAGTAAAAACTTCCTGTTTAAGATAAAGTTTCATAATAATCCCCCTTTTATATTTCTTCCCACATTGCTGTGCTTCCACAGGGGAGGCACACCCCACTCTTTTCGCAGATAAGCCCTATCTCATCTGCTGATACTTTTCCGTCGTATTTTTTACCTACCGTTTCAGAAAGTATATATGACATTACAGATGGCGAAAGACCCGTTGTATAGCTATTCAGAAGAAAGAAGAGTGGTTTATCTGAAAGTACTTCTGAACAGAGTTTTACAAGGTCATAAATACAATCTTCGAGTTTCCAGACTTCTCCTCCGGGGCCTCTGCCGTATGAAGGAGGGTCCATAATAATAGCGTCATATTTTCTTCCTCTTTTGATTTCACGGTTTACGAACTTTTCGCAGTCGTCAACTATCCAGCGGATAGGTTTTTCTGAAAGAGATGAGGACGCTGCATTTTCTCTTGCCCACTGGACCATTCCCTTTGAGGCATCAACATGACATACAGATGCACCTGCCGATGCACAGGCTAGTGTTGCACCACCTGTATATGCAAAAAGGTTCAATACGCTTATTTCTCTTCCTGCATTCTTTATCTTTTCACGCATAAAATCCCAGTTTACTGCCTGTTCGGGAAAAAGTCCCGTATGCTTGAAGCCTGTGGGTTTTATGTTGAATGTAAGGTCTTTGTAGTTTATCTGCCATTCGGGAGAAAATTTCTTTTTATAATCCCAGCTACCTCCCCCTTTTGAGGAACGGTTATATCTTGCGTGGACATTGCTCCAGAGATGTGGGTCTTTTTCTGTTTTCCAGATAACCTGAGGGTCAGGTCTTGCAAGAAT
>JAZNQY010000134.1:0-16111 GCA_045590375.1 Oscillospiraceae bacterium | reverse complement strand
AGCGATACACGTGTCGGCGATACAGTAACCGATGCCGAAAATCCTTGCGAAGAAGCACTTTCGGGATACAAAAAGGTTAACCCCATGGTATTCTCGGGTGTTTATCCGCTCGATGGCGCAAAGTATGGCGACCTTCGCGATGCTCTCGAAAAATTACAGCTTAACGACGCGTCGCTTTCTTTCGAACCCGAAACATCAATAGCTCTGGGATTTGGTTTCCGTTGCGGATTTTTAGGACTTCTCCATATGGAAATTATTCAGGAAAGAATTGAGCGTGAATATAACCTCGATATCATTACAACAGCGCCTTCGGTTATTTATAAGGTAACACTTACAAACGGCGAAGAAAGATATATCGACAACCCCTCAAACTATCCCGACCCCGCACTGATAGAGGTTGCCGAAGAACCCGTTGTAAAATCGAATATTCTTGTTCCTTCCGAATTTGTCGGAAATATTATGGAACTTTGTAAAGAACGCCGTGGCGTTTTCAAAGATATGAAATATCTTGATGAAACAAGAGTAGAACTTCATTACGAACTTCCCTTAAACGAAATTGTCTACGACTTTTTTGATGCTTTAAAATCAAGAACAAGAGGCTATGCTTCTTTCGACTATGAATTTATGGGATATGTTCCTTCTAAACTTGTCAAGCTCGATATTCTTCTCAATGGTGATGTTGTCGATGCACTTTCGTTTATCGTTCATATCGATAAAGCCTATGCAAGAGGAAGAAAAATCGCAGAAAACCTTAAAGAAAATATTCCCCGTCAGATGTTTGAAATTCCCATTCAGGCAGCAATCGGTGGAAAGGTTATAGCGAGAGAAACCGTAAAGGCTTATCGTAAGGACGTTCTTGCAAAATGTTACGGTGGTGACATAACAAGAAAGAAAAAACTTCTCGAAAAACAGAAGGAAGGTAAAAAGCGTATGCGTCAGTTCGGAACGGTAGAAGTTCCGTCAGAAGCATTCACAGCTGTTCTCAAAATAGATTAAGGAGGGGTTTTATGGACTCTTTAAGAGCGATGATAACCATTTTTTCAATCATAGGTTCAGGACTTATAGCCTATGCTTTCTATCATATCTTAATAACGGGCGATATTGTTAAAATTCTCATTTCGGGGGGACTCGGTATCGCAGCGATAGTTCTTCTCATTATGCAACTGAGAAAGAATTTAAAGGGGTAATCTGATTTTAAAAGGAGATTATTATGAAATACGAATGTCCTCATTGTCATGAAAAGACAATAACACTCAAACAAAAAGCCTTTGCGGGAACATTAACCTCAAGAGGCGCAGAGTGTGAAAAATGCAAGAGAAGATGCGTCAACGGAAAAGACTCAACAATCTTCCGTCTTGTAACATCACTCGCTGTTCTACTCTTTATCACAAAAATCATTTTCTTCTCTGAAATAGATATGGGATTTTGTATAGTAGCTTCAATAATAGCACTTGTAGCAGCAAAGGTTCTTCAGATAATTTTTGATGCTTTCTTTGCAAAACTCATTCCATCACAATGGATAGATTAGGCGTTTATATACATATCCCGTTCTGCGCAAGAAAATGCCCCTACTGCGATTTCTATTCAACAAAATACAATAAAGAAACCGTTTCTTTATATGTCGATTCACTTATAAGAAATTTCAGGGCGTTTTCTCTTGAAAACGGAAAGAAAAAAATAGTGTCAGTATATTTCGGTGGGGGAACACCCATTCTCCTTTCACCCTCACAGTTTGACCTTTTGTTATGTTCACTTTCAGAATGTTTTTCTTTTTCTGAAGATATCGAAATCACAACCGAGGCAAACCCTTCTATGTCTGATAAGAATAAATTCTCGGAATACAGAAAAACAGGACTTAACAGAATTTCATTCGGCGTTCAGAGTTTTAATGAAACAGAACTCAAATCCCTTCAGAGAACTCATACGGCAGAGGGTGCGATAAGGGCGATAGAAAACGCTTATAGCGCAGGGTTTGACAATATCTCTGCTGATATAATGCTGGGCATTCCTCATCAGACGAAAGAAAGCCTTTCTTCTACGCTTGAAACAGCAGGGAATCTTCCACTTTCCCATATATCTGCGTATATGCTTAAAATTGAGGAAGGAACACCTTTCAACTCTGAGGAGATAATAAAAACCCTTCCCGATGACGACACAACGGCAGAACTTTATCTTCATACAATAGAAACTCTCGAAAAGAAAGGATTTTTGCAGTATGAAATTTCGAACTTTGCTAAAAAAGGACGGCAAAGCAGGCATAACCTACTCTATTGGGAATCCTCTGACTATATTGGTTTCGGCGCTGCTGCACATTCCTGTTATCTCGGCAGTCGTTTCGCTGTGCCTTCTGATATTACATATTTTACTCGAAGTAGCATACAGGGAAAAATAATTACCGACGAAAATCCCTGTGATTTTTCAGAATATGCTATGCTTCGCCTTCGCCTTACAGAAGGCCTTTCTTTAAAAGAAGCAGAGAAAAGATTTTCTTTTGATAAAGAAACGATTTTAAGAAGAGCAGAAAAATTCAGAAAAGCAGGTCTGCTTGATATATGCGATGAAACCCTTTCACTCACAAAAAACGGCTTTCTTGTGAGCAACGGAATTATTTCAGACCTTGTTCTTTAGCATAATAGCCAAAAAAGAGTTTTGCAAGTATTATAAAATTTACTTGCAAAACTTTTCTGTTTGCTATACAATATAATATAGTGTGTATTTTAAGATAATGGGGGATTTTGAATGAAACTCAGTGAAATGACAAAAGAACAACTCGTTTCATATAAGAATGAAATCAAAGCAGAGTATGATGCTTTCAAAGCAAGAGGATTAAAACTCGATATGTCGAGAGGTAAGCCCTGCTCAGAACAGCTCGACCTTACTATGCCTATGCTCGATACAATAAACAGTGAGTCTGATATTCTTTCCGAAAACGGAACGGACTGTCGTAACTATGGCATTTTAGACGGCATCCCCGAAGCAAAGAAACTTTTTGCTGATATTTTAGAGGTTTCACCCGATGAAATAGTAGTCGGTGGAAATTCAAGCCTCAACATTATGTATGATATGATAATAAGGGCTATGCTTTTCGGAACAGTCGGAAGCGAAAGACCCTGGTGCAAAGAAGAAAAGATAAAGTTCTTAACTCCCGTTCCCGGTTATGACAGACACTTTGCTATCTGTGAAAAACTCGGCATTGAAATGATAAATGTTCCTATGGGCGAATGTGGACCTGATATGGATATGATTGAAGACCTCGTTTCTAAGGATGCTTCAATAAAAGGTATCTGGTGTGTTCCTATGTATTCAAACCCCGAGGGAAAAACATATTCGGACGAAACAGTAAAGCGTTTCGCAAAACTTACTCCCAAAGCCCCCGATTTCAGAATTTTCTGGGATAACGCTTACTGCATCCACCACCTTTCAGATACACCCGATAAACTTCTTAACATTATGGATGAATGTAAGAAGAACGGAACAGAAAACAGCGTTTATATCTTTGCGTCAACATCAAAGATAACATTCTCAGGCTCAGGTGTTGCAGTTATGGCAGCAAGCAAAGAAAACATCGCAGAAATGAAAAAGAGTATGACTGTCCAGACAATCGGTCATGACAAACTCAATATGTTAAGACACGTGAGATTTTTCGGTAATAAAGAGAATGTTCTTTCTCATATGAAAAAACACAGCGATATCATAGCTCCCAAGTTCGATGCCGTTTTATCAGCACTCGATAAAGAAATCACACCCATAGGTGGATGCGACTGGACAAAGCCAAACGGTGGATATTTTATCTCTTTCAATGCTCCCGAAGGCTGCGCAAAGAGAATTGTCGAACTCTGTAAAGAAGCAGGAGTTGTCCTCACAGGTGCAGGCGCGACATTCCCTTACGGAAAAGACCCCGATGATAAAAACATCAGAATAGCGCCCACATACCCCTCTGTTTCAGACCTTTCCCTCGCAACAGAACTTTTCTGCATCTGCGTAAAACTCGCTTATGCCGAAAAATTATTAGGTTAAAATAAATCCCGTCGGCATATAAAAACGGTTGACGGGAATTTTTATTTATAAAGGGGATATTGTTATGGAGATAAAGAAAATCAGGTTTATCGAACCCGGAAACCGACCTTATAAAAAGTCACTCAAAAATTATTTTGTATACGACCGCTATATCAGAACCCCATCTCTTGGCCTTATAACTCTTGCTACAATCGCAAAAGATTCTGTTCCCGATACATATATGTATAGTGAATCTATTTCATCTGTCGATTGGGAAGATGTTTTCACTGCCGATATTGTTTTTATAGGCGTATTCACATTCAACGCAAACCGCGGTTATGAAATAGCGGAATATATTCATAAAAATTCAGATGCCAAGATTGTTATGGGCGGACTCCATGCTTCGCTGAATTACGAAGAAGCCTGTGCGTATGCCGATTATGTTCTTCTCGGCGAAGGTGATGAAACCATACCTGAAATCATCAAATATTTCAGAGAGGATAAAGAACCCGATTTTGCAGGAGTTGCTTATGTAAAAAATGGTGAATGTATAAAAACAGGCGAGCCTCTCATTCCTCATAGTATCGAAACAATCCCTGACAGAACTCTTTGTCATAATTATGAAAAAATGGTGGGACACAGTACAATCTGGCCACAGGTACATGCTTCACGAGGCTGTCCACATAATTGTGCATATTGTGCCCTTGTTCAGCATTACGGAAGAAAAGTAAGAACTCGTTCTCCCGAAAATGTAGTAGAAGATATAAAAAGAACTATTGCTTTTCATAAAAAGAAAAAGCGTCTTGCCGAAATTCTCTGGATTACCGATGACAATTTCTTTGCCGACAGAAAATGGGCGATAAGCGTGTTGAATGCAATTATAGAAAGCAATATAGATTATAAATTCACTATTCAGGTGAGATACGAAGTAGGGTTTGACGACGAAATGCTTGACCTTCTCAAAAAAGCAGGTTTTGACGAATTGTCAATGGGGATAGAATTTCTTGAAGATGAAGCATTCCAGCAATATGAAAAGAAAAGTACATACAGCGAAATTCTTCGCTCTGTGAAAAATATTCAATCTCACGGAATGAGAGTAAGAGGACTTTTCATCGTTGGTGCTGACAATCATACAGAAGGCGTAGGAAAACGCCTTGCCGATTTCGTTATAGAACATAATATCAGCGGTGTTCTTATCCAGTCTATGTATTTCATTCCGGGAACGCCCGTTTATGATACTCATAAAGACAAATTGATAAACGACGACTGGTCAAGATGCATAGGCAAAGTTGTTCATTATCCCGAAAAGATTTCTCCCTATAATCTTCAGAAAGAGATTATCTACGCAAGCAGTCATATCTATTCATTTAAAAGACTCATTTCTGCTTTGTTTAAAAAAAGGGGGCTTGAACGAATACTTTTCATAGGTGAATATTTCTGGCAGAAGAGTGTTCGCAAAGAACTTAAAAAAGAACTCCCCTGGTTAAAAGAAATATCCGATAAAAGTGGATTATATAACTAAATAAATCCCGTCAGTTTATCCTGACGGGATTTTTATTTACATTTCTTTTTCAAAAAGAAGATATTCTCTTTGATATAAAATCTTTTTGTCAATGTATTTTTCCGATGCCTTGCCCTTTTTGATAAGTGCCCCTATTGACGATGCCCCTCTTTTCCGAAGACTCTCAAACATCGACTGCGAAAGCGCAGACCCAAGCCCTAAATGCTTTTCGTCAACGCCTATATAAAGTAAGATATAGTTGTCGCATTTTCTTCTGTTTTTAAGAAGAAATAAAAGTTCAGACAAACCGATTTTGCCGTTTAACTTATTTCGATAATCGGGAACAGCAATAAAAAATCCTACCATCTTCCCGTCTTTGTATCCAAGCTTCACCATCGAAAAATCGAGTATCATTTTAAGGGATTTATACATTTCCCTGAATTCATCTTCCGTTATGTGTGAAAAAACAGGAAAGTCGCTGTAAAGCCTTATAAGCAGTGAATAAACTTCACCGACAGCTGAGTCCCAGTCCTCTTTTTTAGCGTCAACTATCTTATAACCCTTTTTCACAAAATAGTTGTATCTTTTTATGTATCTCTCATCGTCATCCTCTTTTTTCGAGAGCTTTTTATAGATGTTTGAAACATAGGTTTCAGCGACTTCATACCCACATTCTTTCCATAGCATAGGGTAGTATTCTTTTCCGTAAGGCTCGGAGAAAAATCTTTCCTCGTCGAATTTATCCGATTTCATTCTATAACCTATCCAGAAACTCGCATCAACAGGCCCTGTGAGTTTTTTTATGCCCTTTTCTCTCGCAAAATTTTCAGCGAAAGAAAACATTTCTCTTACGGCATTAAGATTATTTTCAGCATCAAAAAATCCTATATATCCCTCGTCTTTTCCGTGATATATCGTTATAGCACATCTTGCTATCGCCCTGCCATCTTCATAACATACAAATGCTGTCAAATTAAAATATCTGCTTAAAGTGTGAGTCCCTTTAAGTAACATTTCTTCGTCCGAAAATTTCTGCATAAGTTCATTTTTCTTGTGGATTTTTCTTGGCAAGGATAAAAAATCCTCATATTCATTTTCTGAAACTTTTTTTATGAGAAACATTCTTAAAACTCACTCCTTTTCACAGATTTTTATAGTTCCCGTATTGCCGTCAAGTTCTATCATATCGCCGTCTTTTATAAGGTCATAAGCATCTTTAACGCCCACAACAGCAGGGATTTTAAGTTCTCTCGAAATAATCGCAGTGTGTGATAAAAGCGAACCTTTTTCGCTGATTATACCTTTCGAATTTGAAAGAAGAAATACCCATCCGGGATCCGTCATTTTAGCAACGATTATCTTTCCTTTTGTGTCAGGTGGGTTACAAGCGTCTTTAACAACAATAGCCTCTCCCTTTACAATTCCTGCCGATGAAGGCGTTCCCGAAAGAACTTTTTCATCTGAAACAGCTTTTGAAATTCTCTCAACAGATTTTGTTTTCTTGTCAAATTCTTCTCCTGAAAAGATAAGTCTTGAAAATGGTGGAAGAGTATAAAACGATTTATAATCCTCTTTTCGTTTTTTGATTAAAGAGATAAATTCATCAGGATTTCCAAAGAATATTTCTTCTTTATTAAGATAAAAAATATCCCGTTTTTCTCTGATTTTTTTATCGTTATAAAAAATTTCTCCTGCTCTTAAAAACATCGAACGCACCATTCCGTAAATTCTCGTTCTGTTAAGACGAGAAACCTCTCTGTTCATAATTCCGACAGAGGCTTTTTCCGAGAAGAATTTTATTCTCTTTCTGCATTTCTTTATGCTACCCAAAATATCCTCTGCATTTTTTTCTTCGTCAGAAAGAAGCAATTTTTTCGTGTTTTCAAAAATCCTTTCATCCGAAGAAATATCGCATATTTTCTTTATAAGAAGTAAAGGATTTTCTCTGAAAGTAACAGTTTCAAGTTTCAGTTCTTCGGGTGAACGATCCCCGTAGAGCGAAATGTATTCAAAGAAAAATTCTTTGAATGTCGGATATTTTTTTAGTTTTTCATAGAGTTCTTCATTAGTTTCCGAAGAAGATAAATTCGCTAACATTTCTCTGTCAGAGTCCGAGAGCTTTATCATCGCCCTTATCGGCTTCATACTTTCTATATTTGAAATTCCACTGATAAAATCATTTGCTTTTTTCTCATAGTCAGAAACACCCGATTTTTTTACAGCCGACTTTAAAAGCCCCGTAAAAATAAAGGCATAAAGGTCGTTTAAAAGCGTTATGTCCCAGACAGATAAAACCCTTTTTGAAATTTCTTTGTAAAGATTTTTTATTCCGTCAAGAGTAATGTCAGAAGTGAAATTCTCTCTGAAATATTTTTCTGTATCCGAAAAATCAGCGTTCAGCTTTTCCATATTTTTTCTTACAGAAAAAGCCTCGCTTATTATGTTGAAGCAAGTAGACATTCTCTTGAAAGGATTAAGTCTTACAAAATCACTCTCACGGGGCGCAGATGTAACCCCCATCATATCCTGCCAAATAGGAATTATCTTTTTATGAAACGGTAAAAATGATAAAACAGTATACCAGTTTGAAAGTTTATAATAAACCCTGCCGTTAGCAGAACCCGTCATATTATAATAGGTTTCGTTGTATCTGTCTGTTATCTTTTCATCTTTGATAACCCTTTCTGCAAGCCCTCTGAAAACACCACTGTAAGCCTCTTTCACGAACGAAATCGTAAGAGGAAGTGAAATATTCGGATAACTCTCAACAATGTTGCTGTTGTCAAGAATAAGTGGAGAGGAGGTGTCAAGAGTTGTAATAGGTCTTGACTGTAAAATAAACACTTCATCATCTTTTACAGCAAATTCAATATCACAAAATCCACCGAAAATCTTTTCGGTTTTCTCTGTTATACAGATAAGTTCTTCTATCAGTTCATCTGTGAAAACGGGAGGGTTTTCACCCGTCTTTTCGGTGTAGTATTTTCTGTCTGTTCTGTTAAAGTAACAGGTAGTAACATCCGTTTTTTCTTCAACAACATTATCACCCGTGCCGTTTCCTAAAACGATAACGGTTTCATTTAAAATTCCCTGAGGATTAGCAGAAAATATAACGCCCGATTTTTCAGCGTCAACCATTTCTTCGATAATAACCGACATCTTTATATCATCGGGATTTATTTTATTTTCTCTGCAATAAGAAATAACGTTTTCCTTTTCTGCCGATAAAAAACACTCGTTTATTTTTTTAAATACATCTTCTTTTCTGACGAATAAAAAACTGTCAAACTGTCCTGCGAAAGAAAGCGAAGATGAGTCCTCACAGAATGCAGAAGAACGCACCGAAAACTCCTTGCCGTCAGAGAGGACAGAAAGGAGCTTTTCTTCAGCAGGTATTTCATTGACACAAAAAAGCGAGGGGACATTTATCCCTTCTTCTTTCATTATGAAAAGACGTTCTGCTTTTTTGCCGATTTTGTGTTCTTTAAAATTTTCTATCGTAATAATATCATTCATATCCTTCCGAAAATCATATAGGCAGGGATGATGAGAAGCATAGTCGCTTCCGTGATGTATGTATATATCTCAACTCTTGTAACAAGCTTGAATCTTTCGGGATTTTTTATAAACATAATAAACTGTATAGTCATAACCGTAACATTTATTATGAGAATAACAAACCCTATCATATTAAGACGATACACGAGAAGAAGATTGGTAACAATATCAACAAGTGTCAGAATAAGAATAAATATTGTCGATTTCTTGTGACCAAAAAGTTTCGAGTATGTAGTATACTCCGTTTCGTCTTTGGGAGCTCTTATCTTTCTTGCAATTTCCCATATAAGCGCAGGAAAATAAAGCGTCATTAAAACAAGAAATGATGTGAGTGTAAAAGGATAAAGGTCGTATTTTATACAACAGAATGAAATTATATAAAGATTTAAAACCATCTGAACAGGGTTGTGCGTAACGAGTGCTAATGGAAGACTTTTGCTTATCTTATGTTTCTGAAAAAACCATAACGACATAAGTATCCCATAAGCCATAAGAAAAAGATAGAATAAAAAGTTGTTCATAAATATGGCATTGAGTATTGTCAATACCGAAAGGTCAACAGCGACAACAATGTTGAGGTCTTTTTTATAAACCTTTCCACTCGGAAAAGCCCTGTCAGGAAAAAGCCTCTTGTCCGACTCATAATCCTTGAAATCGTCAGCAATACGAAGAAACATCAGAAAACCAAAAACAGTTATCCCACCGACAATTTCCTGAATACCGAGCGAAAAATCGGTAATGCCATAGTTAAGTAACAGAATAAAATAAATCTCACCGAAAACTATGAATCCTAAAAGAAGTCTTGTAAAAAACGGATACATTTCCTTAAAATAAATGTTAAGCCTTTTAAGCATTTCTTTCTCCTATCCTTTCTCCTATAAGAACCTTTGTTTCAATTCCTTTGTCGGAATTTCTGAGTATATCCTCATCGATTTTAATAACATCTTTTTTTACCATTAAAACAATGGTTGAACCACCCATTTCAAAGTAGCCTTTTTCTTCACCCTTTTTAAAATTCTCAATAGGGTGATTTACTATTTTTCCAACGAGTAAAGCACCTATTTCAACCTGATAACAATCACCGAAATTCTCTGTTTCGATATAAGAAACCTCACGGCAGTTTTCAGAGAAAACCTTGTATCTTTTCGCAGAAATCGGACTGACAGTATGCAGTTTTCCGTCTATATATTTTCTTCGGATAATTTTTCCGTTATCGAAAAAACAATATCTGTGATAATCGTCAACAGTAAGCCTTAAAACAATGCAGTATCCACCGTAAAAATCTTCTGTAAATTCTTCTCCGATAATTTCGCTTGCAGTATAGATGCTGTTCTTTATCGGAATTTTCCCCTCATCCGAAATTTCATAGCAAAGTATTTTACTGTCAGCAACAGCTATGAAATCATTTTTATTCAAAGAAAAATCTCTCTTTCCGTCTTTTAGTTTCCTCACAAAAAAGTCCGAAAAAGAAGAAAATTCCCTCTCCTCAAAATCGCTTAAAACAATGCCGTATTCTTCAACGAAGGAAGCGATTTTTTCAGCCGATTTCTTTGTCGAATTTCTTTTTGCATTAAACCTTGAATACCATTTTCCTGCTATAAAAGTTTTAAGAATAAATCTTCCCAAAACATTTCCGTAAAGGAATTTCAAAGCCTTACCACCATACTGTTTATCTTCATAAAAGACCTTGTTTTTTCTGTCATAAATCTTTCCCATTTTTATTCTCCGATAAGAATTACAGCGATAAGAAGAGCTATCGCCAAAAGTCCTAAAAAGATATATGCAATTCCTCTTGGCTTCATGATTTTTATTTTAAGGATAAAAAGTAACCCCATAACAAAAATGCTTATCGGAATAAGTATATTACCGATACCTGTTATCTTTCCGATAATAAACATACATACAACAATAAGCGATGCGAATGTAACGGGAAGCCCCGTATAGAACTTTGTTTCCGATTCTGTCGATGCCGAAACATTGAAAAATCCGAGCCTTGTTATAGAAGCTAAAACATAGAATGAATACACAGCGATATAATACCACGCATTGAACCCCATAGAAACAGAAATAATAACGGGGAAGAGTGCAAAACTCACCATATCGTTAAGCGAGTCTATCTGAATTCCGAACTCTTTTTCTTCATCCGTTCTCTTACAGCGTCTTGCAATCATTCCGTCAAAAAGGTCAGAAACACCACATACAATAAGGCAGATAAGAGCGTATTTCATCTTTCCCGAAAAAGAAAACGCCATTCCGATAACAGCCGATACAGCCCCTATGTATGTGAGAATTACCGACTTGTTGTAGTATCCTAAAAACAACTTTTTCAATTCTTTTCACCACCAAGGATAATTTCTCCCGTTTCGCCGTTTATAGTTATTGTTTCACCATCTCTTATAAGCTTTGTTGCGTTTTCAGCACATACAACACAAGGAATTCCGTATTCTCTCGAAACAATAGCAGCGTGACAGAGTATTCCACCATATTCGGTAACAATTCCACCAAGCATAGCAAACTTTCCTGTCCAGCCTGTGTCTGTGAATTTCGTTATGAGAATATCTCCCTCTCTGAGTCTGTCTGTTTCGTCGAGTGAACGCACAATTCTTGCAGTTCCCGTTGCTTTAAAACAAGAACATCCTATCCCTGAGAGTGCATTGTCTGATTTTTTCACTTCGCCGTTTCCGAAAGAAGACCCAATCTCATTTTCACTTGTAAAGTTTCTGAATGAAGAATAATAAATCTTGTTTCTTGCGATTATCTTCATAAGGTCATCCTTAGTGATTTTCCCGTCAAGAAGATTTTTTATATCCTCAATTTTTGTATACCATATATCGTTCGCCGATGTGAGAATGCCCTCATTTACAAGAACTTCCGAAAGCCTTAATGTATATGCTCTTATTATGCAGTAGAATCTTGTAGAAACGTCTCTCAGTTCCTCTCTCCACCAGAGCATATTTCTCATTTCTGTAACGGTCTTTTCAAACTTCTTATAAGCCGATGAAGAAGCATTGTTTCTTACCTTCTCCATCTCTTTTCTGAATTCTTCGCCAAGACGTAAAGAATCCTTTTCGGGCGAACATTCATCACCTAATATACAGGTGTTCTTTACATCATTTATAACAGTCTTTATATCCTCATAGAATGATGGATATGTAACATCAAGTTCCTTTTTAGAATGATAACCGAACTTTTTAATGTATTCTGAAACCATATCCCCGAAAGGCGCGTCAGAAAGATTTTCCTTTATTTCATCAGCACTTTTTTCTGTCCAGAAAGAATATGCGTTTTCATCCGTTCTTATAATTCTGCTTATGTTCCATATTTCATAAAAGGGAAGAAGATGCGAAACATTGTCAAGCCCACCTATGAGTGTAAAATATCCACCCTGAGTTGTGTGCTTTAAAATCTTGTCCTTATAAAGCGACTGATGAATTGTGTTTATAAAAATCTGTCTGAAATAAGCGCTTTCGCTGTCAAGATAATCCGTAAAGACAAGCTTTCTCCATTTTTCCTTTATCTCGTCAGAAGAAAAATCGCTATCCTTGTTTTCAAAATAATTTTCGTATCTTGAAAGAAGGTCAGCCTTTATCTTTTCGGCATTCCTGTTTCTTTCCTTAACGATTTTTTTCTGCATAGATGCCATTTTAGCAATACTTATAAGAGTTTTCGGAGTAACCGATGTAGTAACCCCGTCGCCCTCGTATGTAACCTTAACGCCGAGTTCGTTGTCAAAATCCCTTTCCTTATATCCGGGAACTTTCGACATAGCAGCCTTCGCAACGCTTAAATTCCAATAAGGTCTGCCATAAAACATATCACCGAGCTTTTTGTCAACTTCCTTAGGTTTTAATATTTTCGCCTCTGTCAGAAACTTTCTGAATTCGCTTTCCCAGATGTATTCATATAAACTCCACATATAAGGAGTGCATACAGTCGCCGAAACACCACCGTCTTTAAAGTCGGCAGTTGTCCATTGGTCAGAAATCCCACCATAAAGGATTTTTGTTATCGCCCTTGCCTGAAGAATAAATAACTCTCCGTTTTCATAAGCGAATTCTATGTCACAGGGATATCCGAAAAGTGCCTGAATACGAATAGCCTTGTCGGCAATTTCTTTTACATTCTGTTCCGTGAGAAGTTCTCCCGACATAAGAGTAACTTCTCTGTCCCACCAGTTATAAGAATATCTTTCGGCGTTAACCTTTCCACTTACAAGATTTTCGCCCTGTCCCTTTGTAGCTTCGATGAGAATTTCCTTGTCGTTTCCACTTATGGGGTTTACAGTAAATGCAACTCCACTCACATCAGAGTCAACCATTTCTTCAATGATAACCGACATTCCTGCCTCGTCAGCAGGGATACCGTTTGCAGCAAAATATGAAAGAACGGTTTCGGAATATGTTGAAAGATAACATTTCGCAACAGCGTCGGCTATCTCGTCAATTCCACTCATGTTGATGAATGTGTCATACTGCCCTGCAAACGAAAGACCACTTAAATCTTCCTTTATCCCACTGCTTCTTACAGCATATTTCTTTTCAGGATTTATATATTTCAGAATTTCAGACTTTATTTCATCAGGGATAGTAAGCCCTTCGTAAAGTTCGGCTATCTTTTCAGCAGTGTCCTTTGCGTTGTTTTTTGAAACAACCTTTAAAAGAAGATGCACCTTACATTCATTCTTGTTTTCGGAAACGGTTTTTGTGAAAATATCATTTCCGAGAACAATCCCCGATGGAATGTTGAATCCACTGTTTTTCATAAAAGAAAGAAAGGCGGCCTTGTTGCCGACTTCTCTCGCGTCAAGTTTTTCTTCAAGACGATAAATTCCCATTTTTTCTTAATCCTTTCGGTTAAAACATATTTTTTCTCAGATGACAGAAATATAAAAGCATATTGAATACTATGTGCGTTAAAGCACCCACAATTACATAAACAAAATAATACCACAAAGGCAGAGGACAGAATATGCATACAACAAGAACACATCCGAAAACCGAATCTGCCTGGTCAAGAAAGATGAAGAAAACTTTTTTCATTCCCTTGACATCATTCTTGCCGGGAGTTATATCAAGCCTTCTCTTTATAAAGCTGTTCGGAAGCTCGAATAAAGCATACGCAAATCCCGATAAGGCCCCTGTCAGTATGTTATAAACGGGGGAACTTTCGTAATATCTGTAAAAATAATTGTGTTCATAGATAAAAGCGTTGTTTTCTGCGATAATCCCCCATAAAAGAGAGAAGATTATTCCGAGAAAAATCATCCCGACAAAGCCTTTGAATGTCTTGTTATCCCCGAAAATGCGTTTGCCGTCAGAAAAATCCTTTCCAAAGTCAATGGGTTTTTTCAGAAAATCGCATACTTTTATCTTACACCATACCATATTCATAACCCCTGCGAGTATAATCGGCAGAAGGGTTACATACATTTCAGCAAGTTTCTCCATAAATTCCCCTTAACGATAGATGAATTTAAGGTTTGCAACCTCATAGATATTCATTCTCATATCAGAAAAACAATCGTCAGTCACAATATCCTTTATCGAGCTGAGCTTATAATCCATGGGCTTTTCCTGAAGCTTCATGAAAAGAGTTACAGCAGAAAGCCTCTGCCCTGTAAATTCAGCAAGGTATCTTCCATCGTATTTTCTGCAGAATTCCTTGAAAACCTCAAACTCAACGGTATTTTCAAACGGGTCCCCACCGATATATCTCGTGCAGTCCCTTACCCCTCTGCTTTCGGGATTTTCAATATTGTTTCTGCCTATTCTTACAGCAACTTCGTTTTCCGATACAGAAACCGAAATCTTTACTGACGGATGGTCGGATGAATTTTTGAGGATCATATATACCGTGTGGAAAACAATCCATGAAAATCTCTTCGGAGATGCGTTTATGAAAATATCATCGTTATCACATTCAAACTGTAATACCGAGGCCTTTCTCCCTGCGATTTTCTTGAGAACATTTTCGTTCCCTTTCATAAAATCACTCACCGAAAATACCGATGCTTCAAGATTTTTTTCTGTGATATACAGGTCATATTCTTCTCTGTGTTTCTGAATTCTCAGAATGTTGTAACAGTCATTGAGGATTTTAGAAAGACTTTCCATTTCGTCATACATATCCTCTTTGCTGAAATACGCCTCTATTTTTTCAAGGTTGTGAGTTATCTCATAGATATATTCCCTGACATTGACTGCTTCATAATGGAATTTCTTTCTGAGCGACTCAATCTTCATCCCCTCAGAAATAAGATTTTTATTTAAGACCTCGATAATGAAACATTCGTCTGTTTCAATTATGTTGTATCTGTAAGGTGAACCGTGAAGCATTCCGTTTACAATTCCTGCCGTTTCAGGAAATTTTCCACCCTCAAAAAGTTCTTCGGCATTTTTCGCCGTCATATCATAAAGATTTTCCTTGTTTGCCCAGATAATTTCCTTGCTGTTCTTGTCGCAGAAAAAAACATCTGTTTCAGATTTTGAAAAAATCTCGCATAATTTCTTGTCCGTAATCATCAGCCTCCTTTAAACGATAATAAACCATAGTCAATTACATTATCCTATATTTTCTACAAATTGTAAAGTAAAATATTAAAAAAAGAGTATTTTCTTAAAAAAGAACAGCAATAAAATATGTTTTTTATGCACCCTAAGACACTGACATTAAAAAGTCAGAGGAAAATTTGGTTAAAATTTTATCAAAAAAGGCTTGCAATAGTTGTCAAAATGGAGTACAATATAATCACATAAATTTTTCTTAGGAGGAATTCAAAATGTCAGTTAAAGTTGCAATCAATGGTTTTGGTCGTATCGGCCGTCTCGCTTTCAGACAGATGTTCGGTGCTGAAGGTTACGAAGTAGTTGCTATCAACGACCTTACAAAGCCCTCAATGCTCGCTCAGCTTCTCAAGTATGACACAGCACAGGGTGGATACTGTGGAAAAATCGGTGAAGGTCTTCACACTGTTACTGCTGATGACGAAGCAGGTACAATCACAGTTGACGGAAAGACACTCACAATCTATGCTAAGGCTAACGCTGCAGAACTTCC
>JAZNQY010000133.1:0-1699 GCA_045590375.1 Oscillospiraceae bacterium | reverse complement strand
CCCCTAGGCACGGAGCCCGTGCAGGCAAATCGTTTCGTAGTTTGCTTTGGGAAATAACAAAGTGGCTCGGTAACGGAGAAATTAGTTATCTGAATTTCATTTATGGTGCGTGGGCACTGAGGACATATCGTTTCGTAGTTTGCTTTGGAAAATAACAAAGTGGCTCGGTAGCCTCAGTTACTTCCTACAATAAATCAAAAGGAGAATTGAAATATGGGTGGAAATCCTGTTGTTACTTCAGGGACTGATATTCCTATGGGGCTTATCTTCGGAATTATAAATATTCTTTACCCGATAATAATAAGTGTAATAGCGATAGTTATGACAACCCTCGATAAAAAATATGCCGAAAAGGGTGGATGGAGAATTTCAGAAAGGTCGCTCTTTTTAGTTGCGATTTTGGGTGGTGCTCTCGCTATGTATATAACGATGAAAATCATCCGCCATAAAACAAAGCATAAGCGCTTTATGATAGGACTTCCGATTATAATTGCCCTGCACATCCTTCTGATTGTGGGAATTCCCGTTATCATTCTTCTGAGCACATTTTTACAACTTAATTTTTAGATGAAAAAATCCCTCTATGAAATTCATAGAGGGATTTTGTTATTTATTTTCTATCATTTCCATAAGAAGATAATAGTTATCGTCCTTTGTTATATCGCTGTGATATTCATCAGAAAAATGATAGTTAGAAGAAAGGTCTTCCATTAAAATCAATGCGTCATCGTGCGTTACCCCGTTATCTATGATGACCTGTATGAATTCGAGTTCATCATCTGTAACAATGCCATCGTTATATAAAATTCCCCAGACAGCCATTCCAAACGCATTTGAATAATAATGTACCCTCGGTTTATATGAGGTATCAGCACCATTTTCAAAGAGGATTTTTATAATCTCAATATCTTCCCTTGTGAATTCACGCCCTGTCATACATCCAAAATAATCCTGCATAGTTGTTTTTACATAAGCCATATGCTCATATCTTTCGGGATTATCTATAACAGCACCGTGTTCAATCGCTATCTTCACAACATCGGCATCGCCGTTTTCAAGGCCTATTTCTAAAATGCTTTCTCTGTTGTTGTTGTGGAAAAAAACGAGGTCAGGTTTTTTATCAAGGAGTTTTTCGAGTTCTTCTATCGCTTCATCAGAGCCATCTCGTGAAAGTTCCATAACTTTATATGCAGACTTTATTGAAACATCCTTTGTTTTGCCGTCAGGAAGTTCAACTTCGGCAAAATGTGATTTATATGTAAGGAAACCTATAAATATAATTATCGGTGCGATATTTACTATCCCTAAAACTAGAAATACATTCCCTGTTATCTTAAGTTTTTTACTGTCTTTTTTCTTGCCGATTATTTTGAGAATTATCGCAGTTATAATAAAAATTACCGATAAAATAATAACTATTGTCATAACGATAAGAAGAATCGTCCCGACGAACATTCCCATAAAAGCCATAATTTTCACCTCGCCTTATTATAGCATATAAAGAAATGGGGTGCAAGAAACTGCTCTGATGAAATTTGTAATCCTCAAATCTGCTCACTTCTCTTGATATATCAGGGTATGGTCGGGGTAAATTCAAAGAAGCTGTTAATATAACATAAACCCCGTAGACTGCGTATCTACGGGGTTTATTTGATTGGCTCCCCCAACTGGACTCGAACCAGTGACATCTTGATTAACA